>JANMUE010000103.1:0-45991 GCA_031391205.1 Lysobacterales bacterium | reverse complement strand
TCTGACGCGATTGAAGCAATTGATGCTTTGTGTGGCAAACTTTTAATAACGCTGCAAGCGGGTAATTTTAGCGCATCAATGATAGATGAAGTGTTAGAGAGCTTGTTCAGGAATTTGGGTGGAGAAAGTCTCTGGATAGTTAGAGCAAGAGCATCGCGGCGGGACGCCGCTCCCACAACGCCTTTCCCACACCGCGCCCTCATTTTTCCGCATTCTGACGCTCTTCATCGCATACCAGCGCGGTCCGGCAACGGCTACACTCAAGGGCCCACAGCCGCCCTCAGGAGATGCTCATGCCGATCAAAGTTGCCATCAATGGATACGGCCGAATCGGTCGCAACGTCCTGCGTGCCCTCTACGAAAACAACCGCAACCACGAAATCCAGGTGGTCGCGATCAATGACCTCGGCGATGCCGAAACCAATGCGCATCTGACACGCTACGACACTGCACATGGCCGCTTTCCGCATGAAGTCGGCGTTGAAGGCGGAAATCTTGTCGTCAAAGGCGATCAGATCAAAGTGTATGCGGTGCGCAATCCGGCAGAAATCCCCTGGGGCGCACACGATGTCGATGTCGTGCTGGAATGCACCGGCCTGTTCACCAGCAAGGCAAAGGCCGGCGCGCATATCGCCGGTGGCGCCAAGAAGGTGGTCATTTCGGCGCCTGGCGACAAGGATGTGGATGGCACCTTCGTCTACGGCGTCAATCACGACCAGCTCAAGGCCTCGCAGACCGTCATCTCCAATGCTTCGTGCACCACCAATTGTCTGGCGCCGCTGGCCAAGGTGCTGCACGACAAGATTGGCATCGTGCACGGGCTGATGACGACAATCCACGCCTACACCAACGATCAGGTGCTGACCGACGTCTATCACAGCGACCTGCGCCGCGCGCGCTCCGCCACCATGAGCCAGATACCGACCAAAACCGGTGCCGCTGCGGCTGTCGGTCTGGTGCTGCCCGAGCTCAATGGCAAACTCGACGGTTTCGCGATGCGCGTACCGACGATCAATGTTTCAGTGGTCGATCTCACCTTCGTTGCCGCACGCGCTACCACCAAGGAAGAGATCGACGCCGCTGTTCAGGCCGCGGCTGACGGCCCGCTCAAGGGCATTCTCGGTATTAACACCAAGCCTCTGGTGTCGGTCGATTTCAACCATGATGCACGCTCATCGATCTACGACGCCACATTGACCAAGGTCATGGGTGGCACCCTGGTCAAGGTCTGCGCGTGGTACGACAACGAATGGGGCTTCAGCAATCGCATGCTCGACACCACACTGGCGTTCATGGCGGCAAAGTAAGCACTGACCGCGGTTTTGCAATCGGCAACGTAACGAAGGGGCCTCGCGGCCCCTTCGTCATTCTTGTCATTTGATTGCGCTTTCCGCAACCCGACTGCCCGTCAGTTGATCGCCTGCACATCAACGCGCACGCGAATTGTGTCGCCGGGATGTGCATCGGTACGTGTGCGGTAGGTGCGCCCGTTGTAGCGATAGGCGACGTCGTAGCCGAGCACGCGCTCCTCCGATTGGTAATCAGTTTCGACACGGCAGCGCTGTTCATTGGTGTGGACCACACGCTCACCGTAGCGACCGTAGCGATAATCCTGGTGACGCTGCTCATCCTTGGCAGCCGAGTAGCCGATCGCGGCACCGGCAACCGTGGCGGCGTCGCGACCATGCCCGGAACCAAACTGGTTGCCGATCACGCCACCGATGATGGCCCCGAGCAGCGGACCCGCATTCGAACGTCTGCGGCGCGCCGGCTCACGATAGGTCACCGGCTCGCTCCAGCACACCTCTCGATTCATCGGCTCGTTGACCTGCTCGATGATCGGATCGACCGAAATGACGTCGGCCTCGTCGAATTCCGGCCCATCACCCTGATAGGCATACGCGCCGGTAGAAATCATCATTGCCAGAACCAGAGCCGAGCACTTGCCGAACGTACGCATTGTTGTCTCCTTGCGGTAGCGCGTTTTAAGTGACGACTACATTGCAGGTCTGGCGATGAATGCGTTCTGAATTTTGTCCGCTGCAGCGGCTCGCTCCGCGACATGGTTCAGCCAACGGATTGATTTGCGACAAATCGCAATGCATAAAAAAACCGCGGGTGACCCCGCGGTTGTTTGCTTCACGTCCAAGTCGCTCGATTTACCAGCAGTTGCCGTTATCCTGATTGCCGGCAAAGGTGCGCTGATCCGAACTGGTCAAGGTCAGGGCGCCGCAATAATCGGAGACCTGGTTGCCCGTAGGGGTAGCTGTCAATTGATAGGTCTGGTTGGCATTTGCAACAACCGCAGTTGCTGTATAGAAACCATTCTCAGAGGTGATTTGCGCCATCCCCAAGCCGCCAGGAGCACCACCGGTCAGATCGGCGGTGTACCGATTGAAATTGGTGTAATAGCGTTCCTGCTCAGCGGCAATTCGCATCAGCAGCGTATGAGCGTCCGTTCGCCGGCTTTTCTGCACCTGACGCGTGTAGTTAGGAAAGGCGATCGCCGCCAGCACGGCGATAATTATGACCACGAACATCAGCTCCATCAGGGTGAACCCCTTGGAACGCGCGGCCGACTTCGGTTTCATCAATCTGCGCATGACCCATTCCTTTCCATTGGTTCAAATAGCCGAATCACGGTGACGGCATCGTCCAAGATAGTGTCGCTCAATTGGTGATTTCGCGCCACGAGCGGCGGCGCCACTCGGTCTGCGGAATTATCAGGTTGTCACTGCAGCTCGGCGGCACCGCTTCCTGGCAATCAGGTATGCCGTTACCGTTTAAATCCGGTCTCGGCAGTGCATCATCCGGCAGCAGGATCGATCCGGTTCCGCCACCCACGTTTGAGATCGCTGTCACACCTGCGGCATAACCCAGCAGTTGGATACCCGATGCAGTGGGGCTGTCACTATTATTGATGACACCGTCAAGATTGGTGTCGAACGATGCGCTCAGCGCGCCGGTATTGGTGGCGTCGGCAACGCCATCATTATTGGTGTCCAGCCCGGCCGCACCGGTGCCCGGAACACCACCCGTTGTCGCGTCCACAAACATCAGGAAGCTGATTGCATTGGGTTCGCAGGGGTTCGCGGTCAGTGGCGCCAGTGTAGTGAAGATCAGCGAGCCGTTCACGTTACGCACAAACGCTGTGGATATATTGCGCTCCCCGGATGCCAAGAAGTTGAAATACCAGCCGCGCCTGTTGGCAGCCACCTGATTGGTGGTCAGAGAACGAATATTCCCTGACTGCGTCAACGTCTGCTGCTGCAGAAGACTCTGTGTGATCGGATAGCCTGCGGCGCCCGGACCTTGATCGTATACGCCGTAATAAGACTGCTGGAACGTGGTGGCACGGTCGTTGTTCTCGATGTACTTGCCGGTTCCAAAAGTCACTACAAACTTTCTGCGCACCGTACCCGAGTCCTCATACGCGGTACGCACCATGCGCGGCTGCACGGTAATCGCCTGATTGGCGGCGGTGGTAAAGAACTTGTCCACTGTCCATGCCGCAGGCGAGGTGGATTCGAAGTTGAAGCGCCAGATATTGCCGCTTAGATCGCCCGCGAAGGCCGAATCGATCACATCCAGATCATGCGTTGCGCCGTTCGCGCGATAATCGCCGGCGTTGGGGCTGGTGAGTCCACGAGTGCCAGCGCCCAGATCGAACGCCCGCAGCAGAGTGCCATTGTCCAGGCGCACGACATACAGCGCAGCGTTGCCGCTGCCCTCCGTACCATCGACCACTTCAGAGTTGTGACCACCAGGCACCAGCGCCACCCACACGCCGTTGGCCATGCGTGCAATGAATGGATTGCCATAGGTGTAGCCGAGATTGGCGGCGCCCGCGGACTTGTCGGTGAACTCCCACATCACCTTGGCCGCGACGTCGCCTTCGCTCCCGGCAATCGTGTTGGTCACATCCAGTGCATAGACGCCCTGGGCGCCCAGCCGCATTGCACCGACCAATACGCGCTTCCAGGCGCCGTTGATATACGCGTCACGTATCTGTGGGGTAGCGTCGACATAGGACTGATACTGCAGTCCAGCGGCACTGGTCAGCTTGTTCAAATTCTCAGCCACCATGCCTGGCACATAGGCCCAACGCTCCTGACCGCCACCGTTGCCCGCAGCACTGGAATTCACTGCATGCAACATGCCATCGTTGGCGCCAAAGAACAGCGTGTTCTGCAGCGGGATGGAATCCACGAAGGTGGAGTAGGACGACGCACGCTCCGGTGAGCCCAACTCGAAGGAAACTTCGTCGCGATATCCGCTGGTGCGCGGCACCGAGGTCGCCGACGAATTCACCACGGCGCCGAGTACGTTCTTGCGCGCACGAAATGGGCCCGCCGGCTGTTCGCGCGTTCGATCACCACGGATGTAGTCAACACGTTGTCCGCCCAGGCTATCGGTCAGCAGCGTGATCGGATCCTTGTTCAACGCCGCCTGCTGTGGTCCGCTTAGGCTGCTGAATCGAAACGGGACGCCGGCATTGGCAGCGGTATTGAGGGTCGCGATTTTACGGCTGCCGTGGGCAACGCCCGGCAAACTTCCGGCCGCGGGCACCGATGGGCAGGCACCGCCAGTCAAAATGCAGGCCACATCCCATTCTGGCGTTGAAGTCGCGAGCCGCGTCGCCAAGACACGCCCGCTCCAATCGGAAGTATCAAACAGCGTCTGATAGCCAAGCGTGGAAGAAGTCAGCAGTCCTGAAGAAATCGAAACCGGCGTATTGCTCGCCGTGCGCTTGCCGATCGACTGGAAAACCGAATTGAGCGCGTCGATCAACTCCTGAGGGCTGCGCGCGCTGAAATACTCACCGCGGGAGTTGAGGGCGGCGTGCCAGGTATCGTCGATTTTTTGTGGGTGCTCGGCATACTCCAGCGACCAGGAGGGCCAGGACCAAGGCGCTCCGGTCGCAGGGTTGTTGACCGCCGGGTTGGTCCGGAACCCCGCCAACGATTCTGGGTTGGGCATCGAACCAGGCACACCGAAGGCGACGATATATTGCACCACGTGTTGCCACGTTGCCGGGTCATTTGCTGGATTCCAGTAAATCTCTGGCCGATCCCTGGGGTTCTCATCAGCGCCCAAAGGTGTATTCGGGCCGGAAACACCAACGGTCAGGTCGGTGTAGGACGCCGGGACGTTGTTGGCAAGATCAGTTCGAAGGTCGTTGGCCCAATAATAGAACGCATTGTCTGCCAGCCCCGGCCTGGAAACCGTATTCGCTGAGCCGGCGTTGTTATCGTGATCTCCGACGAGCAACGGACCTTCAGACCAATAGATACGATTCTGGGCTGAGTCACCACCCGGATAGGCTTTTCCGTCAGGAAAAGTTCTCGCCAATGTGTCCGACGTGGCTGAGTCAGTGCGCCCCGCTGCATCTTTCCAGGCGCCATCGGTCACCAGCAGATGAAAATTCTGGCGGCACGAAAGAACCTGATTCGTTCCGATGTCGTAGTAGGGATTGGATTCCGCAGCGGATCCACTGGTATTGGCATTGCTGAAATAGTCGCCCACGCGCTGCAGTGCCGCACGATTCGGAGTACCGCCGGTCGCCCCCAAAGTAAGAACGTGACTGAACAGATTATTGCGATGGGTGGTACCTGCCGCTGTTGCCTTGTTGATGGTACGCATCGGCGATGCATTGGTGAGCACTGGCGTGCCGATGTCTTGCCAGGCCATACGCAAAGTCTGCTGACTGTCGAATACCCGGCTCAGGGCAGTACGTGTCAACAGGTTGCGCGTACGGTAATACGCATACCAATTGGCAAAATTGGCTTTCTCCGAATCAGGCACCTGGACAGCAATGTAGTTTGCATCAGTGTAGATCAGGGTTTGCCTGGCAAGAATCCGCGTTGCGGCCTGTGCCTGTGTTTCGCCCAGTGGCCCAGTTTCAGGCGGCAACGCCGGGCCCGTGTATCGGTAATAGAACGCATGATTAGCGAAGGGTAGATTCCTCGTCACATTGACGGCCGATACAACCGCCGGGTTGCAAACGGGCGGATTGGCGTTGTGCGTAATGAACTGAGGCACGTCTGGCGCGTTACCCACGTCCCAGTTCAGGCGATAGCCCGTTGCCAGATTTCGCGTTGCACTGGCAGCGCCGTTGCCGTTACTGACACCATCCTCCCATGCTGCGGTAAATGAGGCGTTGAGCATCGTCGTGCCGTCGGCGCGGCGCGGCGGGTCATAGACCGTCTCAGGATTGAAGTAAATGGGGTTGCCCGTTGACGAAAACACGAAATTTCGGGTTCGCCACCAGCACAGCGTATTGATCGGCGTCGGATGCAACGGTGGCAGAGCCGCTGACGCCTTGTTGAACTGATCGGGCGCATAGGCGCGCGCCATGGAGCCGGAATCGTCCGTGGACAGCACGAAGTTCGGCTCAACGCTTTCGTTGGTATACAGCGGCACCTTGGAAAGACTCAACGGCGCGGCAAGCGCGTCGATGGATCCGCCGAGCATGGTCACCACGCCCAGGGACAGCGCGAGAATCAGTTTGCTCTGCGGTGAAGTATCGGAAGCATTCATGACGGTTGACTCCCTGAACTTAAAATAGGCTTACCGAAAAGGTGCTTTGGACGGCGCGTACAACGCCATCGTTACCACCCGTGCTGCGTCCGGTAATACGGTAGTAATAGAGCGACTCGCGACTGCCGGGGTTGCCACCCTCGGAGTAGGCTTCGGCGTTGTCCTGTCCATCCGACCCGGGACTCACATCGCCAAGCAGTTCGACGATGAAGGTTGGCGTCTGGGCCATGGTGTAGTAGGGATCGTTGGTGAAGGCGATGCCACTACCCGCGGTTCCAAACGCAGTACCACCGGTTTCCCAGGCATAGCTCGAGCGAAAGCGTTCGGCCAGAGGATCATCGACCGAGAGCGGAAACACACCGGCGGTGGGTGGCAAGGTCAATTGGCCCTGCTGCGCCTGAATCTGATTCCAGACCCAGAGTTCGCCATCGCGTAGCGCGCTGTCTGCGCCGGCATCGGCAATCGACTCGTTGCGCAACGCGCCGGCCATACGCTCCTGCAGGATGGAGCCGCTCATCGCGACAATCATCACCAGGCTCATCACCAGCAGCAGGATCAATCCGACCGCCAGTACGACGCCGCGTTGCCGGGTGCGTGAACGGGGAGGAAGAGGAGAAATTCGGGACATGACGTTTCCTTCGAAAATCGAGGTCACTGAGTAAAGGCGCGCACATTCACGCGGGTGCGGAATTCACGGCGGAACATGCGGCCGCGCGGCAATCCGGAGGGCAACAGGGCGGGCGGAACTGAATCCACCAAGGGAATCGCGCCGGCCGAAAAACTGAAACGCTGGGTCTCGTCCGGCGCCGAGGGAACAACGGTGTTCATCAACAATGCCACGTCGATAGACTCCACCTGGCGCCACAGACAACCCACTTCGTTGGCCAGCACCTTGACCGGCCGGGTAAGGCAGTTCGCAGGAAGGCCGTTCTGCACCTGGTCTGCAGTCATGAAGCGGGTTTGCGGCGTGCCATCAGCGAGGTTGGAACGGACGCCGTAGAGAAACTCCATGCGTTCGACACCATCACTGATCGCCATCTGTTGGCCATTCTGCTGGCGCACCAGAGTACTGATACTGGCGCCACCATCCGGATCGGCCCGCATCCGCAAGAAGTAGGTCACGGTCAGAAAGGACTGAGTGAAGTTGAACACCCTGGCATCCATATCCGATTCGTACAGTCCGAGGTTATTGTTGCCGCCACCGTTACCGGCGGGCGTGACCACAGTGCCGCCTGAAACTGCAGAAAATACTTCTGCATTTCTGCAGTCTGCCACCATGGCGAGGTCACCGCCGGTTATCGCCGGCGCCACCGGCAGTGAAAGACTGAGCGGCGTCGCACCAAAGCCATGATTGCTCGCGAGATCGGCACCGGGCCCACTGAGATAGCGTACGGTCAGTACGTCGGCTCCAAGAGCGCGCTGATTAGCGGCAATGCCAGTGCCAGGCGGCAGCGGCAGTGCGCCACCGAGCACATTGAGCAGCGGAGCGCAGGCGGCAGTGCTGCACTCATGCCCTTGAATAAAATAACGAGGGCTCAGCGCCCAGGCATCGCCCACGGCCGGTATGGGTGCCGCGATCGTTGCGCGACTGGGTAAACCCCAGGGCAGCGTAACGTCGGTCTTGACGAACAGTGGGCGGAGCGGAAACCCGCCTTGAGGGTTGCTCTGGGCATTCGAAATCGAAGCACAGTATTGCGAGCCAGCCTGCCTCAGATCGGCGGCCAGTCGACTCAGTGCATAGCGGCCATTTTCCTGCATACGCGCCAGCGCGCTCTGCTCGCGATTGGCCCGGCCGGTATTGACCACAATGGTCGACACCGCGACCAGCACCAGCAATCCCAAGGTCATCGAGATCAGCAGTTCGATCAAGGTGAAGCCGCGATTGGCCGAAGCCATGAGGACGCGAAGCCGGCCCAGCGCATGTGCCTTCACGATGGCGGTATTGGAGAATTTCACGATGCGGCTCATGGATTGAATATCCAGACAAATTGTTGATCTTTGCGGCCATCGCCCGAAGTAGCACCGCTGGTGGCCGAAGTCTTTTCGGCATCGGTGGCCTCGGACCAGGTCAGGGTGACGGTACATAGACCGGCGGGAAACGCCTCTGTCCCATCCAGTCTGCTGGCAGAATTCAAATTGCAGCGCACTGTGCCCTGCCCTGCCGGCAGTGCCCGCGCCAGCATCGAGCCCCAGACTTCGCGATCACGCGTCGCCAGCGTGCCAGGCGCACAGTTCGCGCTGGTGCAGTTGGTCGCCAACGTCGGCAATCCTGGGCCATCGTAATTGCCGGCCATCACCGCATCAGGATTGGCACGCATCGCATCCGCTATCCATTGCGCCAGAAATGTTGCCTGAGTGTGCAGCTGTGCGGTATGCGTGCCGCGCACCGACGTCAGCACCATGGCCGCGATACCGAGCAGGCCGAACGAAAACACCAGCACGGCAATCAACACTTCCAGCAGCGTAAAGCCCTGGGTTCGGGATTTCAGGGTCACGTACATGGACTCACCTCTCCTCTTCGGCTCTCGGCGCGGCCACTCAACGCAATGGCCACCCTCTTGCATTTCGTCGGGGCGGTGTCGGGATCGGTACGCTTGAGCATGAACATGATGCCCGATGTCGGTTGAATGATTTCTCCTGTCGGGCCGTAGAAAAACTGCGTCAATGCAGCACCGGAAGGGTCCTGCACTCCGGTCCAGGTAAAGTTGTCGCGGGCTTTGCCGGTCTCGGTGATGATGCGATCACCCTGTGGCGCTTCAACGATGCCATTGCGATCACGGTCTACAGCAATCTGCCAGCCATTGGACCAGTCTCCACCGATCGCCGATACGCGGACATTGGTCGCCGATTTGACCGCCTCTGCGCGCGCCGTATTAAGGTTGCCCAGCAAGCTATTGGCCTGCGCGGTCGCGGCTCCGCCCATATTGAACTCGCGCATGGACGGAAACGCCACAACCGTCACAATGGAGAGAATGATCAGGGTGACCAGCATCTCCAGCAGGGTAAAACCGGACGGCCGTCTGAACTTCGACGTGCGCGGATTGGGACCACTCATAAATTGATTCGCCTCTTCGGAAGGGACTTCTACCAAGCTTTTCTACAGGTCGCCGAGCTCGAGTCAAAACAGCAGGGAATACGGTAGGGAAACTCTAGCCCAGCCCATTACCCAGTGATACCAAGCCTGCCGCCGCCCGTCCTGTTCATGTTGCCGCCGGTCGCAGGCCGGCCATATTGCGCGTTTGTGCTGAACCGGGAGTGTGACGCCCATCACGTCCGGCACAGCCTCAGGCTTGCCTCCCCGTGGACCTGCCGAGGGGGAGATTGGACTTGAAACCCTTCGTCTTCACTACGCCAACTACGTCTCACTCTTGACCTGGGCGGCGGCGGTCGCAACCATCGGGGTGTCGAAACCGGGAGGATCCTGTATGCCTAGCTACAGTACGGACCAGATTCGCAACATTGCGCTTGTCGGCCACGCCGGCGTCGGCAAAACCACCCTGTTCGAGGCGCTGTTGGTGGCCGGCGGCGCGATCCAGACGCCGGGATCGATCGAACGCGGCAGCACCGTCTCCGATTACGACCCGATGGAGAAGGAACGCAGGCATTCGCTGAATTGTGCGATCGCCTCGATCGACCACGCCGGCATTCATATCAACCTGATCGACACCCCTGGCTACCCAGATTTCCGCGGACCGACGCTGACCGCACTCGCGGCGGTCGAGACCTGCGCGATCGTGGTCAACGCCGCCAACGGCATCGAGGACAGCACGCATCGAATGATGGAATACGCCAAGTCGCGCGACCTCTGTCGCGTGCTGGTGATCAACAAGATGGACGCCGACGCTGTCGATCTGGAAGCCCTGGTCGATGAATTGCGTGAAACCTTTGGTCCCGAATGCCTGCCGATCAATTTGCCGGCCAAAGGGCGCGCTGGCGTGGTCGATTGTTTTTTCAGCCCCGGTTTATTAAGCGGCAGGGGCGACGCGGATTTTTCCTCAGTGGCCGATGCGCATCAACGCATCATCGATCAAGTCGTCGAAGTCAACGAAACAGTGATGAACCGCTATCTGGAACAGGGCGAGGAGGGCCTATCCGGCCAGGAATTGCACGATGCCTTCGAGCAGTGCCTGCGCGAGGGCCATCTGGTGCCGCTGTGCTTTGTATCGGCACGCAGCGGGGCTGGCGTAAAGGAGCTGCTCGACCTCGCTGAGAAGCTATTCCCGAATCCACGTGAAGCCAACCCACCGCCGTTCGTCAAGGGCCGCGATGATGGCGCCGTCGCGGTTACGGCGATCCCCGATTCCAAGCTGCATGTGCTCGCCGATGTTTTCAAGATCATCAACGATCCCTTTGTCGGCAAGCTGTCGGTGTTCCGTGTCTACCAGGGAACGGTCCGGAAGGATACGCAGCTGCTTATCGACGACGGCAAGAAACCGTTCAAGGTCGGGCACCTGTTCAAGCTCAAAGGCCGGGATCACATCGAGATCGACGATGCGATTGCGGGTGATATCGCAGCCGTGGCCAAGATCGAAGAAATTCATTTCGACGCGGTGCTGCATGACTCGCACGACGAGGATCAGTATCGCCTCAAGCCGCTGGACTTCCCCAACCCGATGTTTGGCCTCGCCATCGAACCGGCCACGCGCGGCCAGGAACAGAAACTTGGCACGGCGCTGCACAAGCTTTCCGAGGAAGACCCCTGCTTCCGGGTCGAACACAACAAGGAGCTCAACGAATTGGTGATGCGCGGCCTGGGCGATCTGCATCTACGCGTGATGCTGGAGCGTTTGAAGGATCGTTATGGCGTCGAGGTGAAATCACGCAAACCGCGGATCGCTTATCGCGAGACCATCAGCGCCCATGCCGAAGGCCACCACCGTCACAAGAAGCAGACCGGCGGCGCCGGGCAGTTCGGTGAGGTGTTTTTGCGCGTCGAGCCGCTGGAGCGCGGCGCCGGTTTCGAGTTTGTTTCGCGTATCGTCGGCGGCACCATTCCCGGCCAGTTCATTCCGGCGATTGAAAAAGGCGTGCGCCAGGTGCTGGAGCACGGTGCAGTAGCGGGTTATCAGATGCAGGACCTGCGCGTCACCGTAATCGACGGCAAATACCACGACGTCGATTCCAAGGAAGTCGCCTTCGTCACCGCCGGCAAGAAGGCCTTCATGGATGCGATCAGCAAGGCCGCGCCGCAGGTGCTTGAACCGATCGTGCATCTGGAGGTGTTCGTACCCGACAGCCATATGGGCGACATCACCAGCGGCCTTGCCACCAAACGTTCGCGCATCAATGGCACCGATTCACTCAAGGGTGGTGAGCTGGTGATCCGGGCCCAGGTGCCACTGTCGGAGGTACAGGACTATCCCAGCGAACTCAAGGCGGCGACCCAGGGCACCGGCCGCTATCGCATCGAATTCAGCCATTACGAACCCGTGTCGGGGCATATCCAGAAGCAACTGATGGAAGCTTACAAGCCGCGTGTTGAAGAGGACTGAGTGCCTGGGGTCGCCAAACGCTGCGACAGCTCGAGATAGGTCTGCAATGCCACCTGCAGACCGCGCGTCAGCAACGTTGCATCCGGCACCGCCTCGCGGCAGGCGATGACACCAAACTCCATCTGCCCGGCATAGCTTTGAACGGTGAAGTTCAGCCCAAGCCCATGGGTAACGATGGACACCGGATAGTTGTGCACCAGGCGCGCACCCGCGAGATACAGGAACATCGGTGGCCCCGGTACGTTCGACACCACCAGGTTGGCCAGCGCCGGCAATTTTTCAGCGATCTGTCCACGCGCCCACAGACGACTCAGACCACTGGCCCAGATCGGTGCGGCCAGTCCGGGAAAATCGGTGGGAATGAGATGACGCAGCGCACCCACCTGCTGGCGGACGGCACCGGTGGCGGTTGCGATCTGGCGCAGGCGCTCGACATCATCGCGTACCTGAGTCGCCAGGGCGACCTGGACCATCGAGACCTGGTTGTTGGCTTCGGCATTGCCCGCTTCGCGCAGCGAAACCGGCATCGCGGCGATCAGCGGCTTGACCGGCAGGCTGCGCTGCGCCAGCAGATATTGTCTTAGCGTATGCGCGACCATGGCCATCACCACGTCGTTGAGACTGACTGCGAAGGTACGCGATATCTGTTTGATCTCGGCAATCGGCAGCGACACCGTCGAGAAACTGCGCGTCTTCGCGACCTGCCTGTTGAAACGCGTGCGCGGTGCCAACAGCACGCTGTCGCGCAGACGACCGATCAAACCGCGCGCTTCGCCGATGCCTTCGCGCGCCATGCGCACGGTTTCGGGCAGTGCGCGAAACATGCGAGAAAACTGCTGTACGCCAGCGCGCAAGGTCGCGCGCGCCACATCACCGGTCCCCGGCCTGGGCGGCTCCGACTGCACGCGTTCGGAACGACCACGACGCGGCGGCACGCGTAACTCCAGATCGAGCAGAACCTGGGCAAGCGCAACCCCACCCTGACCATCGAGCAGCGCATGATGCACCCTGGTGTGCAAGGCCACACAGCCACTGTGATGTCCTTCAATGACGACGAAACGCCACAATGGCTGATCCCGCGGCAGCAATTCGGCGTGCAGCTGCGCGACCAGGGCATGCAATTGTTTGTCAGTGCCGGGCGCACGCAGGCGGCGCTTGAGCACGTGCTGATCGAGTACCACATCGCCGCCGTCACGCCACATCGGATGGCCCAGCCCCAGGGGCGCGGGTTGCAGCACGCGCCTGAGTGCCGGCGCCTTGGGCAGCCGCTCACTAAGCAGGTCGACCAGGGATTGATGGAAATCGTAGCCGCGTTTCTGCGGCGCCTCGAGCAGCATCAGGCTGCCTACGTGCATCGGCGTACCGGCATCCTCCAAGTACAGAAATCCGGCGTCCAACCCGCTCAGCGGTTTCAGGCGCGTGGCCATCATTCGACTCCTTGCGATGCGGATGCAATTATCTTTGTGGGTGCAACCTGTGGTCGGACGCTATTACCAGAGCGCATCGCGTCAGCAAGAAGCGTCAGCGCGCAGCGCGGACCCACAAAGATAATTGCGCCCACATCAGTCGTTCCTGAAAGAGATTCACTCACGCCAAGCTCCGGCCCCCAGAAACACCAGCCGCAGCTGACGCACGAAATCGTTCACCAACTCCTGCTCGGCACGCGACTGTTTACGCGGCAGGTCGAGAATATCGGTGGCGGCGTTGATCATCGTGGTGACCACCAGGCCGCAGAGCAGTCGCAGGGTCTCGCTGGAAAGCCCGGGCAACAGGCCCAGTGCGCGCATGTCCTGTGCCATCTCGGAGGCGAAATGGCTTTCCTCGGTGCGGATCGCCTTGCGAATCACCGGAGCACCGCCGCCGCGTTCACCTGCGATGAACAGGAAATGGAGCCGATGCGCCTCGACATGCTGCTTATAGATCAGCACCGACTGACGCAACATATCGGTCAATGGCACGCCGTCACGGCGCACATCACGCAACAGCCGGCGAAGCGTCGCCCCGCTTTCTTCGACCAGCGCCAGACCCAGTTCATCGAGGTCGCGAAAATGCCGGTAGAAGGAGGCGGGCACGACGCCCGCCGCCCGGGTTACTTCGCGCAGGCTCAGGCTGGAGAAGCCGCGCCCCTGCCCCATCAGTTCCAGCGCACCCTCCATCAGATGCGCACGCGTGCGCAGCTTGCGTTCGACCCGTGATTCCGAATCCGTCGCAACGATCTGGGCGCCTATCTTTTTCTTGGGTATTTTCACCAGCAATCGGGTCACGCCTTCACCCTGCTCGAACGGCCCCGAGTATAGGCCCAGCTGCTCATTCGCCCCCGGATCACGCAGATAGGTTGACAACTCGCTGAATTCCAGTAAACGTTCGTTTACTCAAAGCGAGATGTAACGATGTCGATCAGCCCCACCGCCCGCACCACGCCAGCTGTAAGCTGGCTACATTCGACGTGGCTGCGCCCGTTCAACGACCGAGCGGCACTGGATGAACTGATGCAGCGCCTGCTGCCGCGCGCCGCACTCGGAGAAATCCGCGCGCATGTCGAAGAGGTGATCGAAGAGACCGCGGATACGCGAAGTTTTGTGTTGCGCGCCAATCGAAACTGGCCCGGTTTTCGCGCCGGCCAGCATGTGCTGGTGACGATGGATGTACGCGGGCGCAAGCTGCAACGCTGCTTCAGCCTGTCCTCGGCACCCGCATCGGATCGGCGACTGACGATTACCGTAAAACGCCAGAACCCATCCGGCATTACCGCCTGGATGCACGCCGAGCTGCGCGTTGGCGCTATTGTGACCTTGAGTCCGCCATTTGGGGATTTTCAGCTTGCAGATCAGGTTCCAGAACGTCTTCTGATGTTGAGCGCTGGCAGCGGCGTCACTCCGTTGATGTCGATGCTGCGCTCGCTGTGCGCGCAGAAATACAGCGGGGATATCGCCTTCGTGCATACCTGCCGACAACCCGCAGACTGGATCTTCGCCAACGAGCTGCAGGCCATGGCCGATCGTTGGCCAAACCTGCGCCTGCACCTTCACTACAGCGACAACGCAGGTCGACTGAACGCCAGGCTGCTTGTCGGTCTCGTTCCGGATTTTGCCGAGCGCTGCAGTCTGTTATGCGGGCCGCCACAGTTTGCCGACTGGGTGTATGCGCTGTATCAGCAACACGGTGTTGCCGATCGATTGCGCAGCGAGCAATTTGGATTGCGACGATCGGAAACCACCGCGACTGCGACCGGCGGCAGCGTCGTTCACTGTGATATCTCTGAACATTCGTTTACAGCGCTTCCCGGGCAGCCGTTGTTGTTGGCCGCTGAAGCAGCCGGATTGGCCCCGCGGCATGGCTGCCGCATGGGCATCTGCCGCAGCTGCCAATGCCGCAAACACCAGGGCACGGTGGAAAACCTGCTGACCGGCGAGATCTGCGCCGAGCCCGGGCAGTTGATCCAGCTGTGCATTTCCGCTGCGCGCTCGCCCCTCTCTCTCTCGCTTTGAAGACACGATCATGAGCAAACAGTCCTCCCGCACTGATGTTCCCCATCCACGCCGCGCCCGCCTGGATGCCGCTCAGACGCTGGCATTCCAGGGCGAGCTCGACGATCTGCGCCGCGCCTCCTTCGCCGACCTGGGCGCTGCCGACGCAGCGCATATCCGTCGCGTGGTCCGCGCTGCACGCAGTGCAGCCATCGGCGGACGCGGCTTGCTGATGTTTGGCTGGGGGCCACTGAGCTGGATCGCCGGCGTAATCGCGCTGGCCACCGCCAAAATCCTGGAAAATATGGAGGTCGGGCACAACGTGATGCATGGTCAGTACGACTGGATGAACGACCCGGAACTCAATTCGCAGACCTACGATTGGGACATCGTCTGTGCCGCCGAACATTGGCGCCATTCGCATAACGTCGAGCATCACAATCACACCAACATTCTCGGTAAGGACCACGACTACGGCTACGGCATGCTGCGTCTGACCGAGAAGCAACGCTGGTCACCGTCGGCACTTCTGCAACCGCTTTGGTACTTTCTGTTGGCGATCAATTTCCAATGGGGCGTGGCGGTGCACGACATCAAGATTGGCCGCTTCGTCAAAGGACGCATGTCCCGCGCAGAATTGCGGCAGCGCGCACGCCCGTTCCTGAGCAAGGCCGCTCGCCAGCTGTTCAAGGACTACGTGCTGTTTCCGGCACTGGCTTTCTGGCAATGGCCGCGCGTACTGCTTGGCAATCTCGCCGCCAACCTGATCCGAAACGTATGGACCAATGCGATCATTTTCTGCGGTCACTTCACCGAGCATGCGCTGATTTTCAGTCGCGAAGAAACCGCAAACGAAACCCGGGGCCAGTGGTATCTGCGTCAGATTCAGGGATCGAGCAACCTTGAGGGCGGCGCCTGGTTTCATCTCTTCACCGGGCATCTGAGCCATCAGATCGAACATCATCTGTACCCCGATCTACCTGCGGCACGCTACCCCGTGATCGCGCCCAAGGTACGCGAGATCTGCGCGCGCTACGGTGTGCATTACAACAGTGGCGGTTTCTGGAAGCAGTACGCCACGGTGCTCAAGCGCATCTTCGTGCATGCCTGGCCGACACGCCGCATGCCTGTAGGAGCGGCGTGAGCCGCGATGCTCCTGCTCTGATCTCCGGAGATCAGAGCATCGCGGCTCACTTCCCGAGCAATCGCGCCCGGAGGCCGCTCCCACGGGATTGACCGATTCGGGCAAAATGCGCGAACCCATGCGCCGCGTCGGCGCTGAGCTACAGGCAAGATCATGATCCAGCTGGTGGGATTCGACGGCGACGATACGCTCTGGCATAGCGAAGGTTACTACCAGGTCGCCCAGGCTCAGTTCGAGCAGGTGCTGACGCGCTACGTGGATGTCGCGGATGACAACCTTCACATGCATTTGCTGGCCGTGCAGAAAGCCAACCTGAAGGTCTTCGGCTATGGCGCGCGCAGCATGATGATCTCGATGATCGAGGCGGCGATCTCGATCACTGATCAGCGCATCAGCGCTGCCGACGTGCATCGCCTCGTCGAGATCGGCAAGGAGGTGTTGAAGCATCCAGTGGAGCTGCTGCCCGGCATTCGCGCTGCCGTCGAGGCGATCGCCGCGGACTATCCGCTGGTATTGATCACCAAGGGTGATCTGTTCCATCAGGAAGCCAAGGTGCGTCAGTCCGGATTGGATGATCTCTTCCGCCGCATCGAGATCGTGTCGGAAAAAAATGCGGACACCTATGCCCGGCTGTTTGCCGAATTCAAAGTGGATGCAGCCAGTTTCGTGATGGTCGGCAATTCACTGCGCTCGGACATTGAACCGGTATTACGACTCGGCGGCTGGGGCATCCACATGCCGTATCACGTGACCTGGCAACACGAGCTGGAGAATGGCCTGGGTGCGGACGAGCCCAGGTTGCGTGTTGCAGCCGATGCTGCGGCGGTGCCTGGGGCGCTGCGCGATATTGCCACGCATCTCGGCTGACACGGATATCCCTTGTGGGTCCGACCTGTGGTGGGTGGATGTTTACGTACGATGAGGGTCCGACCTCTGGTCGGACCCACATCGCGACCGCATCAATGGCGTCGCCCGATCAGCGCAACTGCTGCCAGAGAAATCGATACGCCAACGCCGACATGAAGGCCGATTGCTGGTTGTTCGCAGCGCCGCCATGGCCGCCCTCGATGTTTTCGTAGTAGCGCACATCGTGGCCCTGTGCTTCCATCAACGCCATCATCTTGCGCGCATGGCCGGGGTGCACCCGGTCGTCGCGGGTTGATGTAGTGAACAACGTGGCCGGATATTTCACGTCCTTCCTGACGTTGTGATACGGCGAAAACGTCTGGATGAAGTTCCATTGTGCGGCATCATCCGGATCGCCGTATTCGCCCATCCATGACGCACCCGCCAGCAGCTTGTGGTAACGCTTCATGTCCAGCAGTGGCACCTGACAGACGGCAGCGCCGAAAAGGTCCGGATACATTGTCAGCATATTGCCCACCAACAGACCGCCGTTGGAGCCACCCTGTATGCCGAGGTGCGGCGTGCTGGTGACTTGAGTTTCGATCAGGTGCCTGGCTACCGCAGCGAAATCTTCGCAGGCACGATGGCGTTTGGATTTGAGCGCCGCCTGATGCCAGGACGGACCGAACTCACCGCCGCCGCGAATATTGGCGACGGCGTAGACGCCCCCCTGTTCCAGCCACGCCTTGCCTACGGTGGCGCTGTAGCCCGGCACCATCGAAACCTCGAACCCCCCGTAGCCGTAAAGCAGCGTCGGATTCTTGCCATCGAGTTTCAGGTCTTTGCGTGCGACCAGAAAGTACGGGATGCGCGTACCGTCCTTTGACGTCGCTTCGTGCTGTGCAACCTGCAGGCCCTCCGCGTCAAAATAAGCCGGAAGCTGCTTGAGCTTCTCCGGTGCGCTCTGACCGACACTGCTGAGGTACAGGCTGGTAGCAGTGACATAGTCGGTGATCGTCAGAAAGTACGCATCCGAGGTTTCGTCATCGACCGGCTCCGCCGAAATCGTGCCGAACTCCGGCAAACCAGGCAGGGCCTCGCGGGTCCAGACTCCGTCTTTGCGGGTCAGGATGTAGAGCCGGTTACGCACATTGTCGAGTTCGTTGAGCAGCACATGATTCAGCGTCGGGCTGAACCCTGCCAATGATTTGCGCGCCGTCGGCTCGAACAGCATTTCGAAATCACGCTTGCCGGCAAGAAAGCTTTCGAAATCCGTTGCAAGCAGCGCACCAGCCGGCCAGGTCTTGCCCGCTATCGTCCAGTCATCACGCAGATTTATCAGCAGACTGTCACGGAATGTACTGGCCTGCGCGCCGTCGGGCTTGTCGATGCGGATCGCCTTGCCTTGGCGCAGCAGAAATAGTTCATTGGTATAGAAGGTGATGGCGCGATAGAGGTATTCGCGCTCGAAGCCCCGTGTGTGATCCCGATAGGCCGCGACGGCGATGTCTTCCTTGCTGCCTTCAAACACCCGCTCTGCGGCACTCAGCGGCGTGCCGCGCTTCCAGCGTTTGGCAACGCGCGGATAGCCCGAATCGGTCATTGAACCTGCACCGAAATCGGTCCCTACATAAAGCGTGTCCAGGTCGATCCAGCCTGCGCTGCTCTTCGCTTCCGGCAGAAAGAACCCGCCCTCGACGAATGCCTTCTTCGCCAGATCGAATTCGCGTTTGACCTCAGCATCGGCACCACCACGCGACAACGAAATCAGGCAGCGCCGGTAGTCGGGCCTGAGGCAATCGCTGCCATGCCATACCCAGTTCTCTTTTTCGGCTTTTTTCAGCGCGTCCAGGTCGAGCACGATTTCCCAGGCTGGGCTGTCCTTGCGAAACTCGGCCAAGCTGGTGCGGCGCCAAAGTCCAGCGGGGTTTTTCGCATCACGCCAGAAGTTGTAGTAATAGTCACCCTGCTTGTCGATGTAGGGAATGCGCGCGCTCGAATCGAGTATCGCCAGCAGCTGTTTGTTGAGTTTCTTGAACTCCTTGTTCCCGGCCAGCTCGGCAACGCTCCGGGTGTTGCGTTCACGCACCCAGGACAGCGCCTTGTCGCCACCGACATCTTCCAGCCACAGGTAGGGATCAACCGCCGTTGCGGGTTCTTCGGCTGGTGCAATCACGGGCAGCAGGGTCATGGTGGCGATCAGCAACTGTTGGGCGAGGCGCATATGCGGTTTCTGCCAGGCAGACACCTCAGACTAGTGTCCGCCAGGCTAGGGCTCTTGGGCCGAAGGTATCGCATTTGAAGATGCGGGGCCTGACCCGTATGCTTTTGATATTCCGTAACGCGTGACCAAGATCAAAAGCATGCGGGTCGGGCCCCGCATCTAAACGTTTGTGGCTCACTGCGGGCCGGGGAAACTCTCGACGTACTTGATGGTGAAATCCGGAAAGCTCTCGACAATCTGAATCTTGTAATCGGGAAAACTCTCCACGACTTTCCATTTCCCGGGATCATCGGGGAAGCTTTCCACCATCTGCACATGCAGATCGGCAAAGCTGTCGACGATCTTGACCTTGTAGTCAGGAAAGCTGGTGACGAACTGGATGCGACCGTGGATGGCGGAGACGTCGACGTCGGTATCCGCAGCCGACACCTGCGGCAGGCAGAACAAGATCACGATCAAGCCAAAGCACAGTCTCATCGTCAGACCCCGATCCGGATGTGAGATCAGCATAGCGAACTCGAACCGTGACTGGCTCGATCACCCGTCAGGCGTACAGCTGAGGTTTGCCAAGTCGATAGCGGATTCACTTGATTCCGCGGCGTACACTCGCCGCCTCACCACCTCTGAGCCACCTATGCGTCGCTACTGCCTTGCGTTGCTGGCCGTCACTTCGACGGGTTTTGCCGCCACCTATCAGGTCGGCCCCCACATCCACCCAACACTACGTTGAGTATCCTGTTCAACAACGTCAATCTCGGTCCGGGCAATATCGTCGAGGTACAGGGTGGCGTGATCTATGACGTAGCCACACCCGGCATCGTCATGAATGGCGTTACCGGCGATGGCGATGATCTCGGCGCCCCGGGAAACCCGATCATCCTGCGAGGCATGCCGGTAGGTGGTGCGCGCCCGCATCTGCGTGGCGGCACCAATACCATAGAGTTCCGTTCGTCCAATCATGTGGTGTTCGAGAACTTCGAGGTCAGTGGCACCGGTAACACATCGACCGGCACCTTCCGCTGCATCTTTCATCACGCCCACGACATCACCATCCGCAATGTCATCGTGCACGACTGTCCGCGCCACGGCATTCTCGGTGCCGACACCGATTCGGGTTCGCTGACGGTCGAGTATTCCGAGATACGCAATTCGGGCTCGAACGGCGGCAACCATGCGATCTATATGTCCACCGATCAGATCGCCTACCCAGGTTCCGTATTCCGGCTGCAGTACAGCTATCTGCACGACTCGCGTTTCGGCGATAGCGGTGAAGGCGGCAATCTGGTCAAGAGCCGATCCGAGCGCAATCAGATCTATTACAACTGGCTGGAAGGCGCCTATTACCACGAGCTGGAATTGATCGGACCCGACCCCTGCGGCGGCTGCCAGCAACCCGGCTGGACCAATGCGACGGCGCGCGAGGATTCCGACGTCGTCGGCAACACGATCGTGCACACCGCCGATTTCTCGTCGGTGCTGCGCCTGGGCGGCGACGCCACCGGTGCCAGCTATGGGCGCTATCGTCTGGTCAACAACAACATCGTGCGCATCGGCGGCGCCGAGGCCGAATCGACGATCTTCAGATTGTTCGACGACATCCTGTCGGTCGAGATGCACAACAACGTGATTTGGCGCGACACCGGCAATGTGCGCCTGGTGCGCGAAGTCGAAGCGCTGTGGGTGGCCGGCTCGCAGGTCAGCGGCAGCAACAACTGGTACAAGTCCGGCGCTACGTTTATTCCTGGCGCATGGACCAGCAGCTTGACCGGCACGGCGCCAGGATTCGCCAATGCGGGCGCGTTCGATTTCTCGCTTACCGCAGTCAGCGCTGTACTGGACAATGCCGGTGCCGCAACACCGACGTTCGGCAGCGACTATCATCTGCCGTCGCTGCTGTTTCCGCCGGCATTTCTGCCACCGCAACGCACGCTGGTGGCGGTCGGCGCCATAGCACTACGTCCGGTCAATGGCATATTGGATCGGGGCGCCTACGAGCGCCCCAACGACGACACCACCTATGCCAATGAATTCGAGTAATTCAGGTCGGCCTCAAGACAATTCCGGCCCGCAGGATAGGCAGCTCACGTACCCTCCTCAAAGCAGCATTCATCATCTGCGCACTGATCCGAGTCTTCCACAATTTCGCAATCCACCGGCGCTACCGGCCCACCCGCAAACACCGAAGAAAAAGCGCCAAACAAGACAACTGCGAGCAGGGTGCTGATGAGTTTTTTCACGTTAATCTCCGATATGGGTTTGATGACCAATGGCAGCGATTCGAGGAAATCAACGTTATGATTTCAATCGCTGCAATGCCCTCATCGGCAAAACCCGCTAATCCGGGTCACTGCGGGCGCACATTGGCGCGGACGGGGCCTCCTGCAACGGTCCTAGGATGCAACTTGGCCGCCCATTCCGCTCGCACTGCGCCACGGCGTGCCGGAACTCCAGGTCCAGCTGCTGGCAAGCGCTTACAGGGAAGCTTTTGACGCCTTCAAAACGCGCCGAATATCAAAAGCGTGGGGATACAAGACCCGCACCTGCGACGGAAGGAAGTCCCTTCTGGATGATCGAAGGGCTCTCGACAGCTGAGCTGGTCAATCCCTTGCGGACACCTGCCGAACGCAGCTTCGAATGGGCGGGTATTGCACGGCAGTCTATAATCATTGGAGTCGAATAGCCTGAGGTGGCCATGACAGCCGCGTCATTCTGGTGGGTCATGCTGTGCGCGCTAAGCGGGACCACGCTGGAGGTGCGCCCGACCGGCGATCGCGTCGGCGTGGATTCCATTGGCCGTGCCGCGGTCATGGTCGAAGGCGGCCCGCTGCGACTGGTGGTCATCCCCGCTGACAAAGCGCCGATACTCTCGGGCGGACGCATCGAGTTGCTGTTGCAGGTGACCAACACTGGCACTTCGACAATCGCTATCGGACCGGATCAGTTCCATGCCAGCTCGGCACTCGGACGGTTGCAGCTGATCAGCGCCGGGCAACTGACCGCCGAGGTGCGCGATCAGGCCAAGCACCAGCGCCAGGCCCAGCACAACGCGTATCGCGGCAGCTTTCCGGATACCGCGCCCACCGTTTTCAGTGGCAATCTTTCCAGTATTCCCAGCACCACCTCGGCGCGCACCTCCTATGGTTCGACCAGCGGCAGCAATGCCATGTCGGCTGCGGAAGTGGTGCGCATTCGCCGGCAGCGCGAGGACATCAAGGCGAATCTGCAGCGGATCGATGCCTGGGAAAAACAATCACTGGAGCTGATCGAATCGAAGGCACTGCGCCCAGTCGAAATCACCCCCGGTGCACATTGGCGCGGCACTGCTTTCCTGCAATTACCGAAGGACGCGGCATGGCCACTGCCTATTCAGCTCACGCTGCGCGAGGGCGGGCAGGAGCTGCAGGTCCAGCTGCTGGCGAGCGCACTCGGCGAAGACACGACGCGTTGATCAGGCGCCGTCGATGCGGCGTTCGCACACTGCCTTGACCACACCGTTCACGACTTCGATCGAGAGTTCGATCGACCGGCAACACACCTGACAGTCCTCAATATATTCCTGAGTGCCCTGCGTCAGATCGACGGCGCTGTCATAACCGCCGCCGCAATACGGACAGGCGATGCTGACGAACTTTTGCACCTGAGAGAAACGCGCGTCGTGGCCGGTTTCCAGCACTGGTTCGAGTCCATAGACGCGGTCGGCATCCGCAGCGGTCGCTGCGTTTATCGGAAGTGACTTGGTGGGACTCATGGGTACTCCGCCACGCGCGCCCTTTCTGGCGTTACGCCGATGCTACTCCGAGTCGCCGTGCCCTGTCGGAAAATGCGACGAAAGGGATATTTGCTTACGAATCCCGTCATCTCGCATACATCGATCAATGCAGCAGCAGGCTGCAGCAGGTCACTGCGCCCTCCGCCTTTTGCAACTCAGAGACATCGACCAGAACAGGTTCGATACCGACAGCGCGCAGACGCTGCAACGTGCGCGGGAAGCACGACGGATAAATCAGTCCACGCCCAATGCGCAACGCGTTGGCTGCGTGTGGTTCGGCGGGATCGACTTCGATGATCCTGAAACCAGGGAAGGCAGCCGCGTCGATCCATTCCGGTTGAACCAGCAGCACGCCTTCGGCGACCTCGGTAACCGCGGATTTCAAATGCAGACAGCCCCGGATTGGCAGCTGCCGCACCTGGTAGCCGAATTTCGCCACAGCGGCCCGCAACTGCGCCACACCTTCAACGTTGGAACGGCCCGAGGCGCCGACCAGCAGTTCGCGACCCAGTTTCAATACGTCACCACCATCCAAGATCGCAGGCGCTGCCAGATGCGTCAGAGCGCGATGCTTTGCCAGTACTTCAGCCACCGACACCGACTCTGCCCGTCGCGATTCAGCGCCAGGCCGCGTCATGATGGCGACTTCATCCAGCACCACAGCCACGTCCTCGACGAACACTGAGTCCGGCAAATCGGGTTCTGCGGGCAACTCGATCACTTCGCAGCCGAGCGAGCGCAGCGCTTGCTGATACTGGCGATGCTGATGCTCTGCCTGGGCCAGATCGATCTCGCTGCGCTCGACATGGGTGAGTTCGCAGCGCGCCATGGCGGGGCTGATGCAACGGGTAATGGCGATGGTCATAACGTAACCCTGAATGGCTTTCGAGAAAGTGATCGGAATCGCGTCCAATTCTCGCGTAGATAAAGTGCGACGATTTTTGGGCGAGGCAAGGATTGCCTGCCAGCGACCGCGACCGCTTCTCCGGAACCCGCGTAGTGCGCTGGAGCACAAACACGATCTGGGTGGATCGTAGGATGTGCCCGCCCGCTTTCGCGATCACGTGCTTTGACTTCGATGTGCACCCGGAATTCCAGAGCGAATCGAATCCGGGTAAATCCGGTACGCGAATCAATTGATGCCACACCCCATCCTCGCCGCCTGCGGCGTCGACCGTCCCCTTGACTCAAGGGGACTGGATTGCACGATTGACTGGATCGCAATAGTCCTACGATATCGTTGACGGGCGAAAACCAGCTACATCTGCATAAAAAACCAGAAGGTTGAGTAAAACCCGCCTCTGCATTGCTTAATGCCGATGACCAATTCCCGATTTCGGGCAATGGCAGGTTGCCGTCGGGCCGAATTCGACCCCAAAGGTTTGCCCGTCGCCGTGGCGTTGCCAGTAGAACTCGGGTGCCGAGCGCTGCTTGCCGCCGACTTCGGCCATATCGGCATCGACGTCGAAAAGGCGGCCATTGACCATCACGTAGCGGGTGTCGATGGTGGACTGGATCTTGTCCAGCGGACTGCTGTTAAGTACCAGCAGGTCGGCTTTCTTCCCGACTTCGAGTGAACCCAGTTCCGCACCGAAGCCAATACTGTCGGCGCCATCAATGGTGGCGGCGCGCAGCGCTTCCCAGTTGCTGAACCCCCCCTGGGTCAGCGACCAGGTTTCCCAGTTCAGCGACATGCCCTGCAACTGGCCATGACCACCGGTCTGAATGCGCACGCCGGCATCGCGCAGGCGCTTGGCGGATTTGGCGACTTCGACATGGTGATAGTCCCAATCCGGTGCGGTTTCACGACGGATGCTGCGCGCCTGCAGTGTTTCCTTCGGGAAGAAACGATTGAGTTTCTTGTCTTCCCAGACATTGTCGCGGGCATACCACCAGAACTCGCCGCTGAGCCCGCCATAGGAGACCACCAGCGTTGGCGTATTGCGCACATCCGTGCCGCGCCAGAGTTCGATCACATCGCGATACAGCGGCGCCACTGGCAGGTTGTGTTCGATGGTGGAGGCGCCGTCCAGGATCATCGGCAGATTGTGGAACAGTGTAGAACCCCCCTCTTCGACCACCAGCATGCCCAGCTCACGCGCCGCCTGATTGATCTGCTGATGCTGATCACGGCGCGGCTGGTTGTAGCTCTTCACACTGAACGCGCCCAGGGCCTGCATGCGGCGCAGATGCGAGCGCGCGTCATCCAGCGAATCGACTGTAGCCTTGAAATCACCATCGGCGCCATACAGGATGGTGCCAGTGGAAAACATGCGCGGGCCGACCATAGCGCCAGCGCGCAGCAACTCTGACTGCGAGAACACGAACTCGCTGGTCGCAGAGGGATCGTGGGCAGTGGTGACGCCGAACGCCAGGTTGGCGTAGTAAGCCCAGTTTTGCTGGGGCACCACACCGCCACCGAAGTTGGCGACATGCGCATGCGCGTCGATATAACCCGGGACGATGGTTTTTCCTGCGGCGTCGATGACGCGTGCACGCTCGGGAACGCTGACCTCAGTGCGCGCGCCCACGGCCTTGATGGCGTCACCGACGACGATCAACGTGCCATCCTCAATCACCTCCTGCACATTCTGCGCATCACGCATGGTGACGATACGCGCGCCGACAAAGGCCACGGTGTCGGCCGGCGCATCGCCATCGATACTCAGGCCGACCGGAATCCCTTTGGTCGTCTCCGGCTTCGGCAGTTCTTTCGGCGCGTTCGGCAGGAAGGCGAACAGATCGCTGAGCCCGCGGCTGTAATAGGTATCGCCCACCATCCAGTGCAGGGTTTTGGCGTCCTGGCTCCAGTGCAGATATGAGCCAACGTCGCGACTCACCCGCACCACCGGAATTGCCTTGCTGTCTTTGCTCAACTCAATGCTGGCGCCGGTCTGCGGCAGCGGTGCGACATAGGCGTTGAACAATTCGGTGAATGCCACCCAGCGTCCGTCCGGGCTGATACTGACCAGATCCGGATACTTGAGACTCAACACTTCGCGCGGCTTTTCGCCGTTCAAGCCCACCGACATCAGCTTCTTGCTCAGCCCGCTGCCGGTGAAATAAAACACGCGCTGGCCATCGGCACTGAACTGAGGCACCTCGCCGTCGTTGGCCACACGTATGGACTTGCCGCCTTGCACCGCGACGATATGCACGCCGCGTTCGCCCGACCACAAGCTTCCAGTCAAGCCACCGCCACCGGTCTTGCTGTAGACGATGCGCTGGCCATCGGGCGCATAGCGCGGGCCAAAGTAAAAGCCTGGCTCGGTGGTGATCGCGCGGTCCGCATCGGTCGCGAGTTCTCGCTCGCGAATGGTCACCAGGCCGGCATCACTCCAGGTGGTGTACAAGAGCTTGCTGCCATCTGCGCTGTAGCTTGGTTGGTACTCGTAGACACCGGTGTTTGCGGTCAGGCGTTTGGCGCGGCCATTGGGCAGGGCTTTGCGATAGAGATGGCCGACGGCATGAAACATCAGCATGCGGCCATCCGGGCTGGTGGCGACATCCCGGATCATTTTCGGCGTGAACCGGCCTGTATCCAGCTTGCGCGCGAAGCGCAGCGGCTCGGTCACCACCTGCTCGACTTCGGCGCTGAACGCGATCGAACTGGTCGCACCACTCTTCGCGTCAACACGCCAGAGTTTGCCCTGCGCCCAGATCACGATGGCCGATGAATCGGGCATCCAGTCGTAGTTGGCGTAAGGACCGAACACCGCCCAGGCTTCCTGCATATCGTGACTCAATCCATCCCACAACGGCCGCACCGCACCAGTCTCGAAATCGAGCACATGCAATACGGTCTTGTCGCGTACGCGTTTGACGAAGGCCAGCGACTTGCCGTCGGGCGAAGGTTCGGGGCGCACCGCGCCACCTGGCGTAGCGATGACGCTTTCAAATTCTCCGGTCTGAAGGTCGAGCCTGCGGATCGAGTAAACCAGATCGTGCACATTTTTGTTGTACTGGAAATTCGGGCCGGCGCTGACGTCTTCGGAGAAATACACATAGCGTCCATCCGGCGAGATCGCGGGTTCGCCCTGGTCCTGCTGATCGTTCTTCTTCTTGGTCAGCTGCAGACCTTCGCCGCCACTGCGATGAAACATCCACAGTTCACCGGCGCCCAGCGAACGCTCACTGGTGAAATGCTTGCGTGCGATCAGATACTGGCCATCCGGCGTCCATACCGGATTGTTCATCAGCCGGAATTTTTCCTTGGTCACCGCCTCAGGCGTGGCGCCATCGATCGCCATGCGCCAGATATTGTTGCCGCCACCGCGATCCGAGGTGAATGCGATTTCCTCGCCATCCGGCGAGAACCGCGGTTGCACGTCGAAGGCAGGGCCGTCGGTCAGCTGTTTCGCCTCACCGCCAGTCACCGGTAACAGGTAAAGATCGCCCAGCAGATCGAACACGATCTTCCTGCCATCCGGGCTGACATCCAGATCCATCCAGGTGCCTTCATCTGTCGTGAAGGCGATTTTTTTTGTCGGCCCGTGTGCTGCAGTTATGTCCCAGGGTGGCGGTTCTTCCGGCTTGGCGGGGGCTGAATGAGCAGCAGTGGGAGCGACGAGTGCACAACACAGCAACGCTGGCAACAAACTGCGCATGAATTTCCCCAGGAAGAAGTACGGCAAGAGTGCACGCCATCGCCTCATCACATCGGGCAGGCTGTGCGCCATCAACGACGCACCGTAGCGAATTCGCGCGCACACCGCCACCTGCCGGAAGGCACGGTGCCGAGAATTTGTGGGAGCGGCGTCGTGGGAGCGGCGTCGCGCCGCGAAGCTCTTGCTCTACTCTTGGATAGTCAGAGCAAGAGCTTTGCGGCGGGGCGCCGTGCATAGATGCACAAGTGTTGTCGAAGGCAGGATGCCGAGTGACCACCGCCGCATCCAAGTTATTGTCAGATCCGCCTCGTTGCCTCGAAACCCCCTGAGTCTGGGGGCTAAAAAACACCGGTTGACCAGCTGCGCTGTTGAAAGCGACCAGCTAGCGCTGTTGAAAACGACCGGCTCCGCCGTTGAAGGCACGGGTGTGGCAGGCAATAAGCTGTTTAACGAAGACGATGTGGTGACTTATTCAGAGGTTCCTTAGGGTGGGTGCAACCCACCCTACGGGGAACGCTGTATCGCGGCATCGAGGAACGCCCGCATCAACGGCTCTGGTGAGAGCAGATCGCTGCCCTGCTGCCAATGAAACTCCGGATGCCATTGCACGCCATAGACGAACCCCTCGCCCTCGCGACGGATGGCTTCGACAATGCCATCGAACGCGATCGCTTCCACCTGAAAACCCGACGCGAGTCGACGCACCGCCTGGTGATGAATGGAATTCACGCGCGCACGGCACTGGTTTCCGTGCCAGGCGCGCATCAGGCTGTGCTCGGGCAGGGACACTTCGTGTCCATGCAGATCATAGGCATCGGCGTCGACGTGGTTGTGCGCGGTCGCTGCGTCTTCGACCAGGTCCTGGTAGAGGCTGCCGCCGAAGCCCACATTGATCAACTGCATGCCGCGGCAAATCCCCAGCACAGGTTTACCTGCGGCAACGAAGGCGTGCAGCAGCGCCAGCTCAAAGCGATCGCGCACTGAATCGGGTTTGCCCCGGCAGGCGCGCGGCTCCTCGCCATAGGTACCGGGATGCAGATCGGCACCACCCTGCAAAATCAGACCATCAAGCCGGCCTGCGTAATCGCCTACGTCGATTTCGGAACGCTGGATATCGCCCTCGCGCTGCACCGTCGGGATCATCACCACCACCGCCCCGACTGCCATCGCCCAGTGCGCCACCGATTGCTCCAAGTACTGCAGGGTTTTGCCGCGAAAACCCAGCTCCCGCGGCACATCGCGCAAAATGCGGGGTGAAATGCCAATCAAGGGCGCGCGCTTGTCCATAAGTCGATGCTAGCCAACGCAGCCGCGCTGAAATGCATGGGATGCGGGCAAATTGATGGCAGCCGAGCTTCAGCGGCTTGCCCAGTTCCAACCCGTTGCAGACAACCGCCGGGCGATCAACCTGGACGATTCTCCAAGCATCTACTTCGCTACTCAGCTTGTTGCTTGTCCGATTGCAAAAAAAGCGAGGCGCCCTGGGGCGCCTCGCTGATGTCACGTCCGCGGAACGAATTAGAACTTGTATTCCGCACTCAACACATAGCGGCGACCAAGCAGGTCGTAGACGCCAGCGGCACCGGCCCCATTCAGGCCAAACGGTGGTTCTTCGTCAAACAGATTGGTGACCGATAGACGCATCAGCAGGTTGTCGTTGAATCGGTAACTGCCCGAAGCATTGAACGTCCACTGCGAATCGATTTCGAGGAAATCGCGGGTCGCCGGATTAGTGGGGCTCGCAGGCACGAAGTTCACGTCGAAGCGTGCCGGGCCGATGTAGTTGCCCTGCAGGCGCACACCAAAACCGAGCGGATCCTCGTACGCCACGTTGAGCTGCAGACTGTTGTCGCTTTGGCCGACTTCGGTATCCGCCCGATCGACGGTGATGCCATTCGTCGAAGTTTCGAGGTTCAGATAACGGAATGCGTTCAAACCAAAGCGCAGATTGCCGCCACGCGAAATGTTCCATTCGGCCAGGTCGATGCCATAGTCCAGCTGCGCCGACATGCCGCGGAAATTGGTTATAGCGCCGTTGACAAATCCGGTACGCACATTGGTGACCTGCCCGCTGGCATCGCGCGTGATGCGCGAGCAGAAGCTGTTCGCGTTGTTGACATCGGAGACGTCGAAGTTGCCGTTATCGAAGCAGCCGGATGCGATGGCATTGGCGCCCAGATTGGCGATGGCATTGCGGATCTCGATATCGTAGTAATCGGCGTTGATGCTTAGCCCCGGAACAAAACCCGGCGAGTAGACGAAGCCCAATGTATAAGCCCGACCAATCTCGTTCTCGAGGTTCGGGTCGCCGCTGTTGGTGCCCTGCGCGGTGGCGCCTACGATATTGGACTGAAAACCCGTGGCCGGCAGACCATAAGCGCTCAAGAATGCCGCGCAGTTGCGATTGCGGTTCGCTTGAAATCCAGGAGGCGCACTATTGATCAATCGCGTATCGCAGGCATCATTCATCGCGGTGAAAATTGGCGAAGACGGCGAGAACAACTCGGTGATGGCCGGCGCGCGCAGGCTGCTGGTGCGGTTGCCGCGCAGCACCAGATCGTCGATCGGCGCCCACTCAAGGCCTACAGTATGCGCGTTTGTGGCGCCATTTACCGAGTTGTCGACACGGCGACCCTTCAACGTCACGTCCAGGCGCTTGAGCATGAACCAATCCGCCTCTCGATCGACCAGCGGAACAAAGCTCTCGACGAACAACTCATCGGTGTCGAACCCGCCGGACAGCGGGCTGATGGCCGCCGAGCGGCCCAGCCCCAGGCGCGCGAAATCATTGGGCGTGAACGAGCCGTCTTCCTCGCGGTGTTCAAAACCGACGTTCAATGGCACCGTACCCGAGTACATCGTAAACAAGTCGGTGGTGACGAAGCCGGTGAAAATCCTCTGGCTGAGGTGTGCGTCCACTTGCTGTACATCGCGTACGTAATCACGGGCTTCCTGCGAGGGTGTGCCGAAGCCGAAAATGTTCAACGGGCGGCAGTTCGCATCGGGGATCGGTGTCAGGGTGCCCGGCACGGTCAAACCAGCCTGAGCTTCGCCAGCACACACCACGTTACCCGAGGCATCACGGGTTACATTCATCGCATTGACAAAGCGCTGTTGATGCAGCACGGACTGGAACGACGTGTTGTCGCTGCTGCCATAGACAGCTGCCACTTCCCAGTTGAAGTCCCGCTCCCACAGGTCGAATGCGCCACGCAGCCCGCCAACGACGCGGAAGGTCTCGACCTCGGCACGACCCTGGTTCTGCACCAGATCGGAAGAGGCGCGCGACAATGCAAAGCGCCCGGTCTGCGGATTCAATCCGGTAGCGACCAGCGCTGCACGGGCTTGATCCGTCAGGCGCGGATCGTCCAAACGGAACGTGATCGGTCCGGACAAGGCGCCGAACTGAGTAGCATTGAAGATGTTCTGGTCGACCAGCTCAAGGGACTCGGCCTCGTAATACAGCATGTCCATGAAGCCGGTCACCGAATCGGTGAAATCGAAACGGCCCATACCGCTGAAACTGTTGCGGTCCAGATCCGAGGTCAGCTGCTGGGTTTCTACCAGATTCCAGCCATCGCCACCGGAAGCATCCGTGTTGCCAAACGGGCTACCCTGGTTATAGGGAACAATGCTGCCGTCCGGCGCGAACTGCAACAATGTCGCCTGATTCGGGCCAAAGCCGCACAGCAATCCGCCGACGCGGTTGCGACCTCCGTTTACAGAGCACCCCGATGGCCCGGTGGTGGGCGGACCAACCGGAAACAGCAGACCGCCCGGCGTCAGCGCCGACAGTCGACGATCACGGACGAATACCGCGGTCGGGCCGCCCAGAGGCAACGGACCGGCGAAGGGCACATTGGGGTCGTAGCGGCCGTCATTGCCGGGTGTGCGATTCGGCTGCAACGCAGCGAGGGATGCCGCGGTCGGGTTTACCCCGAAGAAAGGCGCCTCATTGGGGAAGTCGCGTGCGGTGGAGAGTACGCCATCAATCGTATCGAACGAGGCCGAGAACGTCAGGTTGGCACGGCCATCCAGGAGATTCTTGCCCCAGATCACCGAAGCGTTGGTACGCTCATTGTCACCTTGCTCGGTGAGACCGTAGGCTCCGCCGAACTCAAGCCCTTCATAATCGCGACGAAGCACCACGTTGACGACACCGGCAATCGCATCCGAACCATAAGTGGGCGCGCCGCCAATCGCGAGACTGTCCACCCGCTCGATCAGCTGCGTGGGCACGATATTCAGATCGACTTGCAGACCCGGCGCCGCCGCACCGAAAATTGTGGGCTGATTGGCCGACACCACGCGACGACCGTCGATCACCGTCAGTGTGCGCGCAGTGCCCAGACCAAATCGGTTGACGAAATTCACACCCACACCAAACGTCGACTGCCCACCTTCCGGCGTGGCCCCGATGCCGAAGCCCGGGAGCTCATTCAAGGCGTCCGCGACATTGGTGATGCCACGATCCGTAATGTAGTCGCGGTCGACGGTGAAAGCAGGTTCCAGCGTGTCGAACCCAGCGCGCGGAATACGCGACGCTGTCACTATGACGGTGCTCATTTCCTGTGCAGGCTTGTCTTTGGCATCTGCGTCGTCCGCCGCATCCGCTTCATCATCCGCAGACTCTTCCGCGGTAGCCGGGGTACCGGCTGTTTTATCCTGGGCGAGCGCCGGCAGTGCAACCATTGAAGCGATGCTGGCGAGCAGCGCCATGCGAATAGCGATTGAGAGATGGCTGAGTTTGGACATTGATCGGATCCCAATAATGGAGTGGTGAAGCCGTGGTTACTGGTTTGGACAAAGCTCGTCACGCTGTCGAGCAGGCATGAGCCTAACACAATGTTAACAAGCTCTCCGCAAGTCGTGTGGGCTTACTTTTGGCTCTTGCAATGAGCTCCTTTTCAGTATGTATCGGCCGACCATCGGCCTGATTGGCACTGATCCAGGATCCGTTCTGCAGTGCCAAACACGGCCGACGCTGCCTGCCCCGCGGTCCCGCGGGCCCCGGCCGGGTCCACCATGCATGTCACCGAGCCATCGGCAATTGATCGCTCTGATGGCCTCGTCAGCATCACAGCATTGCTCAAAAAAGCCCGGCGCAAGCAGAGCTTTTTCCGCATCACCACTGCTTCGTCGCGTCGACAAATCGGGAAGAAGCGCGGAGCGGCACAAAAACACTTCGCCATCTATCATCCGGCCGGCGCGCGCATCGTTGTCATTGCAGCCGCATCTGAATCGGACCGTCCAGACTTTTTGTCCCGCTCAGCGCTAAGAATCGTGTCATTTGATGAATCACTTGACCTTAACGTACGCCGACATTTTTTGACGCTAGGCTATTGATCAAGTAGGCCGGGGTGTGTGTAGCACGAGTGATCTGAAGCTATACAACGAAAAAATTCGTGCAGCACACGAAAACTTCTCTCTGAGCACATTGTGCGTCGGAGTCCTGGCCGATAGTGACCATGGACATCAGGGCGACGAGAATGACTCAACAGATCAGGACACTCGCGACGATAGGCCTGCCTTCGGACGTGGCTGGTTTGATGCCCCCTATGCTCAGAGTGCTGAAGGGCCGCACACAGTACGAATGGTGTGTGGGTGAACCACCGGAGGCGCGCGTGGTGCTGCTCGGCCCGGATGCAGTCCAGGTCAGCGTGGAGCAATGGGTGGCGCAGGGTAAATTGCCGGTAGAGGTCAATCGCCCGGGAGAACGACGCCTGGGCGGAATTCACTCGATGGAACTTCCAGTGCGTATGTTCGCACTGCTCAGCCTGTTGAATGACATCGAGCCCCTGCTTGTCTCAGAACACAATGCGTCCGATCGCGACTCAAACTCCTCTGGCCAGCTGGCGCTTCGAGGCGTATCCAATTTTGTCGAAGCATTCCGCGCGCTGTGCCCGGCGACTGCGGCCGGCAGCTGGCTGCGTAGCGGCAACATCTATGTTCGCGATGACGGACTCGAGTTTGCATTGCATCGGGATCATTTCGAAGCGCTTCAATCCGGCCAGCTCGTCATAGGCGCCTTCGAAGAATCCCTGACTGCTCCACCTGGAGATTTGATTCGGCGTCCGGTCGAAGCGCTTGCCTGGTACGCGGGCTGGGCATGCGAGCGACTATTGCCCGACTTGGATGCCAATGCGCTCTTTCGCCTGCGACGTTGGCCGGACTTCGGCACGATTGGCAGTCAACACCATCAGATCCGGCTGGCGGCAATGCTGGCGGGACACCCTTGGTCGCGCGACGCACTGACACAGAAATCCGGACTTGGCGTTGACTACGTCACGCGCTTCTTCAATGCGGCCGCGGTGGCAGGCTTGCTCGAGGCTACGGCTACGTCCACGCCACCTGCGTCGCGTGCCGCGCAACCGGCATCCGGATTGCTCGCATCAATCGTACGCGGCGTCCGCCTGCGGCTGGGCTTGGGCGTATGACGACCATGCATCGAATGCACGCGAGGAGACGATCATGAATGCATCGATCGCCTCGAACCCCCAGGCCGAAATCAAGTTCGTTTTTTCCGGCCCCATGGGCTCGGGTAAGACAACCGCTATCCGTGCCATCAGCCAAATCGATCCGGTACAGACGGAAGTCGACAACAACGATCGCACTGCTTTCGACAAGGCCTCCACCACGGTAGCACTGGATTTCGGGCAGCTGGAGCTGGACGATGGAACCGTGGTTCGTTTATACGGCACGCCCGGACAGTCGCGATTCGATTTCATGTGGTCGATCATCGGGCAGGGCGCGCTGGGTGTGGTGCTGCTGCTCGATGCCACGCAGCCCGATGCCGTCCGTCAAATGGAGGGATATCTCACCGCATTCGATATCGCGTTCAAAAGCGGAGCGATGGTCATCGGCCTGGGGCGCAGCGAGCAGCAAGACGCATTGTCGATCGAACACTTCCAACGACGGTTGGGTGAATTGGGCCCGCCCACTCCGTTGTTCTGCGTCGATGTACGCCGTCGCGACGACGTACTCATTCTGATTTCGGCGCTGATGTGCCAATTGGAAGTCCATCATCTGGGGACGGTGCACGAGTGAATACCAAAGCAATCCTAAAGGGCGGCATACGCAGTGCTTGCGAAGTCCGTTTGAATGAACTGGTAGCCGAGCTGCCGGGAATCGTGGCGGCACAGTTGACCACCGCCGATGGTTTCGAAGTCGCCACACACTCTGGCCTGATGGAATCTGGAATCTCGGCCAAGCTGGCCGCGATGGGAAGCTCGCTCTGGGCATTGAGCCAGGCGGTATCGGCTTCAACGAACATCGGCGGCAGCCGCAGTCTGGTCGTGGAGGGCGAGCAAGGCCATGTCGTCCTGATGTCCGTGCCAAAAATCAAGCCGGCGCTTTCACTGCTGGTGGTCACCAACCAATCCGCGATTCTCGGTCAGACCTTATGGACTGCGCGCAATGCGGCGCTGGATGTAAGCCGGCTGGTGTTGACCGAATAGCGACTCTTCGGCTCCGGCGACGCACCACGTCGGAGCAGTTCAAGTCCGGTGCTGTTCAGTCAAAACTACGGGGAATTATTTATGGCGAACGTCAATGAAAGTTTAAAAAAGCTGCTCGAAGTCGACGGCGCAATGTGCGCCGCGCTGGTAGACGCAAACAGCGGCATGATGCTGGGTTCCGCAGGATCCGGTGTGGATCTTGATGTGGCCGCCGCAGGCAACACCGAGGTGGTGCGCGCCAAGCTCAAGACCATGAAGGCGCTGGGCCTTGCCGATAAAATTGAAGACATCCTGATCTCGCTGGGCAAGCAGTACCACATCATCCGCCTGAATCCCGCCAAGCATGGCCTGTTCCTCTACTTCGTGCTGGATCGCGGCAAGGCCAACCTGGCCCTGGCACGACGGGCCTGCGCCGATCTGGATGCTGAACTGAGCTGATCATCGCAGCATCGGTCGCGCACATCAGGCGCATCGATCCTGTACTTCCGCGATGGCCCACGTTGCCTCCGGCGCCTGGGCCATTGTGCATGGGCCACCCCGCCCTCGCTCGTGGCCGCCCACTTTCTCACTACTCGTCATCGCAACAGACACCGGTCACAATGAGCAGGTCCCGAGCTCGCGGCTGCCCATGCTCTCACCCAACTGTCTACCCCATTGGATCGCCGCACCGCACCCAGGTCGGTCGGGTAGGTTCTGCCGATGATGCAGCACACGGATTTTCAGCGTCGACCCCATCCGCTGGATCCGGGCGACGGCGATGCATTGCAGTTTTGCAGCACCTGCGCTTTCGGCCGTGTCTGTCTGACCGACGGCTACGACAAGCGTGCGCTGGAAGATTTGCACTGTCTGGTTGAACACACCGCGCCTTTGCATGCCGGCGATGAAGTATTCCGTTACGGTCAACCGTTCAGCGCAATCTATGCGGTACGCGCCGGCATGGTCAAGACGCGACGCATCGACGAACAGGGTCGCGAGCAGATTCTCGGTTTCTTCCTGCCTGGTGAACTGATCGGCCTCAACGGCCTGTATTCTGCGCGATATCCCTGCGATGCGATCGCGTTGGACACGGTAACGCTGTGCCGATTCGCGTTTCCGGCGCTGGGCACGCTGGCCACGCGTCTTCCGGGCATACAGGAAACCCTGTTCCGACTGATGAGCAAGGACATCGTAAACGCCGCACTGCTGGCCGGCGACTACACCGCGGACGAGCGTCTCGCGGCCTTCCTGGCCAACCTCTCCGATCGCTTCGCCGAACGCGGCTATTCGCCGACACGGCTGTATCTGATGATGTCGCGGGCCGATATCGCCAACTATCTGCGTCTCGCGCCGGAAACCGTGAGTCGTGTGCTGCGCCGTTTCCAGGACGAGGGCCTGATCGCGGTGGACAAACGCGAAGTGACATTGACTGCGCTGGATCGGTTGCAGCATCTGGCGCGCTGCGTGCTGCAGCAGTAATAGTAGGGTGGGCCCACCATTGTCAAACCTTCGAGAATGGTGGGTTACACCCACCCTACGGTCTGCGCTGGGCAATCGCCGCAACGCGGCGTCGTCTGATCTAAATCAAGGCGCCCCAATCGCGCCGCCACCAGCATTGACGCCATCCCTCAAAGGAGCAGCGTCATGAGTCAGACCAAGAAACTATGGTGGGGACTGGCGGCCCTGTTGGCCGCTTCGTTCTCGGTGCTGCTGTGGATGGGCGGCGAGGTGCATCGACACGCGCCGCCCATGCCCAGCGCTGTCGTCAGCGCAGACGGCAGCAAAATCTTCACCCGCGCCGATATCGAAACCGGACGCACCGTGTGGCAGAGCTTCGGCGGTCATCAACTCGGATCGATCTGGGGCCACGGCGCCCTGGTGGCACCCGACTGGAGTGCCGACTGGCTGCATCGGGAGACCGAGGCCTGGTTGAATCTGCGCGCACAGCGCATCCACGCTGCGAATTTTGCCGATCTGTCCAGAGGCGATCAGGCCAAGCTGCAGGCCGAACTGCAACCGGACATCCGCCAGAACACCTATTCGACCGAAAGCGAAACCATCGTCGTTTCGAGCGAGCGCGCCCAGGCGATCGCCACCGTAGCCGCGCACTACATCAGCCTGTTCGGCAACGAGCCGGAAACCGCCGCACTGCGCGAATCCTACGCGATGAAGAACGACACCGTGGATACGCCAGAACATAGACGCCAGCTCACCGCGTTCTTCTTCTGGACGTCCTGGGCGGCAGTTTCAACGCGTCCCGGCGCCGCGGCTTCGTATACCAACAACTGGCCATTCGAGCCGCTGGTCGGCAACGCACCGACCTCAAGCACCTTCCTGTGGACGGTGTTCAGCGTGCTCTTTATGATCGCCGGCATCGGGCTGCTGGGCTGGCACTACGCGGTCTATCACGGCAAGGAAGCACCCCCGACACCGCCGGCTACCGATCCGCTGCGTGGCCTCGCGCTGACACCCTCGATGAAGGCCACTGCCAAATATTTCTGGTTGGTACTGGCGTTGTTTCTGGTGCAGATTCTGCTCGGCGCCACCACCGCACATTTTCAGATCGAGGGCCAGGAGTTCTACGGACTCAAGCTCGCCGAAGTGCTGCCGTATTCGCTGACGCGCAGCTGGCACACACAGCTTGCGGTGCTATGGATTGCAACGGCGTGGCTGGCTACCGGCCTTTACATCGCGCCGGCAATCTCCGGTCACGAGCCGAAGTACCAGCGCCTTGGCGTCAACTTTCTGTTCGTTTGCCTGCTGATCATCGTCGTCGGCGCCTTCACCGGGCAATGGTTTGCGGTGATGCAGAAACTCGGCCTTGCCAACAACTTCTGGTTCGGCCATCAGGGTTGGGAATACGTCGACATCGGCCGCTTCTGGCAGATCTTCCTGTTCATCGGCTTGATGCTGTGGCTGGTGCTGATGGGTCGCGCGCTCTGGCCTGCCTTGCGACGCAAGGACGAGATGACCTCGATCGTCGGCCTGCTGTTCCTGTCCACCATCGCCATCGGCCTGTTCTACGGCGCTGGCCTGATGTGGGGCGAGCATTCGCACATTTCCATCGTCGAATACTGGCGCTGGTGGGTGGTGCATCTCTGGGTCGAGGGATTCTTCGAAGTGTTCGCCGTCGCGGTGATGTCCTTCCTCTTCGTCAAGCTCGGCCTGGTGCGCGGTAGTTCGGCCACGGCGAATGTACTGTTCGCCACTGTGGTGTTCCTCGCCGGCGGTGTGCTCGGAACCTTCCATCATCTTTACTTCACCGGCACGACAACCGCCGTGGTTGCCCTCGGTGCCTCGTTCTCTGCACTGGAAGTGGTGCCGCTGGCCTTCATCGGCATGGAGGCGTACGAGACCTACCGGCATCGCCATGCCACACCATGGATGGCACGCTACAAATGGCCGATCATGTTCTTCATCGCGGTGTCGTTCTGGAACCTGGTCGGTGCTGGTCTGTTCGGATTCCTGATCAACACGCCGCTGGCGCTGTACTACATGCAGGGCTTGAACCTGACCCCGCTGCATGGCCACACCGCGTTGTTCGGCGTCTACGGCATGCTCGGCATCGGGCTGATGCTGTTCTGCGTCCGCGGCCTGAAGCCGGATGCCGCATGGAGCGAAGGCACACTGCGCACCAGTTTCTGGACCTTCAACATCGGTCTCTCGATGATGGCCTTGTTCACGCTGTTGCCGCTGGGCCTGCTGCAGTTGAATGCGGCACTGGAGCACGGTTACTGGTACGCGCGTTCCGCCGAGTTCATGGGCAAACCCATCGTCGAGCTGCTGGTGTGGATGCGCGTACCCGGCGACACGATTTTCTCAGTTGGCGCCGTGTTGCTGAGCTGGTTCGTACTCCGGCTTTGGCTGAAGCCGCGCAACGAGCCTGCGCTGCCAGGGGCGTTTGAAGCTGCGGCCGGCTGAGCCATTGCTGTAAGTTCGCGGGGTCGGCGCGTGCGCGCCGGCCCCGTTTCATTTTGGAATTCTGATGATCGCCTTCTATCCACAGATCAAGCTGGTGCATCTATGGGCCGTGCTGCTGTCGTTCTCGCTGTTCGCACTGCGCGGCACGCTGATGCTGATGCGCTCCGAGTACAGCAACCACATCGCACTGCGTTTTACCAGCTACGCCATCGACACCACCCTGCTTACCGCAGCACTGATGCTGGCGACGCTCTTGCATCAGTATCCCTTCGTACACGGTTGGCTCACCGCCAAGGTGTTGCTGCTGTTGCTGTATATCGTGCTCGGCTCGATCGCACTGAAGCGCGGCAAGACCCGGCGCGCGCAGGTGATTGCGTTCCTCGCGGGCTGCGTAGTGTTCTTCTGTATTTATCTGATTGCGCGGGCGCATCACTGGGCGGGTCCGATGGCGGCGATGTTTTCTTAAGCTCGGCTCGCTCGCTGCGTTGCTTTTGTGGGAGCGGCGTCCCGCCGCGATGCTGTCCACTTCTCCCGCATACGGGAGAAGGTGGCGCGACTGCAATCGCAGGAGCGATTGCGAACAGCGAAGCTGACCCGAAGGGTGAGCCCTAGGGAAGACGCGAATCAACGCCGGACGAGGGAGACGTTCGACGCTGTCGCATCGTGATTGAACATCACCAGCAAGCACGCAGTTGATCTTCGCCGTTTGTAGAGCGGGGCTTGCTCCGCTGCCTTTTTGATGTTCGTCTTTCGTGACGTCAAAGGCAGCGGAGCAAGCCCCGCTCTACAAGGCACCCGCGAAGGCGCGCGGGTCGGGCCCCGCGCCTAAAAAAAACGGTGCGGAGCACGCTCCGCACCGAAAGGCTGCTTCAGATGTGCTTTCGCGCCTGCGGATTGCCGACGACTGGGGAATCCTCGACCTGGGGTGCAGACGTCGAACCTGCCGCAGCCCGCGCTGCTCGGAGTCAGCGCGTTTCCGAACGACCTCCCGCTATTCGAATCCGTTGGCGAACAGCGCGTCGGAAATACGCACATTCGCCGCATCCGCATTCGATTCCATGCGATGCCAGGGCCCGACTTTGGGCAGTGCCGGGATGGTAATACCGGTAGACGCGCCGGTGAACGGGAGGTACTGCGCACGCGCGCGCCAGTGATGCACGGCGTTCAACGTCAAACCGGTGAACTGTGCTCCGATCGCGGCACCCGCCAGCCCCAGGTCGATCCAGCTTGGCGAAAGCATCTGAGTGCATTCGGGCGCAGCAAAGGGTTTCGACGCGGGGCAGGTTTCGATTTCGATACGTGCGCGTTCGCGTCCGCGCGGGCTGGTGGTGTCCATCGCCACGGTATAGCCGTCAACCGACTTGGACAGCCCCCAATTGCTGACCGGCGCGAGATAGGCGTTGTATTGATCGGCGGCGATACGGCGTCCACTGCCATTGCTCTGGAACAGCATCGCCGAACCATCGTCCGCAACCGAATTGTCCATCGACGGAGCCCCGGCTACGACGTCGGAAAACCCATCACCGTTGGTGTCCCCCATCGCCATGCTGAAGCCGAAACGCGCTGATACCTGGTCGGATTCGAACTGGGCATCGACGACCGCATTCATCGGAGCACCACCGAAATAGACGAAGGCGGCACCTTCATCGATTTCGCCATTATCAAACTGGTGCGCGCCGACGACTATATCGCCCAGGCCATCGCCGTTGATATCGCCGGCACCAGCGACACTGCTGCCGACGCCGGCGCCGGCCTGGTTGAGTTCCAACTGCACGTCGGCCGTGGTGTTGAACGCGCCGGGGCCGCCGAAATAGACAAAGGCGGCGCCTTCGGCGGTCTGGCCTCCGCTGAATTCAAACGCACCGACCACGACATCGGCATAGCCGTCGCCGTTGACGTCGCCAGCGGATGCCGCGCTGCTGCCCATCCGGGCTGCTGCGGCGGTGGCACTCAGCGTTGCGTCGACCACACTATTGAACACAGCGCTGCCGAAATAGATCTGCGCAATGCCGGCGTTGGTGCCGGGGCCATCGAATCCTATGCCACCGACAATGATGTCGGCGAAGCCGTCGCCGTTCACGTCGCCGGCGCCGGCAACGCTGGTGCCCAGATAGGCGCTGCCTTGATCCACCTCGAACTGACCATCTGCGTTGGTATCTAAGCCGGTGCCGCCGAAATAGACGAACACCGCGCCTTCATCGGTGCTGCCGTTGTCGAAATGCACAGCGCCGATGGCGACATCATTGAATCCATCACCATTGACGTCGCCGACCACGGCGGCGCTGTTACCGAATCTGGCACCGATCTGATTGGACTGAATTTGCGCATCGGCGGTGGCGTTGAATGCGCCTGCGCCACCGTAATAGACAAAGACAGTGCCCTCATCGAGCTGTCCGCCATCCCAGTCGGCAGCACCGACGATGACATCGTCGAACCCATCGGCGTTGATATCGCCAGCGGCAACACTGGTTCCGAAGCGCGCATCGATCTGACCGGTGGCCAAGAGCAGTTGGGCGTCGGCAACCAGATTGAAGGTTCCATTGCTGCCGAAATAGATGAAGACGGTACCGGCATTGGTGAATCCAACGCTCTGGTCGTAGCCAAAGGCACCGACGATCAGATCCGCAAAACCGTCGCCATTCACGTCGCCCGTCGCCACGCTATGGCCGCTCTGGCCGCTGCCCTGGGCAGAAGCGAGGTTCGCATCGGCAGCAGTATCCACACCGCGGGCGCCACCGAAATACAGAAAGGCCGCGCCTTCCTCGCTCTGTCCAGCGCTGAAGCTTGGGGCGCCAACCAGGACATCGGAATAGCCGTCGCGATTGACATCACCACCGGAAACGCTGATGCCCATGCGCGCTGATGCCTGCCCGGCCTCAAGCAGCGCATCGGCGCCGATATTGAAGGTTCCTGCACCACCGAGAAAGAGAAACGCGGCTCCGGAGTTGGCCTGCGCGGTGTCGTAGCTGTCGGCGCCGACCAGCACATCGGTAAACCCGTCGCCATTGACGTCATCGGCAGAACCCACGCTGCGCCCCATGGCGGCACCGATCTGACCGCCCTCGAGCACGCCGTCGACAATGTTGTTGATGCTGGTTCCGATACCCCCCAACCACAGCATCGCCGCACCTTCACCGGCCTCGCCATTGCTGTAGGCCGGAGCACCGATCAACACGTCGGCATAGCCATCGCCATTGACGTCGCCGACCACCGACACGCTGGCGCCGAGCTGCGCTCCGACCTGGTTGGATTGCAGCGTGCCGTCAGTGACGATGTCGAATACCGCACTGCCGAAGTAGGCGAAGGCATTGCCTTCGTCGGCCTCGCCGTTGTCGTAGAGGACAGAGCCGACGATGATGTCGGCAAATCCGTCAGCGTTGATATCGCCACCGGAAACGCTGCTACCGAATGCTGCGCCCACCTGACTGGAGAACAGCGTGACATCCGCCGTGGTATCGAAACTCGTGCCCGTGCCGCCGTAATAGACGAAGACGCGACCCTCGTTGCCATTGGGGGTTGCATCCCAGGCCGCGGCACCCACGGCGACATCGGCGAATCCGTCGCCGTTGACATCGCCAACGCCCGCTACGCTGCCGCCCATGAAAGAAGCGGCCTGATTGTTTTCCAGATGACCGTCGACACCGTTGTCGAGGATGTTTCCGGCACCGCCCAGATAGACGAAGGCAGCGCCTTCCTGGGTCTGGCCGTTGTTGTATTCCACCGCACCTATGATCAGGTCACCGAAACCATCGCCGTTCAGATCGCCTGCCGCTCCCACGCTGCTGCCCATACGCACATTGGCGAGGCCCGACGTGAGCACGGTATCGGCCACGGTGTTGAATGCACCCGCACCGCCGAAGTAGACGAACACCGCACCCGAATTGGTGGCGCCGCCGTCGTAACCAAATGCACCTACGGCAATATCGCCAAAGCCATCGCCATTGAGGTCACCAGCGAAAGTGACGCTGTGGCCAAGCTGCCCACTCGTCTGGCCTGATTCGAGCTGCGCATCGGCTACACCGGTCAGCAGCGGATCGATGGTGATGGGATAACGTGCATCGCGATCGTCGACGCTGAGTTCGATACGGTTTTCCACCACTGACATGCGCGATGCAAGCACCACGCCGTCGGCATCCCAGGCCTTGAGGCCGCGGTAGTGCAACTGCTGATCGCCCTGTTGCAGGGTGACGCCATTGTCATCACCCGACAGTTCGGCAGCACCGACACTGAGACGTAAATTCAGTGGGCCGTTACCACCCACACGCTGGTGGACATCGAAGCCCTGTTCCAGTCCAGGCGCCTGATTCTGAAACCACTCAACGATTCCGGCACGCCGGATCTCGACACGATCATCCTGGTGATGAATATTTCCAGCGGCGGCGGCGCGCATCTCTTTCGCTCGCCCCCAGGACTCCAGACGAAGTTCCGCCAGCGTTTCGGCGTCACGGACGCGATTCACCACACGAATGCCGCGTGCATCGAAATAGGTACGAAAACCCTGCTCGCGATTCGGTGCCTGCAGACCGCGTTCGGTAGCGCGCGCATGATATTCACCCGCGGCGATATCGCGTTCGATTTCCTGAGTCCAATTGGCGCTGGGCGTTGCCACTCCAGGCGCAACGGTTGAATGAGCAACAACGGGAAAAGCAAGCAAAGCCAGGCACAAGGCCATCGCGCGCATCATCGGAACACCCCTTGGTTACAGCGTTTGGCGGGAACACAGTTGCTGCCGCACGGCCTGATGCCGTGCCGATCCGGGCAGACCCGCAATGCGGACCACGGACTTGGCGGCAAGTCTGTTCGGGTACGAAAAAGTCGGCATCCCTAGTTCACGGGATGCGGGCGGCGATAGGGGCTTGTGGTTCAGGCAGTGTTTATCCCGTGCTTTACGCCGGCGCAGCCGGGATAATGCGGAATGACCGCCATCGTCCTGTCCACACTCAATGCGCGTTACGCCCATGCCGCGCTCGGGCTGCGCTATCTGCGCGCCAATCTGGGCGGGCTGCACGCCGACTCCTGCATCCGCGAGTTCGTCATCGGGCAGAAGACCGAAGAGATCGTGGAGAAAATCCTCGCCGAACAGCCGCGGGTGCTGGGGCTTGGCGTGTATATCTGGAACGTCGAGGAATCCACGCGTCTGGTCGCCCAGCTCAAGGTGGTGGCGCCAGAGCTGATCATCGTACTGGGTGGGCCCGAGGTCAGTTACGAGACCCGTGATCAGCGCATCTGCGGCCTCGCCGATTATGTGATCTCCGGCTGGGGCGATATCAGTTTCGCTACGCTGTGTGCGCAACTGCTCGCAGGGGAACGCCCCGAGCACAAGGTCATGGCCGGCGTTCAGGCCGATCTTCAGGATCTGAAACTGCCCTACAACGAATACACCGACGAAGATGTGCAGAAGCGGCATCTTTACGTCGAGGCCTCGCGCGGCTGCCCGTTCAAATGCGAGTTCTGCCTGTCTGCGCTGGACAAGACTGCTTGGCCATTCCAGCTGCAGCCCTTTCTGACCGAACTGGAGACCCTGCATGCTCGTGGTGCACGTCAGTTCAAGTTCGTCGATCGCACCTTCAATCTGAAGATCGACGTCTCCATCGCGATCCTGGAATTCTTCCTCGACAAGCTCGAAAAAACACCGGACGACCCCTGCTTCATCCATTTCGAACTCATTCCCGATCATCTGCCCGAAAAGCTCAAGGCGATGATTGCGCGCTTCCCCAGCGGAACCCTGCAATTTGAAATCGGCATCCAGACCTTCGATCCGGAAGTGCAGGCGCGCATTTCGCGGCGGCAGAAAAACGACGTGGCCGAGGCGAATATTCTGTGGCTGCGCGCGCACAGCAATGCGCATCTGCATGTCGATCTGATCGCCGGCCTGCCCGGCGAGGACGTGACACGCTTTGCTGCCGGATTCGATCGACTGGTGCGTCTGGCGCCGCATGAAATCCAGTTCGGCATTCTCAAACGCCTGCGCGGTGCGCCGATCGCGCGCCACAGCGAGGCGTTCGCGTTGCGCTTCAATCCCGATCCGCCCTACAACATCCTGTCGACCAGCGTGATCGATTTCGCCACCATGCAACGCCTGTCGCGCTTCTCGCGCTACTGGGACATCGTCGCCAATTCCGGACGTTATCGGCGCAGCCTGGCGATGCTGATGGGCGACATGCCGTTCCTGCATTTTATGGCATTCGCCGACTGGCTGTATGCACGCACCGGACAGACCCACGCGCTCGCGCACGAACGTCTGGTGCATCTGCTGCACGAACATCTGACCGCAGAGCGCTGCCTGCCCGAGAGCGAAGTGAACGCGGTGCTGCTCACCGATTATCGTGCCGCCGGCGGTCGCAGCCGATTGAACTTCGAATCCGCCGACAGCGAACTGCCGCTGCCCCGGCCGCGCAAAAGTGCGGGCGCGCTGCCGTCGCGGCAGGCAAGGCATTTGCAGAACACGTAACCCTGTGGGAGCTGCGTTGTGGGAGCGGCGTCCCGCCGCGATGCTCTTGCTCCAGCCTTTGACTTTGTAGAGCGGGGCTTGCTCCGCTGCTCTTGAT
>JANMUE010000170.1:0-24694 GCA_031391205.1 Lysobacterales bacterium | reverse complement strand
TCTCGCTAGGCGTGACATACGGGTTACTGCCGGCATGTGCCCCAGCAAGACGACGATGGCGCTCGTTGTCAGTAGGAATTTCACCGAGACCCACCAGTGTCGGAACAAGCCCCACTGAGTGCCCAGTGACTCTACGAGCCCGGCCAGCAAGGTAGCGAGGCTGAACGGGACAATCACGAACCAGCCGATCATCTCCATCGAGATCATCAGACGCACCGCCACGCCGGCCTTGCTGAGCTGCTCAGCGTGTATATAGCTGCCCATGGCGGTGGTGCCGAAGTAAGGCGGTTCTTCCAATGTGTAGGCTACGAGGTCAACGCGCATAGCCGGAACGGTCGCGCCGAGCAGCCCGGCCAGTTCGATCAGGCCGGCGACGCCGCTGGCATTGTCGTCAGCACCTGGCAATGGGTCGCAGACGTCGTAATGCGCACCGATGACGATGCGCTCGCCGTCGTCCGGCCCGAAGCTCGCGATGATGTTGCGGAACAGGCGCTCCTTGACCTTGTAAGGCTGCTCGCTAACGCGCCCGCCGCGGCGTTCCAACTCAGCGTGGATATAGGCGGCTACGCCATCGAGATTTTCGATATGGGATTCGTCGCGTGGGGACAGCGTCTGCGAAAGCATGCGGACGTGTTGTTCGAGCTTGACTGTATCTACCGCTGGCGATGCCAGTTGCGATCCGGCCGCAGAAGAGAACAGTGGCTGCGTTACGTAGAACGCCAGCAGGGACAGCAATGCCAGGGCCAACAGCACCACACGCAGTACACGCTTCAGCACACCTGCGGGTTTACTCATGACCATTGCCTCAGCTGGACGGTAGCCGGATGAAGCGCAGCGCGCTGTCAACAGCGGAGCTGGTCATCCAGGGTGTTCGAGACCCCGGATGACCAGCTCCGCTGTTGACAGCACGCTGCGCTTCATCCGGGCTACTCATCGGCGACTTTAGAGGTATTGGCGCGCAGCCAATCCGCAAACGCTTCCTGGCTGAGCTCGCCGACCGCGAGGCTGAGCATGGTGAGGTAGCACTGTTCGTCGTTGGCGCTGCGATCCAGGCCGTTCAAAAGCAGGAAGACTCGAGCGACAACCCATGCTGTGCGCTTGTTGCCGTCCACAAAGGGGTGATTGCGCGCGATGCCAAACGCGTACGCGGCTGCCAGTTCGCAAACATCTGGCGTGGCGTACGCAGCAAGTTGCTGCGGACGTGCGAGGGCAGATTCAAGCAGCGCCCGATCGCGCATACCGGGTCCCCCACCATGCTGCTCCAGTTGTTCTTCGTGAATCGACAGCGCAGTCGCGAGCTCGATCCATGGCCATTCGGCACTCATTTGGCGAGTTCTCTCAGGATTGCTCTGTCGCGCCGCATCACCTCACGCGCCACCGTCATCTGCTTGGCAAACTGCTCATCGTAAGGCCGCAGCACGATGCCGTCGGGTGTGCGCGTGACGAACAAGCGATCGCCCTGCTGCACATTCAAGGCTTCGAGCAGTTCCTTGGGAAGGACGACGCCGCTGGAATTGCCGATGGCGCGGATAGTCAGGGCTTCGGAACTCATGGCGGAATCTCCTGTAATAACTAATGTGGTAACTCTAATACCGCTGGATCACACGCGCAAGCCGCGCGTGGGTCCGACCTGCGGTCGGACGCTTTTGGCAACGCGACTCGGTTGTGTGAGGCGAACAACTGTTGTGGGAGCGGCGTCCCGCCGCGATGCTCTTGCTCAACGTCTGGCGGAGGTATTTACTTAGCGAAACGACTCTCCTGCGTGCTTTGTCCCAACGGGATTGACCGGCTTCGTCGTTGAAAGCCCTTCGGTCGTCCACAATGGATTGACCAGCTGCGCTGTCGACAGCCCTTCGGTCATAGGTGCGGGTCTTGCACCCGCACGCTTTTGACCTTCGCGCCGATTGCCGAAGATCAACAGCGTGCGGGTGCAAGACGGTATCTACATAGATCAAACGCAAAAAATCTGTTTCTTAAGTACATTCTTCCGACTTTATTGCCACTGAATCCACTCAGGCCTTGATATCAACACCTCAACCGCCAAATCCATCGATGTGCTGATCATCGGCGCCGGCTTCGGCGGACTGGCGATGGCGCATGCGCTGGATCGGATCGGCGTCGACGACTATTTGGTTGTCGAGAAAGCCGATGCCGTGGGTGGCACCTGGCGCGATAACCACTATCCCGGCGCGGCCTGTGACGTGCCCTCGCATCTGTATTCGTTGTCGTTCGCGCCCAAGCCGGATTGGTCGCGGCTGTTTCCGCGTCAGGCGGAAATCCGCGCGCATATCGAGCAGATCAGCGCCGGCTGGATCGCGCGTAGCCGCATCCGCTTCGGATGGGCACTGCGCAGCATGCACTGGAATGAGCAGGCGCAGCGCTGGCGTGTGCAGAATACGCAGGGCGAGTGCTTCGATGCCCGCTTTGTGGTCACCGCGATGGGCGGGCTGCATGTGCCGAACTGGCCGGATATCCCCGGTCGCGAATCCTTCGCCGGTGCGCATTGCCACACCGCGCGCTGGGATCATGGCATAGCCTTCGCCGGCAAACGCGTTGGTGTTATCGGCACCGGCACCAGTGCCATCCAGGTGATTCCGGAATTGGCGAATGATGCCGACACACTGCATGTATTTCAGCGCACCCCGGCATGGGTGCTGCCACGGCCCGATTTCGCCATTCCGCGTTTGGTGCAACGCGCGCTCGCCGCAATTCCGCCGCTGCGTCTGGCACTGCGCGGCGCGCTGTATCTGCATCTTGAAACCCTGTCATTGACCTTGCTCAGGCCATGGACCGCGTTCTGGGCACGCGCAATGGCGCGGCGGCATCTGCGCCGTCAGGTGCAGGATCCCGCCATGCGCACGGTACTGCAGGCCCACTACCCGATTGGCTGCAAACGCATTGCCTTGTCCAGCGACTATTACCCGGCACTGAACCGCGACAACGTGCAATTGCACACTACCGATATCACTGCGATCGAAGCTGAGGGCGTGCGTCTGCGTGATGGTCGTCTGATCGAACTCGATGCGCTGGCCTATGCCACCGGTTTCAGGCCGATGGACGTGCTCGCCGGAATCGATGTGATCGGCTGTCAGGATCGATCACTCACCGAACACTGGTCACTGCGACCACGCACCAGCAATGGCATGGCGGTGGCGGGATTTCCCAACCTGTTCTTCGTGCTCGGCCCGAACACCGCGCTCGGCCACAACTCGGTGCTGTACATGATCGAAAGTCAGGTACGCCATATCGCAAAATTGATGAGGCGCCTGCGCCGCGATCACAAGACCCGCATCGAGACCACAGCCGCTGCCGAAACCCGATTCCTGCAGCGCATCGATCGCGCATTTCCGAGAACTGCCTGGGCTGGAGGCTGCCGCAGCTGGTATATCGACGCGCACGGCCACAATATCGCGCTATGGGTGGGGCCATCCTGGATGTATCGGCTGCGCACGGCCTGGCCAGGCGGCGACGAATACCGCATTTCCTGAGGTCGCATCAGGAAGCTCTGAATAAGTCCCCACCTCGACTTCGCTCTACAGCTTAGTGTCGCCACACCCCAAAAAACCTGCGGTTTTTCGCCCCCTGACTCAGGGGGCTATCGCGGCTCAGGACTTGTTCAGAGGTTCCATAACGCCCGCACGCGCAGACAGAAAGCGTTTGCGCTCCTCGGTAAACGCCCACCATGGCTGCGCCGCCTCGCCGCCCATGAAGCGCGTGATCGACATGAACACATCGATCACGCAGGGATCGTGGCGCACACCCGTCTTGTTGCACAGCGTCTCGTAAAGCTCAAAGGGATCGCGCCCGACCAGTTGCGCTGGGGCATGGATGCCCAGCAGCTCAAGATCGCCAGCGCTGGCCTTGCCGATATTGGGCAGGTCGGTGAGTCTCTGCAAACGACTGCGCGAAACCTTGTCGGGATGCATGCGATGACACCTTCTTGCAGGTATTACGAATGACTTTAGCGAGCTCGAATCGAATTGTCTCTGCCGTTATGATCGCGGATTGCATCAGGAATAAATTTCATGAACGTTTACCGATATGTACTTTGCTTGACGCTGATTTTTGCCACGTCGCCCGCCGTTGCAGGCGACGACGGCAAGCAGGGCTATCGCCTCGACGTGCTGCTCGATACCGATCTGGAATTCACCGAACGCAATGAGCAGCTCAAGACGCTGCGGGCAGCAGCCGACAGCGGTCATCATGCGTCGCAGTGTGTGCTTGGGCGGCTTGCCATGCAGAAGTCGCAATCGTCCGCATCCATTGAGGGCGGCGACTATGGCGATGCCGACAAGTATCTCAACGCCTGCGTGCTGGGCGGCGACCTCGACGCGATGCTGGTGCTGGCGGAAAGCGAGTTGCGTGCCCGCCGTCCGCTCGAAGCGATGATCTGGGTGCAGGCCTATCTTAAAGTCGCGCAGGTCTTCGGCAGCGACCTGGTCAACTCGGCATCAGCTTACAAGGCGGGCCTGATTGCGCGCATTGAGCGCGGCTATTACGGCAAGCGACCGTCCAACGAGGAGGTGCTCGAGTACGTCGCCGGATTGCTGGCCAAACACGGCGAACGCATCACCAATCGCTGCGAAGAAGGCGGCTGCGGCTGGGAGCGCGATATTCTTCCACCGCAGCAGGGTGCAGCACCGGTCGTCACCGGCGGCAATCGCTCGACTGGCGGGCGCTTCACCCGAGACACTTCAAAAGCGGAGGATGAACTGGTGTATGCGAGCTTTATCGTGCAGGTCGACGAGTCTGGACGTGCCGAGCGTGTCTTCACGCTGGAGAGCTATCCCGACCCGATGGCAGCAAGGCAGCTCATCTCGCATCCGCGCTCGCGACGCTTCAACGAAGTCGAAGCCGGTACCGGTATGCGCTACATCTTCATGCCGGTGTTCATCGACAACAAGGCATTCGATCTCATTCCCAATGCACCGGCGACGCGGCGTCCACAGCGCATGTAGTCAGGAAAGTCGCAGCGCTCTTCAGCCAATAAGCACACTATCGCGGCCATTGGCCTTGGCGCGATACAGCGCGGCATCGGCGCGGGCGATCCATATCTCCAGCGGCAGTTCGGCAACCGGTTCGATGGCGACTATGCCGATGCTGGCGGTGATCCTGATCTCGCAGTTGGGGCCGGCCACCTGGGCGCCGCGTACCCGCGCCAGCAAGGTGTCAGCCCAGTGTTTGGCCTGGTGGATATCGCGGTCGAAGAGCAGGCAGAAGAATTCCTCACCGCCGTAGCGACCCAACACATCTCCCAGCCCGGCCTGGTCCTTGAGCCATCTGGCAAAACTGCGTAGAGCTTCGTCGCCGGCGATATGTCCGAAGCGATCGTTGATCGCTTTGAAATGGTCGAGATCGATCAGGGCGATGCAGATTTCGCGCTCGCGCTCGCTGCGCAGGATGCGGCGCGCTTCCTCCAGCGAATGACGGCGATTGAACACGCCGGTCAGGCCGTCGCGGATGGAGAGTTCATACAGCTGCTGATTGGCCAGCGCCAACTCGGATTTCTGCTGCTCGATTTCGCGGGTGCGCAATTTGACTTCGTTGCTGAGCCAGCGCTCGCGACTGCGCAACACACGCATACGGCCGTGATAGAGCAACCCGGCACCGAGCAGCAACAACAGTACTGCGGAGATCTGCACACTGCGACGTTCCCACCAGAATGGCGCGACATGGATGCGCAGCGCGAGATGCTCGGCACCGACGTTGACGTCGTCCTCGATGGTGCGCAGGTACAGATCGAAACCCCCAGCCGGCAGGTTGAGGTAGCTGCCAATCCCACCATCGGCGGCGGGTAGCCAATCCTGCAGGCCATCAATACGGAACTCGACCTTTTGGGTATTGCGACTGGCGCCGAGCAGACTGAAACCCAGCATCAGTTGCCGTGTGCCGGGCAACAGGGTCAGAGTGCGCGCATAGGGGGGCGCCGCATCCAGACGACTCTGTGGGCCGATGTCCCCAGCGCCCAGACTGCGCCCGCCAACACGAATATCGGAGATCAGCGGCACAAGCATTCCACGTGGCATCGCGACCAGACGCGGGTCGAATACCTGCAGTCCATCGGCCGTTCCGAAATACAGATGCCCCGAGGCGCCGGCATGCGAAGCACTTTGACCGAATTCATCCGCCAGTAATCCATCGGCGACATGAAAGGCCTGTACCTGTGCAGGCTGTTCGAGCAACCGTCGCAGACCATGCAGAGAACTCAGCCACAGCGCGCCGTCGATGCTGCGCTCGATCGCCTGGATGCCATCGTCGGGAATGCCATCAGCGCGACCGCTGCACACCGGCTTCAGCGAACCGAGTTCGACGATGCGCGTGTCGATGCGGCAGAGACGACCTGCCGCCAGCAACATTTCACCGTCAGCAGCGGCGTGCAGATCGCGCACCTGTCCACGCGTCAGATCAGGCTCGCGATACGCATGCAGCAGACGATATTGGGCGTCGAGCACCAACACCCCGTCATAGGTCGCCAGCCACAGGCGGCCGTGCGCATCGCGGTGCATCGCATTGATGGTATCGGCCTGCGCACGGTTCGGCCCGGCCGGAGCGAAGCGCAATGTTTTCACGCTGTCGTCGGCTGCGATCAAGGCCAGTCCGCTGGATGTCGCGACCAGAAATCCCGCATCGTCCAGCTCCAGAAGATCGCGCACGCCGGGGCCGGGCAGTCCGTCACCAGCGACTGCAAAATGCTTCCATCGCTGCGTGTCCGGGTCGTAACGATCCAGGCCGGCGTCGCTGCCCACCCAGACGCACCCGAGCCTATCCTCGCGGATCACCCAGATCACATTGGCACCGGGGCGCGTGTTGCTCGGTATCGACACCTGCTCGAGTTGCAGCGGGCCGCTGCCTATAGGAGCGCGCGAACGTTGCAGACCAGCACCGAAGCTTCCCAGCCAGACATGGCCATGGCGATCTTCAAGCACCGACTGCACACGCTCCGAAGCGAGTTCGGTGCCGGGCGGTTGCAGGGGCTGCACGCGCCGGAACACCGTGGCGTTCGGCGGCACATGGAACGCCCCATGGAACCAGGTACCGATAAACACACCACCATCCGCAAGCGCCAGCATGCTGCGCACGAATGCGCGTTGCGCGATGCCTTCCGAAGTGGTCGACAGCGGAATCGGATGCAGGCAGGCACAGTCCGCCTGATAGCGTGCGATACCCGTGTCAAAGCCCACGATAGGCAGACCGTCGACCAGGACCAGACTGGTGACGCGCTGACTGCTGCCACGCCCGGCAATGCCGATGGCATGCACGCCTTGGTGATCAACATGGAACAGGCCATCGTCCCAGGTACCGATCCAGTAGCCACCGTGGCCGTCGCCCGCGATCTCTTCAATGTTGGCCGAACCTCCATTGGGGAAAGGTGCTGGAAAATTCAGCGGCTCGAAGCGCACGCTGCCAGGCAACAGTCGTGCGGCGCCGGTTTCGGTACCGGCCAACACCGAATCACCATCGATCGCCATCGTCCAGACGCGCGCATGCGGCAGGCCGCCTGCCTCGGGTAGGTACCGGGCAAATTGCGGCGCGCCCTCATTCCAGGCAATGCGCACCACACCCGCACCATCGCTGCCCAGCCAGACATTACCCTGGCCGTCGATGACGATCGCGCGCACGGCAGCGTCGGGAAGCCCCTGGCTTGAAGGACGTATCGACACCACCTGCTCACGACGCAAATCAACGCGCTTGACGCCGTCGCGGCGCGTGCCCACCCAAAGGATGGCCCCGTCGGCAGCGAGCGCAGTAATCGCGAAACCGTCCAGCTCGGCAGCAATGGCAGCAGGCGGTGGCGCGAATCGACGTCCGTCGAATCGATTGAGCCCGCTGTCGGACGCGAACCAGAGAAAGCCGAGATCGTCGCGCGCGATGGCGTTGACGGTGTTTTGACTCAGGCCATCACGGGTGTCGAAGCGACGCACGGCAATAGCCGGCCCGGCGGCCAGCAGAGCCGCCAAAAGCAGCAGCCCGCGACCGCCGTAACGTCGCAGACCGCGTCGAATACCCGAACCTGCCACGCAAGCACCCCCAGCGGTGGTGAATGGAGCGTAGCCGGACCGGATCAGGATTCGAAGCCACATCGGTATCAAACTGGTTGCTGATTCCCGCTGAACCTGGTTTCACAGGGCCCGATCAGCTCACTTGGAAACTTGGCACGCGATTCGATGCTGTGACTGAAGAAATATCTCGGCATCACAGCTGCCATGTGCCGTTGCCGGCGGTGGCTACGGCGACAAAATTCTGAGCGCCGCAATAGGGCAATAGGGCAAGCGTATCGTCGCCTTCTCTACGATTCCGCTGCCGCGACGACGCTGTGGAAACTCAGTCCGGGTTCGCCGGCCGAAGACCAGCCGAAGACGAGATTGCGCATAGGTCTGGCCGCTGGATCGGTCTGCACCGATATCGCGATAGCCATCAACAGCAGCAAGTTCAGGCACTTCATCAATCATACTTGGGCTTCACCGTGGCTTTCAGCGCAAACGGAATATCCAGGCGCATATAGGTCGCCGCACGCCACAGCCATTCCAACGGGCCGTAGCGATAGTGCCGGAACCACCAGGCAGCCGCAGCAATTTGCACCATCCATAAAGACGCCCCCAGCAAGAAGCTGTTGACCTGACCAAGATAGGCCCAGCCACCCAGGCCAAAGCCGTAGAAAATCGGCACGCACAACAATGATTGGCCCACGTAGATACTGAGCGTCATGCGACCTGGCGCTGCCAGATAGCGCAACAGTTTCTGCAGTGGTGAATGGTACATAACGACAAAAAGACACACGCTTGCGAGCGTCAACATCAAATTTCTGTAGGCGTTGAAGATTCCGAGAATCAGTCCTTCTGTTTTCGCGCCTTGGAGCATGCCTTTAACCTGATCCTCACCGACAAACAACGCCGACGCTATCGCCACCGAAGCCAGAAGCCCGGCGGCAAAGCGCCGATGGAACTCGGTGTGACGGGCAAACAATTGCAGCCGCGCCAGCAGGAAACCCAGCATGCTCAAGCCCAGTACGGTCCACAAGCGGCCGCTTTCCAGCATGAAAAGCCATTTCCTCGCGTTGCCTTGCAATGCATTCGTCTGCACGAGCTGCCCCAGGCTGCCATCGGCGTACACCGGCAATACCCCGTCGAATCGCAGGAAGAAGGGCTGCGGATAAAGCGCGCCGGTCTGATCCAGCCAGGCGACCAGCAGCCATGAAGGACCTTGCAGCAGGAAAAACAAACTGGTCGCGAACACCACCCTGTGCGATGCGCGCCACAGCGGCACTAAGACCAGGCCGCACAGAGCAAGCACCTGCAGAATGTCGCCGCCATACAGCAGGCTGTGCACATAGCCCAACGCCAGCAGTAGACACAGACGCCAGACAAAGCGCCATCGAAAATCCACGCCTTTGTCGTGCTGATTATTCAGCAGGATGAAAAAACTGATTCCAAACAGCAGAGAAAAAATCGCGAACGCTTTACCACCAAAGATCGCGAACAGCGCATCGTTCAGCGGATGCGGCACGGGATTCAGCCAATAGACCTCAAAGTATTCCACCATGTGAATGAAAAACAGGCCCATCAACGCATAGCCGCGCAGGGCGTCTAAAAGGTCGATCCGCTCTTGCGCCATACGATATTCCTGTGAAGGCAACGCTTGTCTGCACCTGGATATGCCGTGGATGTCCGAATCCTGCCGGACTCCCGATGAATCGGCAATCCTCGACAGTAGCGATACGCACCCGGCCACCGTCACCTGCCATGCAGCATAATCGACGTAAATCCGGATTGACGCCATGAACTCAGACGCAGTGCAGGCCACAGGATCGGAAGGCGCGTCGTCCAGCAACCGCTGGTCGCCACGCAGCATCCATCTGCTGCATGCGCTGATCGCCATCGCCGCGGTGCAGTTGGTGTATTGGCTGCTGGTGTATCCGGCAATCTTCAGTGCCGGTCAACGCCCGCACCTGATCGATGTCGACGACACCGGGGTTGCTACGTTGATTGCACCGAGCACCGAAGCGCTGCAGGCCGCCGATTTCAAACCCGTCGATCTGCCCTGGAGCGACTGCTGTGAAATCGGCTACCGAGCGCTGCGTTTCAGCGTGACGCTGGATGTCGTGCCGGAAGACGGCCTCGCCATCATCCCGATTGCCGGCGTCGACAATCTGGCCATCGTGGTCAATGGCCAGATGGCGCGCCAGGAAGGGCGCATGACTCTGCCCGACATCACCTACCACGGCAATCTCAAATCGATTTCATACATATCGCCTGGGCTGCTGCACGCGGGTGCGAATCGCTTCGCATTCATCATGGTGCGCGACAGCGTTCCCTATTTCGATGTCAATCGGCCGCTGGTAGGGCGTTATGCCCAGACACGGGCATTGTTCGAGAAGCGCAATTACCTGCTCAACGAATACCAGTTGCAGAGCTACACCATCGCCTTCCTGCTCGCGCTGCTGGCCGCAGTGCTGTGCGTGCGTTCCGAGCAGAAAGCCTTCGCCGTCTGGACTCTGGTGCTGGTGCTGGCCTGGGCGCTGCGCATGCATTACTTCCGCTGGGTCGATCCGCCGTTCTCCGGCGATGTGCGCGTCTTCTACTATTTTTCGCTGACCGCGCTCATGCCCGCGGCCTGGGTCAATGTCGCCGACAGCTGGACCGGCCGACCGCTGCGTTGGCTGAGCGAGGCGACGATGGCCGTCACCATGCTCAGCCTCGGTGTGATGGCCTATGCCATGTTCGCGATGCCCTCCGGTGGCTTCGATCTCTGTGCCAGTCTCAGCAATACGCTTGGCCTGCTGTTCGGCGCGGCAACCATCGCACGTTTTGTCTGGCATCTGCTGCGTGTGCGCGACGATCGCCACTGGGAGGCCGCGATTTTTCTGCTCTGCATCACGCTGATGGCGGTGGAGTTCATTTGGCAGGGTCTATGGGATATTTCGACCGGGCATCTGCAGAACAGTCTGCCGCTGCTGCTGACTGCGTTCGCGGTGGCGTTCTTCGCCCGCAACGTGCGCCTGTTCCGATCGATGAACGAGATCAACGCGCTGCTCAATGACAGGCTGCAGCAGCGCGAGACCGAACTCGCTCAGCATTATGCTCGCCAGGGCGCGCTGTTGCGCCGCGAAACACTGGTCAACGAGCGCCATCGCCTGATGCGCGACATGCATGACGGTATCGGCGGCCAGCTGATGAGCCTGCTGCATACCTCAAGACTCAAACCGATTCCGCAGACCGAGCTATCAGAGAACCTGAGCAATGTCGTCGATGAGCTGCGCCTGATCATCGATTCGCTGGACTCGGTCGGCAACTCGATCGGCACCGCACTCGCCTCATTCCGACGCCGGCTCGAACCCACATTGACGGCGGCCGGAATACGGCTGATATGGTCCAACACGCTGGACGATCAAGTCGCCCACCTCGGTCCGCGTGAGGTGCTGCAGGTCTTCCGCATCGTGCAGGAGGCGGTGACCAATGCGATCCGACATGCGCATTCCGCCACCCTGCGGATCGCAATTTCATCCGAGGCCACGCCCACACCGCTGTTGCATGTAGTAATCGCCGACCAGGGCAGTGGCATGGATAAGCATTCGAGTGGCGGCCATGGCCTGAAGAATATGCAGGCGCGCGCCGAATCCCTCGGCGCCAGCCTGAGCACGCAAAGCAGCCCCGATGGCACCGAGATCACGCTGACACTGCCCCTGGAGAAGGGCTGAGCCGATGCGCCAGGCACGACCCGCAAGCGAAAGTTCGAAAGTGCCGGCCGATACGCTGCAATTCGGTTATCGATATGTTAAATAAGCGTTAGCGTAATCTATCGGATTCGGCTACCGTTTTTAAGCGTCGATTTAAAACTCGAATCTGCCATCACCGGAAGCTCCAAATAAGGAACCTCTGAACAAGTCCGGAGCCGCGATAGCCCCCTGAGTCAGGGGGCGAAAAACCGTACGTTTGACCAGCTCCGCTGTTGAGAGCCAGGGTGTGGCAAGCACTAAGCTGTAGAGCGAAGTCGAAGTGGTGACTTATTCCGAGCATCCATAAGTCATCACAGCGGCTTATCGCGGCTCCGACATTGTTCAGAGGAATCACAGCGCAGGCACGATGACTCGCCGCGCTCACCATCCGAATCATCCGCGCAGGAGTATTTATGATCCGCAGAAACTCGAAACTGACCCTCGCCATCGCCACCGCTCTGGCATCCATGAGTGCGCTGGCGCAGGTAGCAGGCGAAGACACGAAGACGTTGGAGACCATGATCGTTACCGGCACACGCGCCAGTGACCGCACGGTGGCCGAGTCGACGGCACCGATCGATATCATTACGCCAGAGGTTCTGCAATCCACCGGAACATCGGAGCTGGCCACCGCCCTGTCACGCGCGCTGCCCTCATTGAACTTTCCGCGGCCGGCGATCAGCGATGGCACCGACGCGGTGCGCCCGGCCCAGTTGCGCGGCCTGGGCCCCGACCAGGTGCTGGTCCTGGTCAATGGCAAACGCCGCCACACCACCGCGTTGATCAATCTCAACGACAGCCAGGGCCGCGGCTCTTCACCGGCTGACTTGAATGCGATTCCGATCTCGTCCATCGATCGCGTTGAAGTATTGCGCGATGGCGCGTCGGCGCTATACGGCTCGGATGCCATTGCCGGGGTGATCAATATCGTGCTCAAAGGCAGCACTGAAGGTGGCCGGCTTTCGGCACGTCTGGGCCAATACAGCGCCGGCGATGGCGAGCAGCTGCAGGGTTCCGGCGATGCGGGTTTTGCGCTGGGCGAATCTGGCTTCGTGCACCTCGCCGGACAGGTCGGCAACGCCGATCAGACCGATCGCGCGCGCCCGTTCACCGGCACCCCCACGGCCACTTCAGCGCCGTTGGGCCGCGTGGTGCAGCGTTATGGCGATCCTGAGATTGATCAGGGTGCGATTTCCTACAACACTGAATTGGGCTTCGGCGAGAATCACATCGTGTACTCGTTCGGTGCATTCAGCGATCGCGATGTGTTGTCCAACGGCTTTTTCCGTCCAGCCGGCGATGCGCGCAATGTCCGGGCGATTTATCCCGACGGTTTTCTGCCGCAGATCCGCAATCAGGCCAAGGACCGCTCGGCAGTGCTGGGCCTGCGCGGCGCGATCAGTAATGACTGGAACTACGACCTCAGCTACAACTACGGCTACAACCACCTCAGCTTCGATATCGAAAACAGCCTCAACCGCAGCCTGGGACCGACTTCGCCGACGGAGTTCTACGCCGGCGCACTGGAGGTCACGCAGAACATCGTCAATATCGACATCAACCGCGCCTTTGATATGGCGGCGCTCGACTATCCGCTGCTGCTCGCTTTCGGCGTCGAATGGCGTGACGAAAAGTTCAACCAGAGCCCGGGCGAGCTGGCCTCCTACGTCGATGGTGATGGTCCGACCATCAACACACCGCCGGGCGCGCAGGTGTTTCCCGGCTTCCAGCCTGGAGATGCCGGGCATCACAATCGCGATAACCTTTCGCTCTACGTCGATCTTGAAGCGGAAGTGACCGATCGGTTTTCGGCAGCGATTGCCGCGCGCTACGAGGACTACAGCGATTTTGGCACCACCACGTCGGGCAAATTGTCGGCGCGCTATGCCTTCAATGATGCGGTGGCGCTGCGCGGCACGGTGTCTACCGGCTTTCGTGCGCCCTCGTTGCAGCAGCAGTTCTTCCAATCCACTGCCACCAATTTCATCGGCGGTGTGCCCTTCGATGTGCGCACCTTCGCCGTCGACAATCCGGTGGCGATCGCATTGGGCGCCGAACCATTGAAGGCCGAGGATTCCACCAACTACGGGCTCGGCCTGGTACTGCAGCCGATGGATGCGCTGTACATCACCATCGACGCCTATCGCATCGACATCGATGATCGCATCGTGCTTTCGGAAAATCTGATCGGCGCGCCGGTAACGGCCTTCCTCCAGACCCAGGGCATCTTCGGCGTCACCGGTGGCCGGTATTTCACCAATGCCATCGACACCGAAACCCAGGGCATCGACATCATCGGCACCTATAGCTGGGCGCTGAGCAACAGCAATCTTGACTTCACCATCGGCTATAACCACAGCGACACCGACATCACCCGCATCGCGCCCAATCCGCCCGAGCTCACCGCCGGCAGTCTGAACCTGCTGCGCATCGGCCGGGTCGAGGAAGGTCGCATCACCGTGGGCGCACCACGCGACAAGTTTCTGCTGGGTGGCGTCTGGACTCTGGGCAGCTGGAAGGTCGGCGCCAATGCTACACATTGGGGCGAGTTCAGTGCGCTGAACACCAACCCGACACTGGACCAGACCTTCGATTCGGAATGGACCGTGGATCTGTCGCTGACCTATACGCTGGACCGCTGGGACTTCACCATTGGCGGCGACAACATCTTCGACGAGTATCCGGAAGAGTTCATCTTCGCCACCTCCAACGGCGGCCAGCTGCCCTATCCGCGCAATGCACCGTTCGGATTCAATGGTGCCTTCCTGTACGCCAATCTCGGCTACAAGTGGTGACAGCAGTCGATCGCATCCGACGCCGGGCTCCGATGCTTCGGAGCCCGCAGGAATGATTCATGAACGCAGCGCCGACGGCGTCGGCGCGATCGGGTCCGCGCTATCCTCGGCAGTATCTGTCACGCCGAGTTCGCAACGATGAAAAAATGCTTAAGCCGCAGCTGCACCGCGATGCTCTCATTGCTGTTCGCGAACTTCGCCACGGATGCGGCCGATGCCCCACTGCAGCGGCCCTGCACCGTAGTGCAGGCCGGCCATCTGCTCGACCATCCCGGCAAACCGCCGCGCGCGGCCTCGTCGCTGTTGATCTGCGGCAATTCAATCATTGCGATCAAGGAGGGATTCGTCGATGCCAGCGCCTTCGACGGCGCGCCTGCCGACACCACGATCATTGATCTGCGCACGCAGTTCGTGCTGCCTGGCTTGATCGACAGCCACGTGCACCTGACCTCGGATGTTGCCGGTGTGCTGGGCCAGCTCGAAGACGTGACGCTGAATATCCCCCAAGTGGCCTACAACGCCGCCGTCAACGCGCGCAAGACGCTGGGCGCTGGCTTCACCACCGTACGCAATCTGGGCGATGGCGATGGCGTCACCCTGGCACTGCGTGATGCGATTGCTGACGGCAAGTTGCCGGGTCCGCGCATCATCGATGCCGGCAGGTCGATCTCGACCACGTCCGGACATATGGACGCCAGGCTCGGTTATCGCAGCGATCTGCACGAGGCACTGAGCACCGGTGAAAACCTCTGTGATGGCGTCGAATCCTGCCGTCGCGCGGTACGCCGCCAGATCGGTCGCGGCGTCGATGTGATCAAGATGGCCACCACCGGCGGTGTCAACAGCCGTATCGGTGCCGGAGTCGGCAAGCAGATGTTCGATGACGAGGCGAGTGCGATTGTTGAGACAGCACACCTGTATGGAAAGAAAGTCGCAGTGCATGCGCATGGTGCCGATGGCATCCTGGTCGCGTTGCGTGCCGGTGCCGACTCCATCGAGCACGGCACATTGATCGACAAGGAGGCCCTTCGCCTGTTCCGCCAATCCGGCGCCTATTACGTGCCCACGCTGTCGACGGTGAATGGCTACATCGAACGACTACGCAACAATCCCGATGCCTACACACCGGCGGTGCGCGAGAAAATCGAATGGCGCATCGCCGTTACCGGCAAGTCATTGCAGATGGCCGTACCCGCCGGGGTGAAAATCGCCTTTGGCACCGATGCCGGCGTCAGCCTGCATGGACGCAATGCCGATGAGTTCGAGCTCATGGTCAAACACGGCATGACCCCCGCTCAGGCCATCATCGCCGCCACGGTAAACGCCGCCGATCTGCTTGGCCTTGCCGATCAGATCGGCACCCTGGAACCCGGCAAGCGCGCCGACCTGATCGCCGTCGGTGGCGATCCATTGCAGGACGTGACCGTGCTCAAGCAGGTGCGCTTTGTGATGAAGGACGGCAAAGTGTTCAAGGCGACTGAGTAGCCGCTCCTTTGCGGGAATGGTGTTTGCGGCAATGCCAGTCGACTGTTCCGCACGGCTCACATTGCACCAGCGCCGGTAATAAAATGGCATGATGAACTACGACCTCGCTATCTTCGACATGGACGGTACGCTGGCCGATTCGATGCCGTTCTTCGTCGCGGTGCAGAATCAGCTTGCCGAGCGGCATGGGTTCAAATGCATCGGTGAAGACGAGATCGAAGTGGTGCGGCACTTCACGACGCAGCAGATACTGCGCCATGTCGGCCTGCCGAGGTGGAAGCTGCCGTTTGTCGCGAAGAGCTTCATGAGCTTGATGAAGGAAAGCACCCTGCCGATCGCGCTGTTCGACGAAGTGCCGGAAGTGCTGGCTGATTTGCACGGGCAAGGCGTGTTGCTGGCTCTGGTCACGTCCAATTCGGAAGACAACGCCCGCAAGGTACTCGGCGCAGAAATCTACGCCAGGTTTCGCTTCGTTGACACCGGTGCGTCGATGTTTGGCAAGACGCCGCGTATCCGCCGTGCGCTAAGGGCTTGCGGCGTTCCGGCGACACGGGCCATCTACATCGGCGATCAGTCGACCGATGGCGAAGCCGCCGGTAAGGCCGGGGTGGCATTCGGCGCTGTGTCCTGGGGTTATGGTGCAATCGAGTCGCTGATTGCGTGTCGACCAGCGGAAGTCTTTGTCACGACGCGGGAGCTGCTGCGCATAGCGGGCTAGTGTGGCGAATCTGGATGTACTGACGAACAGTTCGGCTTGTCGGCCTGGAACCGGTTCAAAACCACCGCTGCCGGCAAAACCGCCGTGACCCGGCCGATTTGGTCGGCTCCCGGTCAGGTACGCCAGCCAAACCCCGCTAGCATCCGGGTTACGTTGTCTATTGGCGTTGCCAAGGAGCCTGTGATGAAACGCGCGATTTTGCTGATGTGTCTATGTGGGATTCTTGCGGGAGCAGGGTTGCGGCCCGTCGACGCGGTCGCTGCAACTGAAACGACGGCGCCGACACCGCCCATGCGCCGCGTCAACGAGACGCCGAATGCCCTGCTGAACGCCATCAAGCAAAATGATTTCGCCGCGTTTCTTGAAGTGCGCGAGCATGGCAAGGGCATCGCTGCGCTCGCCGACGAATGGAATGCGAACGCTGAACGTCTTCGCAAGGAAAAGACTGAGCGCGAAGTCGACCGTGCCGAACTGGGCGACGACGCCCCCGAAGCAATGGCCGACGACAGCATGCAGCAGGCCTGGCAGAAACTGCAGACCGATGCCGGAATCGAGCTGCTGGTCGCCGAACTACAGCCGCTGATCGCCGAGGAAGCCGGCAAGCGGATCATGCAGTTCAACATCGCTTTCGGCGCCACGTTGACGGGTATCGCCAGCGAAAAGCAGTTCAGCGCCGACCAGGTGCAGCAACTTACGCAACTGATGTACGCCGTGCAAGATTGGACCGGCCGTGTCCAGTTCGATGACCCGGCACGGCTGCGTCGGGCGCTGCAGGCGGTCGCAGCGCTGGCTCGTCAAACCGGTTTGAAACGCTTTGACGACAGCCAGGCGATGGCCTTCGAGGAAGCGATCGTGCACGGCGACAGCCTGATTCGCACCGTCAAACAGGTGCTCGCTGCCTATGACCTCGACGCCGATGAAATCCTCAACAGCGTGCGCCTCAGTGAAGTCGATGCCATCGACGATCGAGCCACGCTGCGCGTCGAAGCGCGGGTGTTCGGCGTCGCCCTCGCCCATGATTTCAAACAACAGTATTTTGAAGGTGAGTGGATGGACGCCGAGGCGGTGGCGTCCATAACGCGCTGGCGCGAGCAAAAGGTCGAGGAAGAGGACGACTCTGAGCTGTTGATCGAACGCGACGCAGAGACCGTGCCGGCCACGCCCCAGCCTGAAACCCCATCGTCAGCGGGGAGCTGCAGCCCCGAAAACGAGTTTGCGACCGCGAGCGACGCGGACAGCAACGATCAGTGAATCGGAAATCTGCACCCGGCCAACGCTTCCTGCGTGTCGCACCGCGCCAGTACCGGATAACACTGCTTCAGTGCCTGCGGAACTGAAACGCGTCATCGGCATAAATCAACTCGCGCCCGATGAAGGGTTCGGGATCCAGCACGATATAGACCGTGAAGCCGTCGCACTTAAACACTCTGGGTTCATCGCGCAGCTGCTCCTGCGCGTAGATTTCCGCTGCATGTTCCGCTGTACACACATGCAGATCGAGCACATCCTCCCTGCGCTCACCCCTCCATCCCAGCAACACGGCGACGATGGCGCCGGAATCTTCGGCGGTGTCTAGCATCATCTGCAATTGACGGCGTGCCGATGGCGCGACTTTCAGATCGAGATGCGGTGTGGGACGGTGCGTAGGCATTCGATCATGGCTCGATGAAAATGCAGTTCTCGGGCGGGCTGTTGCGCACGCGCGGGCGGCCCTGGGCATAGGCCCAGGACACGATGGCGTAGCGAACACCGCCGGTCGTGGGCATGGCGCCATGGGCGTAGCGTTCGTCCGAGGGGAACGCCACCAGCAAGCCAGGTACCGGGCGCATCAGATATTCGAAATTGACAAAATTCAAATCACCGCCGGTGAAGGCATCATTGAGATAGATCAGCAGGCTGCCATCGCGATCCAGCACCCGATAGGGCGGTTTCTCCTCTGTCCATACCTCGGCATCGGAATGCACGTCATAACGGCCGCCGGTGGTATAGCGAAGGACATTGGGCTTTTCGAACCATTCAAAGCGGCAACCCCAGCGCGGGGCCAGCCAGTCCACAAAGGCACGCCGCACCGTCGCTTCAATCTCCACTTGCAGCTCGCCAGTATCCACCTTGTCGGTGACGCGCGCAGGATGCGCGCTGCGCACGACCTGATCCGGCGTTGAACTTTCATGATCGAAAACATCCAGCGCACTGCGCGGTCTTTGCTCCATGAAATCGACCCAGCGACTGCACGTCTCGGCATCGACGAATCCGGGTTGCATTTCGATGCCATGCGGCACGCGGCGGCGCACCTCGGCCGAACCACAGCAATGCTTGAAACGCTGACCACTGCCGCAGAAGCATGGCGCGTTGCGCTCCAGTGCCAATGAAGCGTCAAAAATCGGATTCGACATGGGTAAACAACCGGTCTTTGGAATCGTAGACGGCAAGGCTAAAGGATTCGCGCCACAAGCGCACCTGTGTTCCCACCGCCCGCTGAACCCGCCAGCGTGATCGATATCACGCGTCTGCCTTGAGCGTCGATGGTAGAAAGAGCACCCCTTCGGAGCCGCGGCATGGCTGTACACGGGCTTGATCTCAGACCGACGCGTTCTGCAGTGCTGATGGTTTTGTTGGCGATCGCCGGTAACCCTGACCTCCAGGCTGCCGTCTGGAATGTCGACAGCACTCTGGACGCCCTCGATGCGGTGCCGGGTGATGGCCTCTGCGCCATTACTGGCAGCGGCGCCTGCAGTCTGCGCGCCGCCATTCAGGAGGCCAACTTCAACACCGATGCCGATGAGATCGTGATACCGGCCGGCGTGTTCGCGCTGACACTCGCCGGTGACAACGAAGACCTTTCGGCCAGCGGCGATCTGGACATACGCGCTGCATTGATACTACGCGGTGCCGGAGTGGAGGCCAGCATCATCGATGGTGTCGCGCTGGATCGGGTTCTGGATCTGCACGCGCCGACGGGTGTCATCGAAGTGTCTCTGGATGCACTGACGTTGGCCAATGGGCGCTCGACGCGTGTGTTCCCCACATCGGTGGGGTTGGGACTGCGTGTCGCCGCAAACATCAACCTGCAGATGCAGGATGTCGATGTCCGCGACAATCAGGCGACGCAGGCCTTTGGCGGCGGCATCGGCATCGACAATCGCGGCTGTCTCTCCGCTACCCGCGTTCGCATCCTGCGCAATATCGACCCAGCCAGCGTCGGCTCCGCCCATGCCCTGGCCGGTGGCGCCACGACGCGCGGTGCCAGCAGCTGCTTCACTCTGATCGACAGCGAAATCTCCGGCAACAGCGCCGATCACAGTGGCGCCATCTACACCGATGACAATGCCTCTATCACCCTGCGGCGTTCATTGATAGCCGACAATACAGCGCGCTTCGCCGGTGCGATGACACTTAACCAGGCCAACGTTGTATTGCTGGAGGACGTCACCATCAGCGGCAATCGCGGCAATCCCGGCGCCATTCTGGTCGATGGCGGCGCACTACTGACGCTGCGCAACTGTACGGTGACCGCCAACACCGCCTCCGCGAGCACTGCCAACGTCGGCGGCATCCACGATGTACACGGCGGATTCGGGCGCACATTCATCAGCAACACCATCATCGCCGACAACGGTCCGGGCACCACGTCCGATGATTGCAGCAACATCAGCTCCGCTGGCGGCGGCAATCTGATCGGATCGATTTTGGGCTGCCAGGCAAACCTGATGGCGAACGACCGCACCGGGATCGATCCACAACTGGGTCCGCTGACCGACAACGGCGGTGCCACACGCACCCATCTCCCCGGCCCTCCAACACTGGACTTCGGTGCCACCGCTGCCTGCACGGTTACCGACCAACGCGGCCTGCCCAGGCCCCAGGATGGCGATGGCGATGGAAACTCGCTATGCGACATCGGCGCCGTCGAACTGGCGCCGGTGCCGAGGCTGTTTGGCAACGGATTTGAATAGGGGTTGACGCCTGCCTTGGCGGACAATTCGTTAGCAAATTCTGAGATTTTATTCAGTCTGCATATTCCTTGCTAACACTCGGCACGCATTCTGCAGCGTGCAGGCGCTGCGGGTGTATTCTCTGCCGCGGAGGATGGCACCGGGGGCGATCCGCCATTTTATTAACCTCGACATACAGGAGCATGGGTCGTCATGAAACTGTCCTTTAAATCTGCCGGTGCCACCACGAGTTTGAATTTCGAATCGATCAGCAGCCTGAGCACAGGCCCGGCCAAAGCTACCGCCGGCCCCGCCAAAGCGCGTGGCGCAATGAGCGCGAACGCTCCCGTCAAGCCAACGACGGCGGCGTCGCTGCATCGTGCGGTCAGCGCGATGAAGTCGACGATGACGCATTTGCACGAGGCGTGGAATGACATCCACGAATCCGATCCGCGTTATCTGCTGACCAAGGAAGGCGACACCTTATTGATGGCCACGGATTCGCTCACCGTAGAAGGCGCCAAATCCGCCACGCTCAAGATGCTGCGAGACAAGTTTGGTTTTGAAGTGGTGCGCGAGGGCGCAAGAGAAAAAGTCATGTTGCGCAGCACCTTGTCCGGCGACGAGGCGATGAAACAGGTGCAGGCAGCGCTGAAAGCATTGCAGTCAAAGGGCGGAACGCGCGCAGCGCATCCGCATTTTGTGCGCACATTCTTTCGTCCCAAACCTTCGGCACCGGGCGGTCAGCCGTTGTGGAACCACCTCAACAGCGGAAACCCCGGAATTGCCGGCGCCGATGTCGCCGCGCAGGCGGCCTGGACCATCAGCAGGGGCAATGCCGACATACGGGTTGCCGTGCTTGATGAAGGTGTGGACAGCAAGCATCCCGCACTGAAACCCGGCATCGTGGCCGAGCGCGATTTTGTGGACGGCAATGCGCATGCGCGTCCGGAGGGCGATGATGCCCATGGCACCGCTTGTGCCGGCATCATTGCCAGCCGCGACAAAAATACCCCTGGGCTGGCACCGGACTGCTCGCTGATCGGTGTGCGCATCGCAAAAGGTGATGGCAACCAGGGCTGGGTGTTCGACGACTTCAGTACCGCCGATGCCATCGATTGGAGCTGGAAGGAAGCCAAGGCCGATGTGCTGTCCAATTCCTGGGGTGGCGGGCCACCGGTTGATGCCATCACCAACGCGATCGTGCGCGCTACCAAGCAGGGGCGTGGCGGCAAAGGCAGTCTGGTGGTTTTTGCAGCCGGCAACAGCAATGGCGCCATCCATTATCCTGGGTCGCTCGACCAGGTATTTACCGTGGGTGCGTCCAGCCCCTGGGACGAACGCAAGAGCCCTACCAGCAAGGATGGCGAGAACTGGTGGGGCAGTTGTTTCGGCCCTGCACTCGACTTGCTGGCACCCGGCGTGAAGATTGCCACGACCGACATTTCCGGCGCCAAAGGCTATGCCGCAGGGAATTTCGCCCTTACGTTCAACGGCACGTCTTCGGCTGCACCGCATGTTGCTGCAGCGGCAGCACTGGTGTTGTCGGTGGCGCCCGGTTTGAAGGAGGCCGATCTTCGCCGCATACTCATCAACTCCTGTGACCGGCTTACCCCTACCGGGGCCTGGCACAAAGAGTTTGGCTTTGGTCGGCTCAATATCTATAACGCGCTGCGTCTGGCTCTGCGATGACCGATAGGAACACCAGGACCTATGCCTATGTTGCGGGCGGAAAGCGCATCACGCTCAAGCCCGACAAAGACAGTATCGGCCTGCGTCTTGCGGATCTCGATGCATCCTTGCAAAAGAAGCTGCGCGCCTCCGCCAGCCCGGGCATGCAGGTAGTCAACTCCGAGCTGGCAGTGGTTGCCAAGACGGCGATACCGGCGGCTGCGCTGTCCGCGCTGCGTGAGCGTGGTCTGCTGTTTCCGGTATTCGCCGATGCGGGCGCCAGGATCATCGCCCTGCCCGAAGTGCGTGTTGAGCCGCCATCCGACACAACCAAGGCCTCACGCAAGGAGTTGAGCGACTGGCTATCCGCGCACTCGGCCGACGTGCGCGTGGTCTCCGAGGGGCCGGATCGTCTGGTGCTGGCGCCTACGTCAGGCTATGGACCGGATGCTGTGGTCCTCGCCGACGATATTGCCCGCGCCTTTACTTCGTTTTCCGCCAGCCCCAGATTCCTGCGCATCACCGCCCGCACGAAGTGATGGCCGGGCTGGTGCGGCAACAGCCGCGCTTAATCTTCAAAGCCGTTCCCGAATAGCAGTACCTGCTGCGCAGCGACGAAAACATCATCCGCAGCGTTCGCATCGGTCACTCCGGCAACCAGATCGCTGGCGAGACTGAACAGCACCGCGCGCGATCCATCGGCGCTGAGGGTTGCCGGCGTCGATTCGCCGTTGGCGGTGCTCGTCGGTGTAGCGGCGCTGCGCGACAGCAGCGTCGATGTCTGCAAATCGCGATCGAACAGATAGACATCGTAGGTACCGTTGCTATCGCCCAGACCACTCAGCATATTGGTAGCCAAGGTACGGTAAATGGACCAGCGTCCATCGGCACTGATGCGCGATGGCAGCGAACGGGCATTGGCAGTCGTGGTCGGTGCGCCCAGCGCGCGCGATATCAGCACGCTGCTGCCATTGACCCGATCGTACAAGTAGACATCGCCGACACCGTTGCTGTCGACAAGGCCGGCGATCACATCGGTGGCCAGGCTGCTGAACACGATCCAGCGGCCGTCGGAGCTGACACGGCTGGCCTGCGATTGTTCGTTCGCGGCGACGTTCGCAGATGTCGACGACCGGGATATCAAAACATTCACGCCACTCAGGCGATTGAAGACGAATGCATCGGTGCTGGCATTGGTATCGGATACGCCACTGACAATATTGTTGGCGTTCGATGTGTACACCACCCATTCGCCCGAAGGCGTGATCGTGCCGCCGGTCGACTGACCATTCGCCGATGTGGTGGGCGATCCCAGCGCCCGCGATACCAGGAGGGTAATACCGGTGCTGCGATCGTAGATAAAGGAGTCGAAGGTACCGTTGGTATCGGTCACGCCGTTGATCAGATTGCCGGCACTGCTTGAAAACAGGATCCAGCGTCCGTCGTCACTCATTCCTGCCGACAGCGACTGATTGCTTGCGGTCGCGGTCGCCGAACCGAGTGCGCCGGAAATCAACGTGGTCGTGGCGGTGGCACGCTCGAACAGGAATAAATCCTCAACGCCGTTGTTGTCAGTCATCCCGGGCAGGACGTCGGTCGCGCGGCTCATGAACACGATGTAGGCGCCGTCCGCACTGATCGCATGCGTGTCGAAGGCGTTGGAAAAATTGTTGGCGGTGGCGTTGCTGGCGCCCAGCGCGCGCGAGATCAGCGTGGTGGTCGCCAAGACCCGATCAAAAAGGAATACATCCTGATTGCCGTTGCTATCGTTGAGTCCGCTGACGATGTCGGTGGCCTGACTGACGTAGACGATCCAGCGTCCGTCGGCGCTGATGGCGCGTGCCGTGGAGGTGGTGTTGGCCGCGGTTGTCGCTAATCCAAGCGATCGGGAAATCAACCGCGTGCTTTGGTCATTTCGATCGAACAGAAATACATCGGTGCCATTGTTGGTGTCGACCTGACCGGGCACCAGATTGGTCGCAGCGCTGGTGAACAACAACCAACGGCCATCGGGGGTGATTTCATTCGGCGTCGAAGCCGCATTTGCCGATTGCGTGGGCGTATTCTGCTGGGTCGAGATCAGACTCAGCTCCAGTGCCTGCGCCCGGCTCTGACCGACAAGCGTCAGCGCAAGCACACCGACCATGATCAATCGCATCGCCACTGTTTCGAAAATCCGCATCGGCAGCCACCTCTCGAAGTTAAAAGACCAGCATCGCTGCCGAAGTCTTGCACGCCATCAAGACCCGGTTCGCGACAGGGTGATCATCTCCAAAGCCGCGTTAAGAATTTGCGTCTGCTGCTCACTGGGGCCAAAACTCCGTCTCGCAAAGGGCAGTCCTGCGCCGGACTGCGACAGCACCGCATGGTGAAATTCGAG
>JANMUE010000047.1:0-12652 GCA_031391205.1 Lysobacterales bacterium | reverse complement strand
AGAGCAAGGGCTTCGCGGCTCACGCCGCTCCTACATCCGCAGATCAGAGCAAGAGCATCGCGGCTCACGCCGCTGCCACATCCACAAGGCTGCACCTACAGATCAGGACTCTTCCAGGCCGTGCAATCCGCACTCGCGCTTCAGCCCAAAGAATCGGGTGTCCTGTTCGCGCAAACCTTCGCTCCACGGAATGGTGCTGTGGCGGTCGCCGATCGACAGATAGCCCTGATGCCAGAGCGGGTGATAGGGCAGGTCGTTGCGTGTGAGGTAATGCCAGACGTCGCGATCGCTCCAGTCTGCGAGCGGATGGAATTTCCAGCGACCGTCGCGATGCTCCAGGATCTGCACGCGTTTGCGTGAGTCCGACTGGCTGCGGCGAAGGCCGGCATACCAGGTGCGGATCTCCAGCTCACGCAGCGCGCGCTGCATCGGCTCGACCTTGTTGCGCTGGTTGTAGCGATTCAATCCCTCGACGCCCAGTTCCCATTCCTTGCCATAGCGACTTTCCTGCCAGGCGGCGCTTTGCGCAGCACGATAGACGCGCAGGTTGAGCTTCAACTTGCCACTCAATTCATCGATGAAGCGATAGGTCTCGGGAAACAGATGACCGGTGTCCATCAGCAGCACCGGAATATCCGGCACGCGCTGCGTCAACAGATGCAAAGACACTGCCGACTGTGCACCGAAGCTCGAAGCCAGCGCCTGGTTGCCCGGCAGGGTCCAGGTCGACCAGTCAACGCGGGCTTCGGCGCTCTGCGCTTCCAGCCAGTGATTGATGGCCTCGCGTGCAGCCGGGTCATTTGCTGCAGTGTCGAGATCGGGGAGGCTCATGCATTGCCCTCCTTGGCAGCGGGCGGTGCAGCGGCGAGCAGCACCGTCGGTGGTTGCGGAATGACCTGCTTGCGGATCAGAAAATCCGCAAAACCTTCGTCGCCCTCGCGGGCTCCGGCGAAATCGGCAAGCAGGGGATCAAGTGCGGCGAGGATGTCGGCCTCGACGATGTTCTCGCGATACAGCACATTCAGGCGCTGACCACGGCGGTCGCCGCCGAGATAGAGGTTATAGCGACCGAGCGCCTTGCCAACCAGCGCGATCTCGGCGAGGAACGGCCGCGCGCAACCATTCGGGCATCCAGTGATACGAAGCCCGATCGGCACTTCGCGCAGACCGTGCTGCACCAGGAGGCTCTCCAGCTTGGCGCCAAAGTCCGGCAGGTAACGCTCGGCCTCGGCCATGGCCAATGGGCAGGTCGGATAGGACACGCAGGCCAGTGCATTCAAACGCAGTGGTGACTGCGATGTTCCGGCATCGACGCCATGCGCCTGCAGCAGCGTTTCGATCGCCGCGCGTGCGCGATCAGGAATGTTGGCGACGATCAGGTTCTGGTTCGGCGTGATGCGGAATTCGCCCTCATGGATGCGCGCAATCGCTGCCAGCACCCGGCGCCAGTTGCGCCCGTCGCGATCGACGACGCGGCCAGCCTCGATGCGCAGCGTCAGATGCCAGAGCCCACTTTCGCCGCGCACCCAGCCGAAGCGATCGCCGTTGTGTTCAAAGTAGAATGGCTTGGCCGGCGCGAGCGCGAAGCCCAGACGCGATTCGACCTCAGCCTTGAACCAGGCGATGCCTTTGGTCTCGATGGTGTATTTCAGACGCGCATGCTTGCGCACGATGCGGTTGCCAAAGTCGCGCTGTGCGGTGACCACTGCCTCGGCCGCCGGCAGCAATTGTTCCGGTGTCACAAAGCCGATGATATCGGCGAGGCGTGGGAACGTAGTCGCATCGCCATGCGTGCTGCCCATGCCACCGCCGACGCTGAGATTGAATCCGATCAGCTTGCCCTCTTCGATGATTGCGATGAAGCCAAGGTCCTGTGAGAAAATGTCGACGTCGTTGAGCGGCGGCACCGCGATTGCGGATTTGAACTTGCGCGGCAGATACGTGGCACCGTAGATCGGCTCCACTTCACCACCCTCGACTTTTTCGCCATCCAGCCAGATCTCGTGATACGCGTTGGTCTTCGGCAACAGGTGCTCGGAGAGCCGGCGCGTCCATTCCAGTGCCTCGGCATGCGCAGCGCTGACGTAGGGATTGGCGGCAGACATTACATTGCGGTTGACGTCACCGCAGGCGGCGATGGTGTCGATCAGTACGGCGTTCATTGCCGCGATGGTCGGCTTCAACTCGCGCTTGATCACGCCATGCAATTGAAACGCCTGACGCGTAGTCAGGCGAAGACTGCCGTTGGCGTATTGATCGGCCAATGCATCCAGCGCCAGCCACTGCTTCGGTGTGCAGACGCCGCCGGGCAGGCGTGTGCGGATCATGAAACTGTAGGCAGGTTCGAGCTTCTGCTGGCGGCGCTCTTCGCGAATGTCGCGATCGTCCTGCTGGTAGCTGCCGTGAAACTTGATCAGCATCTGGTCGTCCTCGGCCAACGCGCCGGTGACCGGATCGTTGAGGCTTTCGACCAAGGTGCCACGCAGCAGTCGGCTGCGGGTCTTGATGTCTTCGACGGGCGAGAGTGCGGTGTCGTTGCTCATATCAATACACGTCCCGCAGATAGCGATGGGCGGCGTCGAGGTCCGCCAGATAGGTTTCGGCGGCTTCGCGATCCACCCCACGCTCGGCGGCGATCACATCGAGCAGGGCCTGATGCACATCACCGGCCATCTGCGTGGCGTCGCCGCAGACATAGACCTGCGCGCCGTTCTGCAGCCAGGCATACAGCTCGCTTCCGCGTTCGCGCAGACGCTGCTGCACATAGATTTTCTCGGCCTGATCGCGCGAGAACGCGAGGTCGAGACGCTGCAGCTGACCGCGCTTCATCGCCTCTTGCCATTCCACTTGATAGAGGAACTGACTGGAGAAATGCTGATTGCCGAAGAACAGCCAATGGCGTCCCTTCGCTGCAATCGCTGCACGTTCCTGCACAAAGGCACGGAACGGCGCGACGCCGGTGCCGGGTCCGATCATGATGATGTCGGTATCGGAATTGGCTGGAAGGCGGAAACGCGTATTCGGTTCGACATAGACGCGGACTTTGTCCTGCTCGGCGATACGCGTAGCCAGCCAGTCACTGGCGACGCCATGATGGGTATTTCCATGTGCCTGCCAGTCGATGTTGGCGACGGTGAGGTGCACTTCCTCGTCGACCTGCTTGCGGCTCGATGCGATCGAATACAGTCGCGGCGCCAGCGGACCGAGTGCTGAGACCAGGGATTGTGCATCCCAGTCGGCGCGGTGCACACTCAATACATCCAGCACGCGATGCGTGGAGAGATAGTTCGACAGCCCGGCGCGCTGCTCCGGCGCCAGCAACTGCTGCAGCTCACTGCTGCCGCTGCGCTCGGCGAGCTTGAGCAGAAACGGTCGCGACAGTTTGCCGATCTCGCGTTCGCGCTGCAGCCATTCGATCAGCGGCCTTGTCTGCTCGCCGATCTGCACGCTGGCGTCGGCGTTCAATCCAGTCGCCGAAAGAATCGACTGCACCGACTGCGCACTGTTCTCCGGCCAAACGCCGAGTGCATCGCCAGGTTCATAGGTGATGCCCGACTCAGCCAGGGACAGTTCGACGTGGCGCACATCCTTGCTGCTGTCGCGTCCAGTGATGCGCTGATTGGCCAGCACTTCGGCGGCATAGGGCTGATCGCGGTGCCAGGTGCTGGCGGCACTGCGCGAGCGGATCGTGGTGATGTTGGCCGATGTGCTGGCGGTGGCCAGTTCATTGCGTGCCAGATCGATGGCCTGTTTGGACCAGGGTTCCAGCACCGAAACGATATCGACATCGGCCTCACCGCGCGCGAACCAGCGCTGGGCGCCGAGTTCGGCCAGACGCTCATCGATCAGGCGCCCGATTTCGCAGAACTTCGGGTACGAGGAATCACCCAGCCCCAGCACGGCATAACGCAGCTCCGGCAGCTGGGGCGCGCGCTTGGAGCGCAGCACCTCGATGAAGCGACGCGCATCGTCGGAGGGATCGCCCTCGCCCTGGGTGCTGACCACGAACCACACCGCACGCTCCGCGGCCAGATCCTTGGGCGTATACGCATCGAGCCGCACCAGACGCGCGGCGATACCGGATTGCAGCGCCTGATCGTGCAGCTTTTCGGCAGCGCGCTTGGCATTGCCGGTCTGCGAGCCATAAAGAATGCTGAGTGCGGGCGACGCAGGTGCAGACGGTTCGATCGTCGCAGCGCCAGCATCGCCACCTTGCAGCGCTGCAGCCAGGCCGGCTGCATAACCGGAAATCCACAGCAGCGAGCGTGCATCCAGGCCGTCGCTGAGCCAGGCGAGCTTGTCGCGATGGGCGGCGATCTGGGGCAGCACATCGGCGATGGAGTTGAAGGCAGCGGCTTTCATCGGGATTCTCCGGATGGAGGCATCCTGATATGCCAATCGCGTGTGCGGAAAGGAGTGAAGGGCATAGTCTTATGCCCTGAGGGCATTTCACGTAGCGGTCATTCGGTATCAAAGTGCTGCTCATACCGAATCGATATCATGGAACTCTCTGCCGATTTCTATTCTTTCCTGCTGATCGGCTTCGTCGCGCAACTGGTCGATGGCGCGCTGGGCATGGCCTATGGCGCGATCTCGTCTGCGTTGCTGCTGAGCATGGGCGTGCCGCCTGCGGCCTGCAGTCTGAGCGTGCACAGTGCCGAGGTAGCGACCACCGCGGTCTCCGGTTTCAGTCACTGGCGCCACGGGAACGTCAATCCAGCGCTGTTCAAGCGTCTCGCGCTCTTCGGTGTGATCGGTGCTGCGATCGGTGCCGCCACCGTGGGCTGGGTCGATGCAAGTGCATTGAAACCCTGGATCGCCTTATATCTTTTTGGTATCGGCGTGCTGGTGCTATGGCGTCTGCTGCGTCCGTCGGTCAAACCTGCGCCGGCAGATCCTGCGCGCCGTACCGGCGTGTTGGGCGTGGTTGCCGGATTTCTCGACGCTGCGGGCGGTGGCGGCTGGGGCTCGATCACCACCACCCAGTTGGTGGCTCGCGGTGTGCCGCCGCGTTTTGTGGTGGGCAGCGTCAATGCCGCGGAGTTTCTGGTGAGCGTGACCGTGACCGCGATCCTGCTGCCACAGATCGGGTTTACCCATGTCGATGTGGTGCTCGGTCTGTTGATCGGCGGCGTGATCGCCGCGCCCGTGGCAGCGCGTGTCGTCAAACGTGCCGAGCCGCGTTTTGCGCGCTTCGCGACTGGCATCACTATCATGCTGCTGTGTGGTTATAACCTGGCGCAGACGTTTGGGTGAGGTGTGACCTTTTTGTGGGAGCGGCGGTCGTCTTTCGGCATCCTGCCTACGACGACACTTGTGCATCCATGCACGGCGTCCCGCCGCGATGCTTCTCATTTTCGGCAATTCGATGGAAGAGCTTCGCGGCTCACGCCGCTCCTACAACGGCCTGACCTGATACGCGCGCAGAAACAGATCGACCACGCTGCGCACGTGCGCATCGCATTCGCCGGCATTCATCGCGCCAGAGCAGCCGACCAGCCGGCGCATATGATTCAGGCCCTTGAGCAGCACCAGGAAGTGCCCAGCCGCACGCGGCGGATCGTCGACCTCGAGCGCACCGGCGGCAATGGCTTCGCGCAGAAAGCGCTCGAAGCTCTGCAATGTACGCTTGGGTCCGGCCTCGAAAAACAACTCGGCCAGATGCGTCGACTGCCCGGCGCTGGCCACCATCATGCGATGCAGGTCGATGGCTTCGGCACTATGGACCAGAGCGTGAAAACCACACGCGATCGCCATCAGTGCCTCACGGACAGGCGTGCCCGGTGGGATGTGAAATAACTCCTCGGGCATCTGGCGCTCGCATTTGGACTGCACCGCTGCCTTGAACAGGGTGTCCTTATCACCAAAATGACTATAGACCGTCAGCTTGGAGACGCCCGCTTCAGCCGCCACGGCGTCCATGCTGGTGCCTTCGAAACCCCGCGACAGAAACAGCGCCTTGGCGGCCTCCAGGATGGCGGCGCGCTTTTCAAGGTCTTTGGGGCGGCCGGGTAGGGCCTTGGTGTCGATCGATGCATTCATAAAAACAATACTGGACAGTTCGGTTTAGTATCTTTAGCATACCGCCCGGTTCACTAAATCGTCCAGTCTGGAGTTCTGCGATGTCATTCCCCGTTATGCGTAGGTTTAGCCTGGTGACCATGCTGGGCGCGGCCCTGGCGATGTCAGGTTGCGGTGGCGACAAGAAAGTCGTCGAGCCGGTGCGGCCGGCGATTGCGGCGCAGCCGGTGCCGCTGGAGTCATTGGCCATCGAAACCTATTCCGGCGATGTGCGTGCGCGTTACCAAAGCATGCTTGGTTTTCGCATCGCCGGGAAACTCGAAACACGACGAGTGAACAATGGTGAACGCGTCAAGAAAGGCGATGTGCTGGCCACGCTCGCTCCCGAGGACGCGCGCCTGGCCGTGAGTTCGGCCGAGGCTGCAGTCGCCTCCGCGGCGGCCGATGTCAGCCTGGCCGATGCCGAGCTGGAACGGCATCGTCAATTGCTGGAAAAGAACTACATCAGCAAGGCCTTGTTCGACGCCCGCGCCAATCAGCAGAAGGCAGCTCAGGCGCGACTCGAACAGGCGCAGGCGCAGCAACAGGTGGCGCGCAACCAGAGTCAGTACACGCGGCTGCAGGCCGATGCCGATGGCGTGATCACTTCCGTCAATGCCGACGTCGGTCAGGTCGTGGCAGCGGGCACACCGATCATGTCACTGGCACGTTCGGGCGAGATGGAGGTCCAAATCGATGTGCCGGAATCACGCTACGCCGAATTCAAGACCGGACGACCGTTGATCCTCGAACTATGGTCGGAAGGTGGCAAGCGTTACTCGGGCAAGATTCGCGAAGTCGCCTCGGATGCTGATCCGGCGACACGTACCTATGCGGTGCGCGTCAACTTTGATCAGCCCGATGACAGTGTGCAGCTGGGCATGACCGCACGCGTCTTCTTTACCGATGCCGATGCCGCCGCAGCGGTATTAATTCCACTGTCGGCGCTGCATGAAAGAGAAGGCAAGACTGCCGCCTGGGTGATCGATCCGGCCACGCGCAAGGTGAGCCTGCGCGAAGTGCGTGTCGGCAAGTACCGCGAAGATGGTGTCAGCATCATCTCAGGCCTGATGCCGAGCGAATGGATCGTGACCGCCGGCGTGCACAAACTCGTGCAAGGCCAGATCGTGAACCCGATCGATCGCGAGAACCGCGCGGTGCTGCAGTGAGCGAGCCCACGAGTCCCACCGCCGACATTTTGGGCGGCTTCAATCTTTCCGAATGGGCGCTGCGCAATCGCTCGCTGGTGCTGTTTTTCTCGTTGGTGTTGGCTATCTCGGGCGTAATGTCCTATCGATCGCTCGGCCAGTCCGAAGATCCGCCATTCACCTTCAAGGCGATGGTGGTGCGCACGAACTGGCCGGGTGCCAGCGCGGAGGAAGTGGCGCGGCAGATCACCGACCGCGTAGAAGAAAAGATGCAGGAGCTGCCGGATTTCGAATTCATCCGCAGCTATTCGCGTCCTGGCGAGTCGAACGTGTTCCTGGTCGCCAAGGACACACTGCCGTCCGAGGCGTTGCCAAACGTGTTCTATCAGGTGCGCAAGAAGCTCAGCGACATCCGCCACACCTTTCCGGCCGGCACCCAGGGGCCGTTCATCAATGACGAGTTCGGCGACACCTTCGGCAACATCTATGCACTGATTGGCGATGGCTACGACTACGCCCTGCTCAAGCGCTATGCCGAACGCGTGCAGCTGCAATTGCTGCGCGTGCCCGATGTCGCCAAGGTCGAACTGATCGGCCTGCAGGACGAGCGCGTCTTCGTCGAAATCTCCAACGCCAAGTTGTCGACCTTCGGTATTCCGTTCGAAGATGTGGTGCGCCAGCTAGAAGCGCAGAACGCGGTGACACCGGCCGGCAGTTTCGAGACCGATACCGATCGCATCTATCTGCGCACCAGCGGTGCATTCGAGACGGTGGATGCGATCCGCAACATCAATATTCGCGCCAACGGCAGACTGTTCCGCCTTGGCGATGTGGCCGAAGTGCGCCGCGCTTTCGTTGACCCGCCGCAGGCGCGCATGCGCTTCAAGGGTCAGGAGGCCCTGGGTATTGCGGTAGCGATGAAGCCGGGTGGCGATATCGTGCGCCTGGGCAGCGCGCTGGATCAAGTGTCGGACCGCATCAGCGCTACGCTGCCGGTAGGCCTGCAGCTGGAACGCGTCGCCGACCAGCCCAAGGCGGTACGTCACGCCATCGCCGAGTTCGTCGATACGCTGGCGATCGCTGTGGTGATCGTACTGCTGGTGAGCTTCTTCTCGTTGGGTTTTCGTACCGGCATGGTGGTGGCGCTGGCGATCCCGCTGGTGCTGGCGATGACCTTCGCCACGATGAAATTCTTCGGCATCGGCCTGCACAAAATTTCTCTAGGCGCGCTGGTGCTCGCACTCGGTTTGCTGGTCGATGACGCGATCATCGCTGTGGAGATGATGGCGGTGAAGCTGGAGCAGGGCTACGACCGCATCCGTGCTGCGGCCTTCGCCTACACCTCCACCGCCTTCCCGATGCTGACCGGCACGCTGATCACTGCGGCGGGTTTTCTGCCGATCGCCACGGCGCAGTCGGGCACCGGCGAATACACGCGCTCGATCTTTCAGGTGGTGACGATTGCGCTGTTGTTGAGCTGGGTGGCTGCGGTGATCCTGATTCCCTATCTCGGTTACAAACTGCTGCCCGAACACGGGCTGGCCCAGAGTGATCAAGCCGAGGCGCACGACCTTTACGACACGCGTTTCTACAAGCGCTTCCGCGAAATACTGGAATGGTGCCTGGACAATCGCAAGACCGTGATCGCGGCCACCATCGCCATGCTGGTGCTGTCGGTCGTCGGCTTCCGCTTCGTGCAGCAGCAGTTTTTTCCGGCATCGACGCGACTGGAATTGATGGTGGATTTGAAGCTGCCCGAGGGCAGTTCCATCAACGCCACCGAGAATGCGGTAATCAAGCTCGAAACTTTCCTGAACAAACAGGAGGGCGTCGACAACTACGTCGCCTATGTGGGCAATGGTTCGCCGCGTTTCTATCTGCCGCTGGATCAGCAATTGCCACAGGCGGGTTTTGCGCAGATGGTGGTGCTTACCGAATCGATCGAGGCACGCGAAGCCTTGCGCAGCAAATTGATCGAGGTGTTCGAGACGGGGTTTCCCGAACTGCGCGGGCGCGTCACGCGGTTGGAGAACGGCCCGCCTGTGGGGTTTCCGGTGCAGTTCCGTGTTTCCGGCGAGAGTGTAGAGACGGTGCGCAAGATCGCGCGCCAAGTCGCCGACGTGATGCGCACCAACAAGAATCTCTCGGGTGTGCATCTGGATTGGGAAGAGCCCAGCAAGGTGATACGACTCGCCATCGACCAGGACCGTGCGCGTGTGCTGGGTGTCAGCTCGCAGGATCTTTCGAATTTTCTGCAGAGCTCGATCTCGGGCTCGCGCATCACGCAGTATCGCGAGGGCAATGAGTTGATCGATGTGGTGCTGCGAGGTCCCGGCGAGGAACGCGCCAAGCTCAGCCTGCTCGATTCTCTGGCTATTCCCACGCCATCCGGCAAGAGCGTCTCGCTGGCGCAGATTGCGCATATCGAATACGCGTTGGAGGAAGGCGTGCTGTGGCGGCGGAATCGTTTGCCCACGGTCACGGTGCGCGGCGATGTCTACGGCAATATCCAGCCACCCACAGTCACCGCGCAGGTCAATACTGAACTTGGCAAGATCCGCGGCAAGCTGCCCGATGGCTATCTGCTGGAACTCGGAGGTACCGTCGAAGACAGCGGTCGTGGACAGAAATCGGTGGCCGCCGGTGTGCCGCTTTTCATCATCACGGTGCTGACCCTGCTGATGATTCAGCTCAAAAGTTTCTCACGCACCTTCCTGGTGTTTTCGACCGCGCCGCTGGGCTTGATCGGCGTCACCTTGTTCCTGTTGGTGTTCCGCGTGCCCTTCGGCTTCGTTGCCATGCTGGGCACCATCGCACTCGCCGGCATGATCATGCGCAACTCGGTGATCCTGGTCGATCAGATCGATCAGGACATTGCATCCGGTCACTCGCCCTGGGATGCAGTTGTCGGCGCGACCGTGCGCCGATTCCGCCCGATCGTGCTGACCGCTCTGGCGGCAGTGCTGGCGATGATCCCGCTGGCCTGGAGCGCCTTCTTCGGGCCGATGGCGGTGGCGATCATGGGTGGTCTGACAGTGGCGACGGTACTGACGCTGTTGTTCCTGCCGGCACTGTATGCAGCCTGGTTCAAGGTCAAGCGGCCGCGTATCCGCCCGGACCATCTGGGTAGCGATCCCTGGCCGGGCGATGAGATCGAGGCGCGTTAATGCTGGCGTTTGAGGTCTTGGGTGCGCCAGAGCGTGCCCAGACCACGCCAATCTGACACCCGTCACCCGCTTCAGTGACTTCCTGCACTCCGAACAAAATCAATGTCTTGCCATCATTCATCTTGCCGGAAAGGGAACGAAGGCCCAAACTTGGCGTCTTCATTCCGGTTGGAACCTGTCCATGAGCTTTGATCTCGAACGTACCCGCTTCAATATGGTGGAACAGCAGGTGCGTCCCTGGGACGTCACCGACATGCGCGTGCTCGATGCGCTCACCCAGGTGCGTCGCGAGCATTTCGTGCCGGCCGAGCATCGCGAACTGGCGTTTGGCGATATCGCGCTGCCGCTGCCGCATGGCGAGTTCATGATGAAGCCCGTGGTCGAAGGTCGCATGCTGCAGGCTCTGGCACTGGAACCTGGCGACAGCGCGCTGGAAGTCGGTACCGGCAGCGGTTTCATCACCGCCTGCATGGGTTTTCTGACGCGCGATGTGGTGACTGTGGAAATTCATGCCGACCTCGCCGAAAGAGCGCGGCGGTTGCTGCTGGAAGCACGCGTCAGCAATGCCAGTGTGATCACGGCAGATGCCTTGGGGAGTTTTGAACCGGAACGCGAGTTCGACGCCATCGCCATCACTGGTGCGGTGTTTCGTGAGCCGGAAAAGTTTCGTCGCTGGTTGAAACCCGGCGGTCGTTTGTTTCTCGTTCGCGGGGAAGCGCCAGTCATGGATGCGGTGGTCATCACACGCGTCGGTGCCAGCGAATTCCGCGAACAGAGTCTGTTTGAAACCGAACTACCCTATCTCGTCAACGCCGCCCCGCCCAAGCGCTTTGCGCTTTGAGGGCACATAAGAAGGATCGATATGTTGAATCGTCTCGTTGTATCCGCACTCGCCCTGGCCATTTTTTCGTTGACGCGCCCCGCTTGCGTTTCCGCGGCTGACCTCTTTGAGGTCTATGAACTGGCCCGTGCCAGCGATCCGCAACTCGCGGCTGCCGAATCGCAACGTTTGAGCGTAGGGCAGAATGTGCCGCTGGCCCGTTCCGTTCTTTTGCCACAGTTGAACGGCAGCTGGGACACCACGCGCAGCAAGTCTGAAGGCATCACCGGCGGCCAAGCGGTTTCCAGCGACGGCCGCAGCCGCGGTTACGGCCTGAGTCTGGATCAAAGTGTCTACAGGCACAGCAATTACATGAGCCTGCGTGCAGCGCGTGCGCAGGCGGCTCGCGGAATTTCCGACTACGATGTCGCACTGGATGCGTTGTTGTATCGAGTGGCCGAAGCCTATTTCAATGTGCTGACGGCGCAGACCAATCTCGCCTCGGCGGAAGCCGAAGAAAAAGCCGTTGGCCGCCAGTTGGAGCAGGCCGATCAACGCTTCGAAGTGGGCTTGACCGCGATTACCGATGTGCATGAAGCGCGAGCACGTTATGACAGTGCGCGCGCCGCGGCCATTCAATCGCGCAACGCGCTCGACGATGCGTTCGAGGCGTTGAACGAAATCACTGGCAAACCGATCGACGCCATCGAGCCACTGAAGCCCGACCTCGCGCTGACACCACCGGAGCCGGCGAATGCCGAAGCCTGGGTAGATATCGCTATCGAAAACAGCCCGGCGCTTGCATCCCGGCAGAGCATCGTCAAGGCCGCGGAAGCGAATGCCAAGAGCCTCTGGTCGGAGCATCTTCCGTATTTGTCGCTGCGCGGCACGTATGGCAAGGACTACACTGGCGGAGACGCCAGCCCGTTCTCTTTCGTCGATCCGGAAAACCGTGTGTTGACGCTTAGCTTGACTGTGCCGCTGTTCTCGGGCGGCGCCACGCAGGCGCGCTATCGTCAGGCGGTCTACGACCGTGATGTTTTCAACGATCAGCTGGAACAAACCCGTCGCGCCACCGTGCGCCAGACACGTAGCGCCTATCGCTCCGTGATCGCCGGCATCAGCGAAGTGGACGCGCGCAAGCAAGCGCTGGTCTCGGCGCAGAGCGCACTGGAAGCGACGCAGGCGGGATTCGAAGTCGGCACGCGTACGATCGTCGACGTGCTGCTCGGTCAGCAGCAGCAGTTCGCCGCCGAGCGTGAATACGCCCGCGCCCGTCATGGTTTCATCCTCAGCAACCTGCAGCTCAAGCAGTCTGCCGGCACGATTGATGTGGCCGATATCCAGACGGTGAATGCGATGCTGGATTGACCTTGCGCGAGTTGCATCGCTTCAAGCAAAAGGCCCGCGGAAGCGGGCCTTTTGCTGTCTGCTTTTGTAGAGCGGGGCTTGCTCCG
>JANMUE010000030.1:0-38730 GCA_031391205.1 Lysobacterales bacterium | reverse complement strand
CCCTCATCCGGCCTTCGGCCACCGTCTCCCGCAGAGCGGGAGAAGGGACTCATCCTGCGCATTGATCCCCTCTCCCGCAAAGCGGGAGAGGGTTAGGGTGAGGGAAACGCTCGATAGCGATCGGTGTTCGCCCATGGCTTCGAGTGCGCCGCATGTCGTTTTGCGGCGTTTTATCCGTACTGCATGTATCCATGGAGCATTACAGATGAAACTGAAAGCCAGCATGTTGGCGATTTCGTTGCTGATGGCGGTGTCCGCCAGCGCGGAACGTGCGATTTTCATCGATGATTTCGACGCTGCCGAGAGTGCCAGCATCGATTGGCTCAGCGATGAGTTCGATGATGCCGCGACGCTGGCGCAGTGGCAGCGTCACTGGCAGGCCGAACACTGGCCCACCAATCAGCTTCAGTACCTCGCGATCGAACCGGCGACCGCCAACGGTGTGATGGTGATGCGCCCGCATAGCTCGGGCTGGTGGGAGGATTATCGCGGCGAGTTGACGTTTCAGCGCGCCAGCGGCAACTTTGTCGTGACGATTCACATCGAACCGCGCAATCTACTGCGCACTGGCGCGCCCGGCAGCACCAACGGCGGCGGCATCCACAGTGAATATTCCCTGGGTGGGGTGATGATCCGCGCACCGCGGCCCGACGTGGAGGCCGCCAACACGAACTGGCAGCGCGGTTTCGAGCGCTACGTGTTTCTGTCGATGGGTTCGGCCGATGTGCCGGGGCAGTATCAGTTCGAGGACAAGACCACGCGCTTTGCATTGCCTGGGCAGGATCACAGCTTTTCGGTGCGGCTGATCACAGACGCCAATGCGAGCGCCGCCAACCTTCGCGTTGCGCGCATCGGTGCGCATGTGATCGCACTGGTTCAGCCTACGCAGCCGCTCGGCCCGTGGCGGGTGCTGCGGCGTTTCGCGCGCGAAGATCTGCCTTCGACATTGCAGATCGGCCTGGTCGCCTACACCGACTACGCCATCGTCGCTACCTGCAGCTATGAGCAACACAACGTGAGCGTCCTGCTGGCTGCCTGCAATGACCCCAGTGTGCCGGCTGATCCGGATCTCTCGACGCATGTCGACTTCTTCCGCATCGCGCGCCCGGATGTGCCGGTGGGCTTGATCGGTGCGGACTTGTCGAATCCGGCGGCGGTGAGCGATGCAGAGTTGTTGGGGTTCTTGGGGTTTGCGCCTTGATGCGATGCGATTTGTAGGGCAAGCCTGTGCTTGCCTTCTCAAGGCAATCGAGGCGTTGAGATGACGCGCGACACGCGTGCCATACAAGGTTCCTGCCAACGGTTTTGACCCGCGTGCGCATCCCTGTCCGCGACGAACGTCGCGGGCAGAGGTTTGCTTCACAATAATGCTCAAGGCACGCCGAGGCTGGCGCAGCTGACGATGAAATATTGCTTGGATAAGGTCGATAGCGAAATCGAACCGTTACCGACGTCGAAGCAATAGGCGCCATATTCCGGTGCCGGAATGGGCAACTGACCGCTGGGCGGGTGACGCGTGTCCAGCACCTCGGTCATGCAGTCACCCAGTCCGGTGTTCGCGAACAGCGACCCGACAACACCCGGCACCGTCGAACGCTTCCCTCATCCGGCCCTGCGGGCCACCTTCTCCCGCAGGCGGGAGAAGGGTTTCGTCGCCGGCGTTTGGCGACGGACGCAGCCTGGAGACGGTGCGGACGGTTGTGCCGAAGATGCTGCGTGCACAATCACATACGGCATAATCGGCGACGATGACGATCTCGCAGGACGCGTTTCAGCGCATTCTTTCCAGCCACGAGCCGCGCCTGCGCGCGCTGGTGCGGTCGCGGCTACGCGCGGATCTGGATATAGATGTCGATGACGTGGTGCAGGAGGTGCGCATCCGGCTGTGGCGGGCGCTCAATGGTGAGAAAGGTGTCGACCATCTTGCGTCTTACATCCAGCGGACGGTGGTGTCCGTGGTGATCGATGCACTGCGGCGGCGGGCGGCAAGGCGCGAGGATGCGTTGATGCCGGACGAGGACGCGGTCGACACCCATGCGGCCAGCACGGCGCCGCCGGATCGACTGGCCGATCACGAGCAGCGGCTGGCCATGGTCGAGCAGACGATGGCCGATCTGCCCGAACGTCGGCGTGTGCCGGCACGGTTGCTGTTGCAGGGGTTCACCACGGGAGACATCGCCAACATGCTGGGAATGACCGAGGCCACCGCCCGCAACCTTGCGTATCGCGGCGTCGAAGAGCTGAAGGCCATGCTGGCTACGCGGGGCCTGGAGGACTGGCATGACTGACGCTGAGCTTGCATTGATGACAGCCAAACTCGCAGCGCCCAGACCCTGCACGGCGCAGTGCCCGGATGCGGATACGCTGACGGCATTTGCGCTCGGTCAGCTCGACGGCGCCGAACGTGATGCGGTCGCTGAGCGTGTCGGCGCCTGCCCCAACTGCGCGGCAGCGGTGCGACTGGCATTAGTGTCGGGAAATTGGTCGGAGGCGTTGGCGCACGATCTTGAAGCGGAGTCGGCGGGTGCGAACGTGGTGACGTTGACGCCACGGCCGCGTCGCCGCGTGCCACTGTGGGTCCCGGCGGCGATGGCGGCCGGCATCGCGCTGGTATTCGTAGCGTTGCCGATGCTGCGCGCCCCCGCGCCTGAGAAGGTATTGCGCGGCGCCGTCACTTTGGCGGTGCAACCCGCAGATGAATCGGTGTTGCATTCGGCACCCGGCGAGCTGCGCTGGCCCTGTGCGCTGGCGCCCAGTGCCACCCAGGTCGAGTTGCTCGATGCAAGTGCCGAGCGCCTGTGGATTGGCCCGGCGCAGGAATGTTCAGTAGCGCTCCCTGCCGATGTGAAGGATCGCATCAACAACGGTGCCTATCTGTGGCGTCTGAGCAATGCGCGGGAAGAAGTGGTGGCCGGCCCGTTCGGGTTCAGCATCGAGCGCTGAGCCCATGCCATCACGTCTCGCGTTGCTGCTCTGGTTCGCTGCGCTGATCGCCAGCAACACCTTGCCTGCCGCTGTACAGGTGATCGCTGTTCCAGAGGCGGCTGCAGCGCGCGGTATCGATCTTCGTGTCGGCGATGTGCTGCATGCATTGCCGGGTCAGCCCGAGCTTGATGTCTGGCGCGTATTGGCACTGGAAGCGGAGGATGCGACACGGGCGGCGGTGCGCCTGATGCGTGATCGCGACGGGCAGATGCGACCGCTCTCGCTGCCGCCGGGACGTTGGGATTTGAATATTCTGCCGACGACGATTGCCTGGTCGGCGCAGAGCGGAGTCACCACCGAAAATCCGCAGGCGAGCGCCAACCACCGCGCCGCGGCCTGGCTGGCACATGCGCGTCAGCAGGCACGCGTGCGTGAGTTCGAAGCAGCTGCTGTCAGCTTTGAGCGCGCCCGCAGTCAGCTGCTACAGCTCAATGTGTGGATCGACCTGGCTCAGGCACAGGCTTTCGAAAACCATCCCGATCGCAGTCAGTCGATTCAGGCGATTGAGCGCGCGGTCGCCGCCCAACGATCCCATCCGCAATCGCCTGAATTGCTGGCCACATCATTGGCCATCCTGGGCAATTGGCGACTGCAGATGCGCGACTTTGCCGGCGTCGAACGTGACGCCAGCGAAGTGCTGCGTCTGGCGCCGGGCTCGCTGAACGCAGCACGGGCGCATCTGTTGCTGGCAATGATCGCGATGCGTAGCGCCGCGCACGACGTGGTCGAGGTGCATTTGCACAAAGCCGGAGCCATTGTGCAAGGTATCGCGCCGAACGGCGTGGAAGCGGCGCTGATCACCGCGCGCCGCGCAACACTGCTGACGCTGAAGCGTGAAGGCGATGCGGCCGGAATCGCTTACGCGCAGGCGCTGGAGCGTTTGCGTGAGCTGCTGCCGGGCAGCATGATGCTGGGTCGTTTCAGTTTCAACGCACATTTGCATGCGCTGGAGCGCAAGCGCTACGCCGAGGCCGAGGCCTATGCACGCGACGCAATGCAGGCTTTTCATTCTGCAGCGCCGGACTCGGTCGAGTATGCCCAGTCATTGAGCGCGCTGGCCGAGGTCATGATGCAGCGTGGCGAGTTTGCCGAGGCGGATGCGCTGTTCGCGCAGGCGCTCGGCGCCTCCGAGACATTGAATGCCTACAGCTATGAATCGTTGTCGCTGCGCCTGCAGGTTGGCGACAGTCTGATGCGGCAGGGGCGCGCCGCGTCGGCGCTGCAGGAGTTCGATCGTGTCGTCGAAGCATTGGCGAGCGCGCAGGCCGAGCCGGTACGCTCGGGCAGCAATCTCCCTGGAGACGTGCAGCACTACCGTGCTCAGGCGCTGGCCAATATGAATCGCTGCGACGAGGCGGTCGCGGCGGCGACCATCGCACAGCAACTGTCCGCGCAACGCACACACGCCGGCGCGCATACCTTCGATATCGCGCTGCTGCTCAGCGACTGTCAACGTCGTGTCGGCAATCTTGACCTTGCCCAGACGCATGCGCGTGAGGCGCTGTCCGGATTCGTGGGGATGCACGCCGACGGTCTGCAACTGGCGAGTGCGCATTTCGCTCTAGCGCGCGTGCGGCGCGATCGTGGTGACATCGATACGGCACTGACCGGCTATCTGCAGGCGATAGACGAGTTTGAGCGGCACCGCGAGCATGTCGGCGGCAGCAACGAAATCCGCACGCTCTGGGCCAGCCAGTATCAGGATTTCTACAAAGAGCCGCTGTTGCTGCTGGCCGAGCTCGACCGCGCCGGTGAGGCAGCTGATCTGGATCGGCGCTATCGCATGCAGTCCCTGCTCAAATTGCTGGGCGAGGCGGATACCGAACTCTCACGCGATTGGATCACGCGCATTCCGCAGCGGGCACTGTCATCGCAGATGCGCAGCGATCAGGCGATGATCTCGTTCGTGGTCGCTGCGACGCATTGCGTGGCACTGATCGATTTGCCGGGACGACCGGTGCAGGTGCGCGTATTGCCCGTCGCGCGCGCGCAGTTGCAGGCCGACATCGACCGCCTGTTGTTGCTCAGCAGCCGCGTTACCCGAGATCCGCGCAGCACGTCGGCGCGCAACCAGATCGCGAGACAGCTGTACGACGAACTGATCGTGCCGCTGGGAAAGGAGCTTCTGGATTACCCGAACTGGATCGTCGTCGGCGATGGTCCGCTGCTGTCGCTACCCTGGGCTGGGCTGGTCATTGGGGACACCGAAGCACCACGCTATCTGGTCGAGGAGCGCGTCATCGCCACCACGCCGTCGGCTGCCGTGTGGGCCTTGCTCAATAGCTATGAATCGCGTTCTGACCGGGTGATGGCGTTTGCCGATCCGGACCTCACCGTTGGCAACGCCGAAATTCGAAGCGAGGCACTCGGTGCGCTGCCCGGTGCGCGCGACGAGGCGGATGTGGTGCTGGCATTGTATCCCGGTCACGCCCAACGCTTTGTCGGCAGCGCTGTGCGTGAATCCACAGTGCGAACGTTGACGCCCAGTGCCGGTCTGCTTCATTTCGCGTTGCACAGCATTGTCGATACGCGCGAGCCCATGGCCTCGCATATCGTGCTGTCGAGGGGAGATCCGGGTGATACGCGCGACGATGGCCGGCTGCGCGCCGATGAAATCGCGCGCGATCTGAAACTCAATGCCGATCTGGTGGTGCTCTCGTCCTGCGCCAGTGCGCGCGGCAGCGATGGCGGTGGCGAAGGATTGCTGGGTCTGACCAGTGCCCTGCACCTATCCGGAGCCCGCGCCGTCATCGGCACGCGCTGGCCCATCGCCGACACGCCCACTTCGACGTTGATGCGCGACTTTCACCAGACGCTGCGCTCAGGCGTTGATAGCGCCCAGGCCCTGGCGATCGCGCAGCGTCAGTGGCTGCAGCGTGCCCGCGATGATTCGTGGACCAGCGCTATCGCGCGCCGGCTGGGCTGGCAGGAAACCCCGCCCGAGTCGGCAGAAGCGCTGTTCTACTGGGCGGGATTCGTGCACAGCGGGGCGAGTGCAGCGGGGGATTGAGCTGGATTGTAGGGTGGGTGCAACCCACCGTTTTTACCCACTCGTTTCGAATGCCCAGCAATGGTGGGTTGCACCCACCCTACGTCATCGCTACATGTTTGGTGTTCGCGATCGCACACCGTTGTTCGCGATCGACCAATTTTTCGACTTTGGTGCGCGTCATCAGCACCGCATCCTTCTGATCTGGAACGAATTCCAGATCAGGCCGGAGATGGCATGACCCATGCAAAAGAGCTTCCACGCAAACAGGAAGTTTCACCATGGACCAGCCGATCAGCAACCAGACCCAGCGCCGCCGCCTGCAGATGCGGCTCGTGCTTGGCGGCGGCCTGCTGGCTGGCATTACCTTCGCAGCCTGGGGCATCAACCACATCATCAGCCCCAGCGTCGCCTTGTCCGATATCCGGGTGGCCCAGGTCAGGCGCGGTGGCATCGCCAACACCATCAATGCTTCGGGTGTGGTCATACCCGTGCATGAAGAACAAGTCCCCAGCCCGATCAATACGCGGGTTTCGGTGCTGCACGTCAAGGCCGGCCAGGAAGTAGCGGCAGGCGATCTTCTGCTGGAGCTCGACGATCAGACCATACGCCTGGCGATGGCCAGCCTGGAGGAGCAGATTGCCCAGCAGAGCATCCGTGTGCAGTCGCTGACGCTGGAGATGCAGCAGAAGCAGAAGCAATTGGCCAGCCAGATCGAACTGCAGGAGCTCGACCTCGAAAGCGCGAAAGTGAAACTCGAACGCTACCGGCAATTGGGAAAGACGGGGGCATTTTCCGCTGCAGACCTGAGCGCTGCTGAACTTGCGGTCAAGCGCATCGAAATCGAGCTGGGCCAGCATCGCGAATCGGTGGTGGATACACGCAAGGTGACCGAAACCCATATCGAAGGCGCACTGCTTCAGGAATCCATTCTGAAAAAAGAGCTGGAGCAGCAGCGTCATTTACAGGAGCAGACGCAGGTGAAAGCGCCGATCGCCGGCATGCTGACCTGGGTGCTGACTGACGCCGGCGCCAGCGTGCAGGCCGGGCAGATGGTGGCCAAGGTGTCCGAGCTGCACAACTACCGGGTCGAAGCAACGACATCGGATTTCTATGCGCGCTACCTGAGTCCAGGGCAGCAGGTGCGCGTCAATTACAGCGGGCAGACGCTGCTGGGTGAAGTGCAGACCATTCTGCCGGAAATCCAGAACGGCACGGTGCGCCTGCTGGTGACATTGGCCGAACCCAATCACGCGCTACTGCGCAACAAGCTGCGCGTCGACACCAACATCGTCACCGAACAGAAAGCCGATGCACTGGTGGCGGATAGCGGCCCAGCCTTCAACGGCAAAGGGCGACAGGAACTCCATGTCATCAGTGGTGGCATTGCACAGAAGAGAATGATCGATGTCGGCCTGGGCGATGGGCAGGCGGTCGAAATCATTTCGGGCGCAAAGGCTGGCGATCGGTTGATCGTTTCCGATATCAGCCAGTACAAGCATCTCGATAGTTTTCGTGTCCATGATTGAGCACGCCGACACGGTAGCCATCGCTCCTGCCGTAGGGCGACGTGCCGCTTGCCTTCCAAACGTTGCCGATGCATTCGGAACGCAAGCGACAGGTCGCCCTACACACATGTATACGCCATTTCCCGAAGAACCCATTCCACACCGAGGCCGCAGCAATGATCCGACTGGAAAACATCAGCAAGACCTACCAGACCGACAAGGTGGAAACCCTGGCGCTGAAGAACATCAACCTGCATGTCAAGAAGGGTGAGTTCCTCTCGATCATGGGGCCCAGCGGCTGCGGCAAGAGCACCCTGCTCAATGTCATCGGTCTACTCGATCAGCCCGGCACCGGCACGATCAGTGTCGATGGTGCGCCGGTCAAATCCTATCGCGACAAGGACGTGGCCCGGCTGCGCAACCAGACGTTCGGTTTCATCTTCCAGAGTTTTCATCTGATCAACGATCTGCATGTGATCGACAACGTCGAGCTGCCACTGCTGTATCGCAAGGTGTCGGCAAGCGAACGTCGTCGTCGTGCGCAGGAGGCCTTGGAGAAGGTCGGCCTGGGTGCACGTCTGGGGCACTACCCGAATCAACTCTCCGGCGGCCAGCAGCAGCGCGTGGCGATCGCGCGCGCCATGGTCGGGCGCCCGCAGGTGTTGCTGGCCGACGAGCCCACCGGAAATCTGGACAGCCAGATGGGTGCCGAGGTGATGGACCATCTGTTGCGGCTCAATCAGGAAGGCACCACCGTGGTGATGGTCACCCACGACGAGCGCGAAGCCAGGCGCGGCAGCCAGATCATCCGCGTGTTCGATGGCCAGCTGGTCGCCTGAGGAGTCGTCATGTTCAAGAATTATCTGATCACTGCCTACAAGGTATACACGCGGCGCAAACTGTTCACTGCGATCAACCTCGGCTGCATCACGCTGACGCTGATGGTGCTTCTGGTGGTGACCGCGCTGCTGCAGAATGCGTTCTATCCCACTGGCGTCGAAGGCCGCAGCGATCGCTTCCTGCAGGTCACCACCGTAGTGTCGGAGAGCAAGGACGGCAACTCTGCGATCACCGGTCCGCTGGGCTACAAGCTGATCGAAAAGTATCTGAAGCCGATGAAGTCGGTGCAGATGGTGGCAGCGGTCACCAGCCCCAGCGCGACGTCGGTCTACCAGGACGACCGCGTCACCGAACTGCAGATGCGCCGCACCGATGCGGAATACTGGAAGATCCTCGACTTCAACGTTGTCGAAGGCCGGGTGCCGAGCGTCGAAGATGTGGCGTTGGGCCGCTTTGTCGCAGTACTCACCACGGACACCGCCAAAAAATTGTTTTCGGATGCACAGGCACTGGGAAAACGTCTTAATGTCGGCGGCCAGAGCTTCGAGATCATCGGCGTGGTCGAGGCCGCATTGCAGCTCAACGCCTATGCCGACATCTGGGTGCCGGTCACCACCGATCCGTCCACCGAATACCGTAATCAGATGTCCGGCAACTTCTGGGCGTTGTTGTTGGCCAACAGCCCGGACGAGCTGCCGTTGATCCAGGCGGAAGTGGCCGGAATCGCCAAGCAGATTCAGTTCAATGATCCTGAACAGTGGGCGCACGCCTACATCTGGGCCGACAGCAAGCTCGATTTCTTTGCGCGCGGACTTTTTCGCAACGAGCGCGTGGCGGACTCCGGCGCCGGCATGCTGCTCATCATTATCATCGTGCTGATGATTCTGTTCATGACGCTGCCGGCATTGAATCTGGTGAACCTGAACACTGGCCGCATTCTCGAGCGCAGTTCGGAAATAGGGGTGCGCAAGGCATTCGGTGCATCGAGCAGTACGCTGGTGATCCAGTTCGTGGTCGAGAATGTGCTGCTGTGTCTGTTCGGTGGGCTGCTCGGCCTGGTCGCAGCGAAAGGTGTGCTCATCTGGCTGGAACACTCCGGCCTGATCCCTTATCTGAAGGTTGACATCAACTTCGCGGTGTTTGTCTGCGGCCTGATCATCACGCTGATCTTCGGCCTGCTCTCCGGCGTGATACCGGCGTGGAAGATGTCAAGACTGCATCCCGTCCAAGCCCTGAAAGGAGCCGCCTGATGTTTCGTCATCTGCTGAAGCCGCTGTGGAAGCGCAAGACCAGAAATCTGATGCTGACACTGGAACTGCTGCTCGCCTTTATCGTGGTGTTCGCCATCGCCGCTGCCGCCACACGCCTCTACCAGCTCTATCGAATGCCGACGGGATTCAGTTACGAATCGGTCTGGTCGGTGCAGTTGCAGCTGTCCAGCGAAGACTGGATGAAGAACGATGCGCAGCTGTACGAAAAATTCAAGCGCAGCCTGGAGGCTTTGCCTGAAGTGGAGCAAGTGGCATTCGCCGCGTTCTCGCCCTATATACGCGCAACATGGACGTCGGGCCTGTATTTGCCCGGCAGCGGTGCTGAGATATCGACCGACATGATGCAGGTCAGCGACGATTTCTTCGGAGTGCTCGGTATCCGGCTGCGGCAGGGCCGCTGGTTTTCCGAGGTGGATGAAGGTGCGGCCGAGATTCCGGTGGTGATCAACCAGCGCCTGGCCGAGACCATGTTCCCGGCGCAGGATGCGTTGGGCCAACTGATCAGCCAGGGCGAGCCAGGCAGCGAGGATGCAACAATGATGCGGGTCACCGGTGTGATCGAAGAGTTTCGCAGTCATGGCGAATTCATGAGCCCGACCCCTTTCGTATTGACGCGATTCTCGCCGCTGTCCAGCCCCCATGGCGTGCGCACCTTGTTGCTCAGGCTCAAGCCGGGGACCGGCCGCGTTTTCGAAGCCAAACTCAGCGAGCAGCTGAAACTGATCCGCAACGACTGGTCGTATCGGATCGCTCCGCTCAGCGATTTGCGCAAGTCCATACTGACTGAGTCGATCATTCCGCTGATCGTGTTGTCAGTGATTGCCGGGTTTCTTTTGTTGATGGTGGCGTTCGGTCTGTTCGGCGTGCTCTGGCAGAACACCACGCGCCGCATTCCCGAGATCGGCATGCGTCGCGCCGCTGGGGCCACCTCGGCCAATATCTATCGGCAGATCATCGCCGAACAGCTACTGCTCACCTCGCTGGCGATGGCGGTGGGACTGATCCTGCTGGTGCAGCTGCCGATCACGGGTGTGTTCGGCGACAACCTCAACTGGCCGCTATTCTTGATCGCCGCATTGGAGTCGGTGGCGATCATGGCGCTGGTCTCGGTGCTCTGTGCTCTCTATCCTGCGTGGCGTGCCAGTCGTCTCAGCCCGACCCAGGCGTTGCATTACGAATAACAGTAGGGTGGGTGCAACCGACCATTTTCGATAAGTTGAAAATGGAGGGTTGCACCCACCCTACGCAACATCGATCAGGTCACTATGGAATCTCCCCGCAAACCCTGCATCCTGGTCGTCGATGACGACGGCTCGGTGCAAGTCTCACTGGCCCTGCTGCTCAAGCAGTCGGGCTTCGAAGTGCTGACCTGCGACGAGCCTGGGCAGGTGTTGCCGCTGCTGGCCGCGCAGACAGTCGACCTGATTCTGCAGGACATGAATTTTTCGGCTCAGACCAGCGGCGAGGAAGGCCTCGCGCTGCTGGCACAGATCAAGGATCAGCACCCCGCGATGCCGGTACTGCTGATGACCGCCTGGGGTTCGATCGCGCTCGCGGTCAAAGGCGTCAAGGTTGGCGCGGCGGATTTTTTCACCAAACCCTGGCAGAACGCGCAGCTGATCGAGCTGATCAGAACCACACTGGAACTGGCGCAGCCACGGTCGACCGGCAGACCCAATCGTGAAGCGCTGGACCGGGAGTTCGATTTCCGCGGCATCGTCGGCGAACATCCGGATCTGTTGAAGGTATTGGCGACGGTGGGGCGCGTTGCGAAGACCCGGGCGCCGGTGCTGATCCTCGGCGAGAGCGGCACCGGCAAGGAGCTGATCGCCGATGCCATTCATCGCAACAGCCCGCGCGCTGGCAAGGCTGCGGTGAAGATCAATATGGGCGCGATCACCTCGTCGCTGTTCGAAAGCGAAATGTTCGGTCACGTCCGCGGCGCTTTCACCGATGCCAAGGTCGATCGGCGCGGACATGTCGCGACAGCGCACGGCAGCACACTGTTTCTGGATGAGATCGGTGAGCTGAATCGTGCCGACCAGGTGAAGCTGCTGCGTGTGCTGCAGGACCACAGCTATCGCCCGGTGGGTGCGAGCAGCTCGGAGCAGGCCGATATCCGCGTGGTGTCGGCGACAAACCGCGAACTGGCCGAGCTGGTTGCGGCCGGAGACTTCCGTGAAGACCTGTTCTATCGCCTGAAATTGATCACACTGCGGCTGCCGCCACTGCGCGAGCGCCGCAGCGATATTCCATTAATTGCCACGCAGCTGATTGCCGACCTCGCGACCGAGTACGGATTGGGTGAAGTCGCGATAACCCACAACGCGCGCGAATGGCTGGCGTCGCAACCCTGGCCGGGCAATATCCGCCAGTTGAAGCAGGTGCTGGAGCGCACACTGCTGCTGGTAGGAAAGCGCGTTCTGGATCAGTCCGACTTCGTCGATGCGGAAAGCAGCGAGGTTGAAACCAGCCGGCCCGGCATCGGTGTTGACGGTATGACGCTGGAACAGGTCGAACGGCTGATGATCGAGAAGGCGCTGGAGCAGCACGATCGCAATATCTCGCGCATGGCCAAGGCGCTGGGGTTGAGTCGTGCAGCGTTGTATCGGCGTCTGGAAAAATACGGCCTCGCCGCGGACAGCGAGGATGCGCCGTGACGTTGCGCGCGCGCATGCTGATCTATTTGATCGGCCTGCATGCGATTTTTTTCGTGCTCACCCTGTTGCTGTATCACGAGAAACCCATCGTCGTGGTTGCGCTCGAAGTCGTGTTGCTGGTCAGTTTCACCGTAGGAGTCGTGCTGATCGGGCGCGCATTGCAGCCACTGGACTATGCGCGACGCTTTCATGAATTGCTGCAGGATCATAACTACGCGGCACGGCTGCAGCAGGCGCCGAACGATGAACTGGCCGGCATCGTCAGCCTGTTCAACCGGATGCTGGACGCGCTGTATCAGGAGCGACTGAAGCTCGGCGAGCAACGCGGATTTCTGGATCGGCTGCTGGAAGCCACGCCCAGCGCAGTGATCGCGTTCGATTTCGACGGACGCATCAGCCTGATCAATGCCAGCGCGGTGGCGCTGCTGGGGTTGGCGCATCCCGATGGCAAGCCCTTGAGCGACTGGGTGCAAGGCGCAGCGGTGTTCGTCGACACGCTCGATGCAAACGGTCGCCAGCGCAGCCAGGACATGCTGCGTCAACTCGACGCGCTGCCCGCGGGTGAAAGCCGGTTGCTGACCGATGCCGATGGCAGGCGTTACCGCTGCCAGCGCAATCATTTTTTCGATCGCGGTTTTGCCCGCCATTTTTTGCTGATTGAGGAAATGACGCAGGAACTGGAAAGTTCCGAGAAGGCAACTTACGAAAAGCTGGTGCGGGTGCTGGCGCACGAGGTCAACAACACGGTGGCGGCGACCGGTTCGGTGCTGGATTCGCTATTGTTCTACCAGCCGCAGCTCACCGACGCCAACCGCATCGATTTCATTACGGCCATTGACGCGGTGAAGCGCCGCAATGCCAGTCTCGGCGAGTTCATCGAACGCTTCAGCCGTGTGGTGAAGATGCCGGCTGCTGAGCTGCATCCCACCGACCTGCGCGAAGTCATGGACGATATTCTCAGGCTCTACCGCGAGCAGTGCCGAAGCCTCGGCATACATATCGACTGGTTGCGCTGCGATGCGATAGCGGCGCAGGCGCTGGATCGCAATCTGATGGAGCAGGCGCTGTTGAATATCGTCAAGAATGCCGTCGAGGCTGTGGACGCGACGCAGAAGGAGCGCGCACAAAGCGGTGGATATGTTCACCTGGAACTCGTGCAGGAAGACGGCCGCGTGCGCCTGACCGTGATCGACTCCGGAGATCGGCTCGGCGAAGTACCTGCCGGGCAGATGTTCACCCCGTTCTTCACCACCAAGAAGGGCGGGCAGGGCATTGGCCTTCTGTTCGTGCGCGAAGTGATGAACCGGCATGGGCTGAGCTATCGTCTGGCTGCGAGTGGAAGCGGCGAAACCCGATTTGATATCTGGTTTTCGGGAGTTGGGTAATCCGGTGGTTTCCCAGTTTGAGATGCAAAGAACTTACGTTCTGTCGACAGGGTTGATCCCCTCTCCCGCATGCGGGAGAGGGTTAGGGTGAGGGAAGCGCCCGATAGCGGATAGTGTTTACCAAGCGCGTCACGACAAATCCGAGCACCATCGAACGCCTCCCTCATCCGGCCTGCGGCCACCTTCTCCCGCGCAGCGGGAGAAGGGCTTCATCGTCGATATTCCAAACTAAGACATTACTCAAATCCATTTCCGAACATCGCGTCCGGCAGGATGGTGAACATCGTGACGATGTTGCTGTGGGGCCGTCCAATCAGCAATCGATCGTTCATGCTGTCGTAGTCGAAGTTCAAGCTGCTGCCGCCGCCACTCACCGTGCCGAACACGCTGTTGCCGGCATGCAGCGGGCCGACGGCGGTTGCATCGGCACGCACCCAGGTGATCGCACCAGCGTTCGCGATGCTGCCGTTGTCCCAAGCTGTACTGGTGATCACGAACTCGCCGTTGACCAGCTCGGTAACGCCCGAGTCCCCGATCAGATCGTCTGCGTTACTGCCCACAAGGGCAGCGGCCGCGGTGACGACTCCGCTGCGTCCGCTGGTCCCATCGGCCAGGGCGACCGCGCCAGCATCGCCCGTACCACCGGCATCGAAGAACAGGCTGGTGACTACATAGTCGCCGCTGCTGAGTGCCTTGATTCCGCCAAAGCCGATCTGGTCTCCGGGCACTGCGCCCATCAACGAATTGGCCGGAGTCACCGCGCCAATGAGGCCGGTGTTGCCGTTGACCCAGGTGGCGGCACCGATATCGGCGATGCCGGCATTGTCCCAATCGAAACTGCTGACGACGTAGTGACCATTGTCCAGGGCGGTGATGCCGGTGCCAGCCACACGATCGCTGGTACTGGTGCCAAAAAGAGAATTGGCGGTGGATACCAAGGCCGCAGTGGCGCCTGTGCCCAATGCGAACGTTGCGGCACCGGCATCAACGATGCCCGCTCCGTCCCACAGCGGGCTCGCGACGACATAGTGGCCATTGCTCAATGCGGTGACCGAACTTCCGACCTGATCGAACGCGTTGCTGCCGATCAGCGAATTGCTGGCCGATACGACGCCGGTGATGCCAATGCCGCCATCGCCCCAGGTTACCGCGCCGACGTTGGCGATGCCGGCGTTGTCCCACTCGTAGGTGGCGACGACGAAGTGTCCATTGCTGAGGGCGACGACGCCGCTGCCGACACGATCCGATTCGCTGGCACCGATCAGCGAGTTGCCTGCCGACACCGGTCCGATGCTGCCGCTGCTGCCATTGGCCCAGGTCGCCGCGCCCTGTTGCTGTTGGCTGCCATCACTCCATTCGCTGCTGGATATCACATAGTTGCCATTACGCAGCGCGGTCACGCCGAAGTTTCCGACTTGATGGCCGGCGACAGTGCCGAACAGAGAATTGGCCGTAGTGACCGTGCCGCTGCAGCCGATGCCGCCGTCGCACCAGGTCGCGGCGCCGGCATCCGGCACCGCGGCGTTGTCCCAGCCGGGGCTGGTGACCACGTAGTTGCCGTTGTCCAGCGGATACACGCCGACACCGCGTTGATCGTTGCCGATCCCATCGTCGCTGCTGCTGCCGACCAGCGCATTGGACGCGGAGACCGGTCCGCGCACACCCAGCTCGCCATCACCCCAAATCACCGCACCGGCGTCGGTGATCGCGCCAATGTCGCAACCGCGCCCACGCACGACGTAATTGCCATTGTTCAATAGCACCAAATCTTCATCGCCGAGCCGATCGAATGCTGTCACACCCACCAGCGAGTTGATCGCAGTGACTTCACCGACGATGCCGGTGTCGCCATCCGCCCAGGTGACGGCACCGACATCGATCGCGGTGGCGCTGTCCCAGTCCGGGCTGTTGACCACGTAGTGGCCCGTGCTCAACGCCACCACGCCGCGGCGGCCGACGTCGTCACTGGCATTGGCGCCGATCAACGAGTTGCTCGCGGAGACCGCGCCCGACAATCCGGTCGTCGCATTGATCCAGGTCACCGCGCCGACGTCAGGTTCGGCGGTTGCCGGGTTGTCCCAACGTGAGCTGACCACGACGAAACTGCCGTTGCCGAGCAGCACAACGCCCTCGCTGCCGACCGCATCTTCGAAGCTGCTACCGGTCAATGTGCTGATCAGCACTGCCGCGGGGCTATAGAGATGGACGGCACCGACATCCAGCAGCGCACCATTGTCGAAGCCCGGGTTGGTCACCACGAAGTTTCCGTTGGGTAATGCCAGCACCTGTTGACCAAAGCGGCCACTGCCGCTGGGTCCAGGCAGGTCGACCTGCGCCGCGTGAGCAGAGCTGGTCAGCAGTGCAGCCGAAAAAAGTAGTTGCAGGCGCATGGGCTGTCTCGCAGGGGAGGTCACCTTGTGAAACCCGAATACTAGGTGATTCCCGCCAATTGCAGCGCGGCGACGGGACATCGCCACAGAAGACGGTTGTGCCTTGCATTGTCCCGGATTGACGGTATTTCGCGTTTTCACCTGACAGAGAGGGTTTGCATCGGGCATGTCGCTCGATACCCGATCAGCAGGAGCGCCAAATGAACGTTTCTTCGAACCTGATGCATTCCATCGCCACCGCTGCGCTGTGTGCCGGCCTGGGCATGTTGTTCACAGCAGCCCCCGCCGCGGCACAAACCGTCAGCATCGCGCCGGCGACACGTGCCGAATCGATGCAAAGCCCGGCCTTGGGTCTGCCGGATCAACAGTTCCAGAACCTCAATCTGCGCCAACCATTGACTACATCACTGATCACCGTCGCCAATCTGGGCGGCAGCGGTAACCGCGCCTTCGTCATCACCGTCAAATTGCTGACCGGCGGTTCGTTCGTGTTCGCGGCCAAGGAGGGTGGCGAAGACATCACGCTGGCTCTCAGCCAGCCGGTGGTGGTCTCCGGTGTGACTGTGCGTTGCGACAGCTTCAGCTCCGTCAATTGCCGATACCAGATCAGCCTGGTCGGCGACTGAGCGCGTTGGCGTGCGGCTGGTAGGAGCGCGTTTGAAGTCCGAAGCACCGGTTCCTGTGGAGTGCGGCAGCAAGCTGCCGCACTCCACAAGAGGCGCTCGCGCGCTATCGCCGAATCATTGGCGTAGACTCGGGGAATGGGTTTACTGCGGCGTGCATTTCGGGCTGCACGACGCCACAACGTCATCCGCGCTTTGACGCGAGATAGGTGCTCAGTGCTTCGATGGCGGCGCTGACCTTGGGTGGCTGCAGGCTGCGCTTGAGCGTGACGGCATAAATTCCCGCGCCGGGCAGATTCCAGTCGGGCAACAGCACGACGAGCGTGCCCTGCGAGATTTCGCGCTGCGCCATGTAGCTCGGCAGTCGTGCGACGCCGAAGCCCCGGACGGCGAGGTCGCGCAGCATAGAGACGTTGTTGGTCATCGCTCCCGGCGTGAGCGGGATGCGCGCGCTCTGGCCCGCATCGTTCTTGAAGACCAGGGTGGTCGGCTCTGCGAATCGGTTGAAGCCCACGACGCGGTGCTGACGCAGGCTATCGGGCGAGTCCGGTAGACCGTGGCGTCGCAGGTAGTCGGGCGAGGCCACGAGCACCTCGTGCAGATCAGCCAGCTTGCGCGCCACCAGAGAGGAATCGCGCAGCCAGCCAGAGCGAATCGACAGATCGATGGATTGCGTCGCCATGTCCACGATGTGGTCGTCCACCTGGATATCCAATAACAACTTGGGATGCTGGCGGGCGAGCGGCGTCAAGGCGGGCAGCACGATCGTCTGCGCCGTATCCGAGGCGGCCGAAATGCGCAGGCGGCCGGCGATCACACTCGATCCACCGGCCACGATCTCTTCCGCCATCTCGGCGGCGGTCATCATCTCCGCGCATTTTTCGTGGAAAAGCTGACCGGCCTCGGTCAGCGACAGGCTGCGCGTGGTGCGATGGAGCAGACGCACACCGAGTTCCTCTTCGAGCTGGCTGACGGCCGAACTCAATACCGAAGTGGCCAGGTCCTGCGCCCGCGAGGCGGCGGAAAAGGAGCCGTGGCGTACCACCAGGGTGAACAGGGCCATGCGTCTCAGTCGATCAAGTTGCATCGTATTGTTCTATTTTTACGAAAGATGATTTTCATCGTAGCGGCTTTTTCGCAGGCCGGTGACTGCCTAATGTGCGCCCATCAGATATTGCATTCCGCCGCCGCTCCCTACAAAGGTAAACACGATGAGCACCATGATGAAAATGAACATGACTTTCCTGAAATTCGTATTGCCCGCTCTGCTCGGAATGACGCTGTCGGGTGAGATGGCCGCCCAGACCAGGCCGCTGCAGCTCAAGGTGTTCAGCGCCGAAGAAAATGGCTTTTACGTGAGCTCGGTGCTGGTCAGCGGCAAGACCGAAGCGGTGCTGTTCGATGCCCAGTTCAGCCGTTCCAACGCGCTGCGCGTGGCAGCCTTGGCGCTGGATAGCGGCAAGAAACTGACGACGGTCTACATCACCCAGGGCGACCCCGACTATTACTTTGGCGTCGAGGCGATCAAGCAGCAGTTCCCGGACGTGAAGGTGTACGCCAGTGCCGCGACGGTGCAGCACATCCGCGACAGTCTGCAGAAAAAGCTCGACACCTGGGGACCCAAGCTCGGAGCCAATGGCCCGCGCCAACCGGTGATTCCGGAAGTGTTCGCTGCGACGAACATCGAGTTGGAAGGCGAGAAACTCGAACTGGTCGGATTCGACGATTCGCATGCCGGCGCACCTTATGTGTGGATTCCTTCGCTCAATGCCATCGTCGGTGGCGTGAGCAGTTTCTCCGGGCTGCACGTGTGGACCGCCGATTCGGCCAGTAAGGAGGCCCGTGCCAATTGGGTGAAAAGCCTGGACGCGATGCTGGCGCGCAATGCTGAAGTGGTGGTGCCGGGCCACCTCAAGCCCGGTGCGAAGCTGGATGCGTCTGCACTGCGTTACACCCGCGACTATCTGCTGGCCTTCGAGCAGGCTTTCGACAAGAGCAGCAACTCGGCCGAGCTGATCGCTGCGATGAAGCAGGCCTATCCGGACGCCGGCCTGGGCATCGCGCTGGACATCGGCGCCAAGGTCAGCAAGGGCGAGATGAAGTGGTAAGTCGTCTCGCAGCTATAAATTGCGCAGGCTGCCAGCTCCGATGAAATTTGTAGGGCACGCGTGTCGCGTGCCCTCTCACCGTTTACACGACGTCCAGATGGCACGCGACACGCGTGCCCTACAAAACGCCACGTCAAGCAGACTGCGCCTGCTTCCATTCCCGCGGCGAGACGCCCAGGCTCGCCTTGAATGACCTGGACAGCGCCGATTCGCTGCCGTAGCCGACCTCATGCGCGACCAGCTTGAGCGAACGTCCCTGCCGCAGTGCCTGCTGCACGAGAGAGACGCGCCATCGTTGTAGATAGACACCAGGGGTGCAGCCCACGGTGTCGCGAAATGCATTCGCGAAAGCGCTGCGCGACATGCCGGCCTGGGATGCCAGGGCTTCCAGTCCCCATTCCTCTGCCGGCCGCTCATGCATAGCGATCATCGCCAGCCGCAGCCTTGGATGCGCAAGGCCGGCCAGCATGCCTACCTGCGTCTGTCCACGACCCATCAGATGGCGCAGGATCTGTATCAGGACCACTTCGAACAGTCGATCAAGCAATGCTTTGCGTCCGCAGCGCTGCTCGAACGCTTCTTCGAAAAGCAGCGCGAGCACAGGCTCCGATCCGCCGATCTGCGGCAATGGCAGACAGACGAACGCCGGCAGCATGGCCGTGATCGGATTCGCGGCGCCTCCGTCGAATCGAAGATTGGCGCAGGTCAGATCGGCGCCGGTGTCGGCATCCATGACAAAGCGATGCGCCATCGGGCGTGGATACAGCAGAAGGCTGGGTGTATCGATCTGCAGATCCGCCTCGCCGTGATGGCGCACGGTGACAGTGCCGCGCTTGATCAGGTGCAGCTGGCCAACGCCGTCCTGGGGCAGCAGATCGTTGATGCCGCATAGCGTGCCGGCGTGAAACATCTGCGCGCTGACAGAGAAGTGCTGCAGCATCGCCTCGAGTCGATCGGCCACAACGATACCCCTGGTCATGTTTTATGGATTATACGTAACCCTTGGTGTCGTCGACACGCCTAGAGTACGTCCTGCCGATTGGCACCCACTTCCACATTCAAGCAAACCACGGAGTCCACCATGTCCATCGAAAAGATTCTCTATACCGCCCAGGCCACCGCTACCGGCGGCCGCGACGGCCGCGCCATCTCGTCCGATAACGCGCTGGACGTGCAGCTGTCCACGCCACGCGAGCTCGGTGGCGCCGGCGGCCCCGGCAGCAACCCGGAACAACTGTTCGCCGCCGGCTACTCGGCCTGCTTTCTCGGCGCACTGAAATTCGTCGCCGGCAAAGCCAAGGTCGCGCTGCCCGCCGATACACGCATCACCGGCAAGGTTGGCATCGGCCCCATCGCCACCGGTTTCGGCATCCAGGCAGAGCTAAACATCAGCGTCCCCGGCCTGACCAGGGAACAGGTGCAGCAGCTGGTCGAGCAGGCTCACATCGTCTGCCCTTACTCCAATGCCACGCGCGGAAACATTGACGTGTCTCTGGTCATTGCTGTCTGACCTGCAACCTCTCACTCCAGGAGTACCTCATGAACGCTCTTCGTCGCACGGCAGCTTTGGTCATGCTGACCTGCGTCGCTTCAACCCAGGTCGAAGCCGCAACGCCCGTTGCCTCAGACCACAACGTCACTGCCACCAGCAAAAATTTCGGCATCGCGAAGACCAGCAACTACATCACCACCGCCGATGGTGTGCGCCTTTACTACAAGGACTGGGGTCCGAAGAATGGCCGAGTCGTTACCTTCAGCCATGGCTGGCCGTTGAGTTCGGACAGTTGGGAATCGCAGATGATGTTCCTGGCTACGCAGGGCTATCGCGTCGTTGCGCACGACCGCCGTGGTCATGGCCGTTCCAGTCAACCCTGGGAAGGTAACGACATGAACCACTATGCGGATGATCTGGCGACAGTGATCGAAACACTCGATCTGAAAAACGCGACGCTGATCGGGTTTTCGACCGGCGGCGGCGAAGTGACGCGCTATATCGGCCGCCATGGCACCAGCCGGGTAAAAAAGGCGGTGCTGGTCAGTGCGGTGTCACCGTTGATGCTGAAGACCGATAGCAATCCCGGTGGCGTGCCGATCGACGTGTTCGATGGCCTGCGCAAAGCCTCGTTGCAGAACCGGTCGCAGCTGTATCTCGATATCGCTTCGGGTCCATTCTTCGGTTTCAATCGTTCCGGCGCCAAGCCTTCGCAGGGTCTGATCCAATCCTTCTGGGTGCAGGGCATGCAGGCGGGTCACAAGAATACCTACGACTCAATCGCGGCCTTCTCCGCCACCGATTTCCGTGACGACCTGAAGAAATTCGATGTGCCGACCCTGGTCATCCATGGCGACGACGATCAGATCGTACCGTTCGACAATTCTGGCAAGGCATCGGTCAAGTTGATCCGGAATGCAGAGCTGCTCGTCTATTCCGGCGCACCGCATGGCCTGACCGACACGCACAAGGATAGACTCAACCAGGATCTTCTGGCGTTCATCCGCAAGTGATCGTTGGCCAGATCGTCGGCCCCGCTACTGAGGGGCCGACGCATCGTCATAGGCCGAGAAACGTGCTCATGCGCTGCAGTTCCATGTCGAGCGCCGACCTGAACGACTGCGCGCTCGGCCTGCAGTCGACGTAGCCGAACTGAGCAATCAGGGCTGCGTCTTTTACCTGCACGTTGCCCCAGCCTATGACCTGTCCGCGCCATAGCAATGGCAACGCGTAGTAGCCGAGCTTGCGCTTGGGTGCGGGCGTGTATGCTTCGAAGCGATAGGCCCAGCCCCAGAACGTCTCGAAGCGGCGGCGATCCCAGACGATTGGATCGAAGGGCGCCAGCAGACGTGCCTCATCATCATCGCGATAGCGGGCGGACGTCGGGTTCTCGCCCACGGGCCAGTACCAGTCGACACCGTCGATACGTGCGTGGGCGAGGCGCTGTTTGGCGTGAGCGAGCGCGCGTTTGCGATCGTCGCCCCATTGGGGTGCACCGAGGCGCAAATGACTCACCAGACCGCCCAGGCTCGTCGCCGACAATGGCGCGTATTTGCGCACGATCAAATCGACAAGTTCATCCATGCGCTGCTGGCACTGGTGCGGATCAAGCGCTTCGGCTGCAGATTCGCGTGCCGCATAGACACGCACGCCGCTGTCGCGTCTGGCCACGCGCAGCATGCCACGGTAATGCATCTCGTCGAGCAGCTGCGTGCTGGCATTGGATGAACCACCAAACCAGTTGCGGGATTTGCCATGCGCGAAATGCGCATCGACCACCCGCGGGTGCACCGCGCCATGTGCACGAACGAACTCCAGCACTGCCTGCGCCTGCCGCTGCCGTGCGGCCGTCCACGGCATGCGCGGTGTGCGCGGATGCATCAGTGCATGATGCCCCTGGCGCAGGAAACCGTAGTTGACGAAGAAGTCCTCTTCGATGCCCAGGTTGGGATAGCGTCGTTCCAGATCGCCGGCACGATAATCCTTCACACGATGGCGCAGCGTCAAATCCTGCGCCCGCGCCGGCGCGCGGATCGGATCGGCCTGCACGAAGCCCAGCTTATCGATGGCACGCGCCAGTGTCGTCGGGGCAAACAGGCTGCGCGCGATCGCGTAGCGGCGCAGATCCTCGACGGTGGAAGTTCGATTCATAGGGCCTGTGTTGCGGTACAAGGGAACACCTGAATAAGTCCGGAGCCGTGATAGCCCCCTGAGTCAGGGGGCGAAAACCGCAGGTTTTGACCAGCTTCGCTGCCGCTCCGCTGTTGAAAACCAGGGTGTGGCAAGCACTAAGCTGTTCAGCGAAGACGAAGTCGTGAGTTATTCAGAGGTTCCCTAAATACTGACTTCCTCCACATACATCAGTTCACACGCACCGGCGCCGCCGTCATCGCGGCGCAACGAACTGCGCCAAAGCCAACCGCTGGCAGTGGCGGCCTCAACCAGTTGCCCTTTGAGCGACACGACCTGGCCGGGACGCAGTGCGGCGATACGCGCTTCGATCGCGGCATCGGCGGGGATCAAATGGATGTTCGTTGCCGAGCGTGTGATTTCGTCTTCGGGTATCGGCGGCGCGTCGCGCCAATGCCATAACAGGAATCGCCCGGTCTGCGTGAAATCAAGACCGCGCAGCACCGCCGAATCGGACATGCGCTGCCAACCGATGCCAAGGTCATAGGGCGCAAGATTGGATTCGAAATCCATTCGATAGCGCGACACCAGCAGCACGCGACCGCGCAGGCTGAAGTTCGCCAGCGGCCTGACCTGGAATTCGCCGATCTGTCGTGCACGCAGTTCATTGATTGCGACCTGCACGGGTTCTGCTGCGACCAGAACACCATCAGGCTGATCCAGCTCGCGATGGCTGTACTGATTCCAAGCCTGGCGCGCAGCGAGCAGGCAGACGACGACGAGAATGCGTTTGAACATGGTGCAATGTAACCGGATACGGCCATCGCGGGCAGGGTCAGTTGCTGCCCCCTTCAAGCGATGGCTCGGACCCCGTGCCGGATGCACGCTGCTACTGCGGCAGGTCGAACACCAGAAGCTCGGACGCGGTGCCGTGCTCGATCAGCACGCGGGTTTCTTCCGAGTACAGCAGCGCATCGCCTGCGGAGACGTTTCGCCCGTTGATCACCGCCGCGCCCGTGACCACGTGCACATAGCCGAGCCTGCCGTCGGCGAGCCGGTGCTCAGCGGTTTCAGCGCCGTCGAACAAGCCCGAGTAGAGGCGCGCATCCTGATGGAGGGTTACCGAGCCCTGGCTGCCGTCCGGACTGGCGATCAGCCGCAGCGTTCCGCGTTTCTCATCGTCGCTGTAGGTTTTTTGCTCATAGCCCGGCGCGATGCCGCGTGCGTTCGGCATGATCCAGATTTGCAGGAAATGGGTCACTCCGGACGGACTGTGATTGGACTCCGAATGCGTGACGCCGCTGCCGGCGCTCATGCGCTGCACCTCGCCGGGCACGATGGCGGTGCCATTGCCCATCGAGTCCTTGTGCGCCAGCGCGCCGTCGATCACGTAGCTGATGATCTCCATATCGCTGTGGCTATGGGTGCCGAAGCCGCGGCCAGGCTGGACGCGGTCTTCGTTGATCACCCGAAGCGGCCCCCAGTGCACATGGCGGGGATCGCGATAATCGGCGAACGAGAAACTGTGCCAGGATTCCAGCCAGCCGTGTTGGGCATGGCCGCGTTCCTGGGCGGGGCGCAACGTAATCATGGGCGGACTCCTGTGGATGAACTTCGGTTGCGGACCGCCGCACATCGGACTGCGGGACGGCGATCATAGAGCGTGCAGCTTGGCGCATTGTCGGGTCATGGCAAATCCACGTTATTCGAAAGCCGGGTTTTCAGAAATGCAAATCGACTCCGTCAGAACCGTCGTTCACGGTAACCTTGGCATCGTGAATCACCCGCACCGCGACCACCGCTGCGCTGGTAGAGGCTATCGCCTGCTCAACAGCGCATCGATATTCCTGTCAGCACCCGCGATCGCGACAAACGGCAGCAAGGCAACGCGCACGATGAGACGCGCAAACAGAGACAGGGCGTTCAGTCCGCCGCGCGAAAAAGTCGCAAGCCAGTGCGTGTTATTCCGATTCATGACCACCCTCCACCCTGGGAGGGGCTGCATGTCGGACGCGTTCGCCCGAACAAGACTGCAAACTCCGACACGCCTACCGGCAGGGCAGATTCCATGCCGGCGACAGGACAATGCCAAGCGTGTGGTTTGACGACGCGTTCCTGCGCCACCCAGGCGCAGCCGCTGTGCGCGGACAGTGGCGAGGACATTGGTGTAGGGCGCGAGCACTGCATACAGATACTGCCACTGCAGTCAGACTGCAGTGGCGTGGGCCGATACCATCGTTGCCGATGTAATCTTATCCGGTGTCAGGGCGTGATTACGCTGTCGATCACATGAATCACGCCATTGCCGGCTTTGATGTCGGTGGTCGTCACGTTGGCGCCGTCGATCATCACCTTGCCGTTCTGAACCGTGACCTTGACTTCCTTGCCGTTGACGGTCTTGGCGCTGGACAGTTTCACCACGTCGGCCGCCGTGACTTTGCCGGCCACCACGTGATAAGTGAGGATGCCCACCAGTTCCGCCTTGTTTTCGGGCTTGAGCAGGTGTTCCAGTGTTCCGGCGGGAAGTTTGGCGAAGGCGGCATCGGTCGGTGCAAACACCGTGAACGGTCCCTTGCCTTCCAGTGTGCCGATCAGATCGGCGGCCTTGAGCGCGGCAGTCAGGGTTTCGAAATCGGCATTGCTGCTGGCGATGCCCACGATGGATGGAGTGGCGTGCTCGCTGTGATGGCTGGCGAACGAAGGCGCCGACAGCGCCAGTGTGCCGGCGATGGCCAGCGAGAGAAGCAAAGTGCGGGTGTTCATGTCATAACTCCGGTCAGGTGGAACGCAGTGCATCTGCGTCACGCACAATTTGATGGATGCCATGTCGCCTTACAGTGCATCGCAGGTGAGACTGCCTTGCACAGATGTCTTGGCGATGTCGCTCGCGCGTGGTGCAGCGGTGAAGAGGCACATGCGTGTCGCTGTCGAGTGCGGCTTCAATATGCGCGTGCGTTCGTCACCGCTGGATTGTGCGGCAATCCGTTCGACGCAATGTCCTTCGGCTACAGAGCCCTACTGCCCTTCTTCGAAGCCTTGGACCTGCCGGCACTATTGAGCGCGATCGCTTCGTGGATCAGCGCCTTGAATGCCGAGGCGTCCACGGTTTCGCCTTCGTGGATGTCGATAGCGCGACGCACGTTTCCGTCCAGACTCGAATTGAAGAGACGAGCGGGGTCCTTCAGAGCCGCGCCCTTGGCGAAGGTGAGCTTCACTTTATCCTTGTAGGACTCGCCAGTGCAGATGATGCCGTCGTGCGACCAGACCGGCGTGCCCATCCACTTCCATTCCTCGACGACTTCCGGGTCGGCTTCCTTGATCAGCCTGCGCATTCTGGCAAGGGTTTCGCCGCGCCAATCTCCGAGCTCGGCGATTCTTTCCGATATCAGCGCCGATGCCGACGGACCTTGACCCGCGTCCGATTTTTTCATGAGCTGGTCCTCCTTGATGCAGAGTTGCCTTGTTTGCCATTGTAGGTGCGGGGCCTGACCCGCACGCTCTTGATCTTCACAGGGGCCGGAGGAAAATCAAGAGTGAGTGGGTCTGGCCCCGCTCAGCCACTCGGCGCGTCGCTGCAGCCCTTCGTCGTTGTATTTCTGTTGCCGATGTTCTTCAAGTTCTCAGGGCTACGCGCTACGCGCCCTCCGACCGATAATAGAGAACACCGAGTCCAAACTTGTCCTGATCCGGATCCGCGACGAATTCACGATGCGTGTAGCGTGTCTTGATCTCGTTCCAGTAGGTCGAGACCTGATGGCTCTGCAACTCGCCCCGGTCTGCCACGATGTCGTGAAACACCACCATCGCGCCCTCTGCCAATAGCCTGCTGTACATCTCGAAGTCGCGCCGCACACCCTCATAGCTGTGATCGGCATCGATGAAAAGATAGTCGATCGCTCTGCCTTCCAGCCGATGCTTCAGCATTTTGAAGACCTCTTCCGAGTGCGAGTCGCCCCTGATCAGTTCGATGCGCTGCTGGTCTCTTGCGAAGGTGGTGTAGAGCGGTATCTTCCACTCAGGATAGCCGCCCCCATAGGGACCGGACGGCAGGTCGATCGAGAAGATCACCGCATCGGCATCAGCAAGACAGGCTGACAGCAGCAATGTCCCGCCCGACGCCGTCCCGATTTCCAGCACGGTCCGGGGTTTTCTGTGTTCAAGCGCTCTCCCCAAGGCCAGCAGCTCATGCCGGTGCTGCCAGGGTCGGATGTATTTGAACGCGTTCGAGTACATCAGGGCGATGATGGAATCGGCGGTGCAGGGCGAGCTTCCGCTCTTGAGGATGTCGATCGCGCGGCTGATCGACCGCGTCACGATCCTTCGGCTCAGCCACTCGCTCATGCGCCTGCCCAGCAACCGCTTGCCGACGCGTCTTAGTACGCGCACGAATCGAGACTGCAAAGAAATCGGCAACACGTTCTTCCTCGGCGGGTCTCTGGCTTACCTTACACCGCACTTGCACGCCGCGATGAAAACCCGCCGGCGAGTGGTCAGACCACATTTTTGACCAAGGCAACCCGCTTGTTCAAGTCGTCGCTCACCCTTGCGCGCGACGAGGCAGTCAGGCACTGATGCAGCGCCCTGCGCTTCAAGCCTCACCGGTTGATCATCGACAATCTTTTTTCGATGGCATCCAGGCGTGCACGCAGCTCTGCATTGGCCGCATGCAACTTCATTATGTTTTGTGCCTGCAACTCATCGTGCGCCGACAACTCCTGCACCGCGCCAGCCAGCACTGCGGTCAGGCGTTCGTATTTCACGCCCTCGACTTCACCGTTGGCATTACGCGTGATCAAGCGCTCGTCGAGCGCAGCGATTTCTTCTGCGACGAAACCGATGTCAGGCTGGTGCGAGCCCTTCCATTCGTAGCCCACCGGACGCATCTGTTCGATCAGCGCCAAACCCAGATCCAGGTCGGACACATGGTCCTTGTAGCGAATGCTGGACGAGCAAGTTGCGAGCTGAAGCGATGCATTGCGGCAGACATCGGTGGTGCCTGCAGCACCCAGATCGTCCACCCGCAACGTGCCGTTCACCCGCAGCGTGTTTCCGCCGGGGTTTGTGCTATTGATCGCCATGCCGCCCTGGGCGCGAATCAAGAACTGGTTCGATCCGGATGACACGAAATCGGCGGTTTGCGTATCGGCCCAGACAAATGTGCCTTCATCGCCATCCGTATCGCCGGAGTTGGAGGTGCAGGTACCGTCGCCAGCCTCGTTACCGGGGCGCGTAATGGCGTGAAGGCCCCCTACCCAGCTGTAGTCGCCTCCGGCGCAGTTGTCGAAGCCGCCACTCACGCGACTTGCATTACCCTGGGCCCGGTTCGCTGCACCACCGCCGACGCTGCTCGCCTCGCCGCTTGCGTCATTGTCATTGCCACCGGTTATGGCGCTCGATAGGCCCGTCGCAAAGTTGCCGAATCCGCCACCGACGAAGCTATTGGCGCCATCGGCAACATTGTCGTTACCGCCGCCGAGGAAGCTATTGGCGCCATCAGCAACGTTATCTCTACCGCCGCCGATGGTACTTTGCGCGCCACTGGCGTCGTTGCCTCGTCCACCACTAACGGTCGCAAATGGGGCGTTGGTGACGTTATCGCCGATAACGCCGGGATCGCCGTCGCCCGCACGGTTGCCAAGGCCGCCACCGATGGCGCCGTAGTGGTCGGTGACGCGGTTGGGCGATCCATCGGAATATCCTGGATCGCCATTGATCACCGCACCACCACCGGCGATGGTCGCGCCGCGAACATCGGTGACAGCGTCATTGGCCCGACTGCCGGCGATCATGTTGGCGGTGATCGGCACGCCCGATAGAAGCTGCACACTGGGCTCAATGCGTAGGCTTTGCGCATTTCGCGTGCGCAGCACCAGCGGCTGATTGTCCGTGGTGCCGATGAAGTTGCTGGCTGCGCTGGTGCCGGCATTGCCATCGGTGCTCCAGCACGCTCCGCCCAGTGCGGCCTTCGGATCGAACCGCGTCGGTTCGCCCAGCGCCGTAAACGCCAAACCCTCCTGCCCAATTTCGGTTTTCAGCCGCAGCGCGGGCGCGTTGCTCAAGTCGATTCCGAAGTCGACTTCAACCGAGAATACGCCCTCCTGCACCGGGACTCGAAACAGGCTGATGGGTTGCGCGATGGGTCGCTGGTCCGATTCGCCGATCAAGGTCAGGCGTAAATCGTAGCTGCCGTTGGCGGGTTTGCCGCCGTCGTTCAAAGTGCCGCGATAGGTCCACGGCGAAGCGTGCGCGAGACTCTGCACCGTCATCAGCGCAAGTATCAATAGACTCAGTTTCATTTTGTTTCTCCGGAGGTCGCAGCGTTCGATGTTCCGCCAATGCAAACCGCATGAGCGGTCATGGGCCTTCAAATCCATTGCTGAACAGCGCATCTGAACCGCCGCAAGTGCCTGCGATGGCTTTCGGTGCGGCCATATCCGCAATAAGTGCAAAGCGGTCATCGACCGACGCACTGGCCACGCGCGGTTTGCTATGCAATGTGGCGATCAACGAAAAGCGCTGATCAGCGCCGGTCTGGGTGCTGGCCGCACTCAAGCCGGCGTTGCCGCTGAAGCGGGTTTCAGCCGCCTGCAACGGCGTTATCAACAAAAGCGCGAGCAAGAACCATGATCGTCGCATCGGTGCCTCCAATCGACCCGAATGGTCAGGCCTCATGCACTGAACGGCAAAAGTGCACGGCCGGGGCCAGCGGCTGACGATCGCCAAGCGAGCGCGCAGGTTGCCTAAAGTCTGTAGGGCGCGCGTTTCGCGTGCCGTCCCGGGATTGCCGCAATGTTTAGACGGCAAGCCACAGGCTTGCCTTACACGTTCAAGCAGGTGCCATTTCGCCCGACCCCGGTTTTTGCCTCGCATGATCTCCGGGCCTTGGCCATTGCGTATGTAGGGATGCTGGAGCCTACCGACCGCGTGGCAGCGTTGCTGCCATCGAGCGGATCGGCTGCTCGCACCCCAACCGATTTCAACCAAGGAGCTCGTCATGCTGCACCGTCTCAAGCAATCCACGCTGTCCCTGGGCCTTGTGCTCGCGTCCTGCGCCAGCGCCGTCGGCGCCGCCGATTTTCGTGTGTGGTATTACGATGCCGACCCGAACGTGCCGCATCAGCCCGGCGATATTTCCTACGGGTCAGGGCCGGCGCTGGTCAAGCCGGACTGGGCCTGCGGTCTGCGCATCAACGATCCGTCCTATTACCGTTGGGTAAGGGAATTTCCGTTCACGCAGTTGCCGAGCGCTGACCTGTATCAGGACCTGCATATCTGGGTGCCCGGCAAAGGCTGTCCCTACAATGAGGTCACCATCGAGTATCGGGACGGTAGCCAGACCTTTGCCTATCCGGGCGAGCGCGACTACATGGAGATCACCAGCTACTACGGCAACAACTGGATCAACGCCCAGGGCAGGATCCCGTCGTGCAACTGTCTGCCGAACTTTCCCTACAAGGTCAGCAGCAACGACTGGCATGTGGTACCCAACGCCTTTGCAGATCTGAAGCGCGCGTTGCTCGATCCGCGGCTGCATAGTCAGGCCGCCGCCATTGCCGACGATCTGCGACTGCGTATCGATGCACTGGTCGCCGAACTGAACGACCGCGTGGCGCTGCGCCAGCGCTTCGATCTGGGCGATCGCGAGGCAGCCCAGCGTGGCATGGAAATGCAGAGCCTGGACATCATGAATGGCGTCAAGCCCTCCATTGTCGGATGCTCCCAGGCCATTCTCCGGCTTGGCGTCGATGGCTCTTATCCGGAATGCGATGCCGCCGGTGAAGAGTTCGATCGTGGCGATGCGTTGATTGATCTGGCGTCCGATGGGTTGCAGCCGCAGCCGGGTGAATGAGTTTGCGATGAAGTCCCCTCTCCCGCTCCGCGGGAGAGGGTTAGGGTGAGGGAAACCTGCGACGGCGCATCAAGAGTCCAGCACCGCCCACCGCCCTCATCCGGCCTGGCGGCCACCTTCTCCCGCACGCGGGAGAAGGAATCAATTCTGCCGCTGCGCAAACCGATCCAGCCAGCGCAGGCGCGCATCCTCAGCGGGAAGTCGGCTGCGCAGCAAGGTTTGCGCACGCTGCATGCGCTCGCGGCCGCTGGCATCGCCGCTTGCCCAATGGCAGGCGCCGGCCACGGCCTCGCTCCATTGTGCGATCAGCGGCGCACTGCCGAGTTGCTGCTGCACCGTGGCGGCTACGGCCTCGAGCCGGGTGCAGTCGTAGTCGGGTGCGGGCTGTTCGAGTTCGGTTTCTGCGCGATCAATCACGGTGAATGCCTGACGCCAGGAATCTGCTGGAAGCTCCGCGAAAGCCAGGTCGGCGCGCGCGTAATCGGCCAGAGAATCGGTGCGGCGACCGAGCATGGCCTGCGCACGTGCGCGCAGCAGCAATATCCAGGCGACCGATATCGCGGGCTTGGCGTCGGCGCTGTCGCGCAGCGCAATGGCCTCGTTCAGCAGCGGCTCGGCGCTGACCGGGTCGTCGCGCAGCAAATACACCGCCGCCGCCATCTTCAATGCCGGGAACTGGATGCCGGGATTCGCGGCGGCATGCGTGCGCATCATTGCCAGCGCGCGATCTGCAAGTTGCTGCGCCTGCGCATACTCGCCTACCTCGACCAGGTACTTCGACAGGTTGACCATGCGTTGCGCGGTATGCGTGGAGTCGTCGCCATAGGCGATGCGTTCCTGTTCGAGCGCTTCGCGGCCGTATTGCACTGTGCGCGCCGGATCTTCGTGCTGCCAGGTGGCGGCAAGTGCGTCCAGCGCGAAGGCCAATGAGTTTGGCTGCGCCGGATCGGCCACGCGCATTGCGGCGACGATCGGTTCGAGCACGGCGCGCGCCTGCGCGTAGCGATCGGTGCTGATCAACGCGAATGCCCAGAAGATGCCGGTTTCCTGAGTGGCCGGATCGTGCTCGCCGAGCTGCCTGCGTTGCTCGGCGTAGGTACGCGCGAATGCCGTCTCGGCTTCGACCACACGTCCCAGGTTCATCAGGATGTTGGCGCGCCGGCTCTGCAGTTCGATGCGCATCAATGCGGCGGCGTCGGATTGTCCCAGCTCCAGCGTTGCAGCCTCGTCCAGCGATGCCAGCGCGTCGTCGAAGCGGCGCAGATCATGCAGGGACGCCGATCGCAGCGCCAGCGCCTGCGCCAGCCCGAATGGCTGGCCGATGGCGCGCCGAAGCTGCACTGCTTCCTCGGTCAACGGCAGCGTGTCCAGGCGCTTGCTCAGTCCGCGGTAAGAGCGCGCAATGGCCAGCAGCAACTCGCTGCGCGCAGCGCTGTCCTGCACTTCGGTGCGGATACGCTGGCGCGCCTGATCCAGTAGCTCGACGGCGCTGATCTCGCGCCCGCTGGTTTTTCCGGTGTCGGCGCTGGTGAATACGCCGATCATGAAATTCAACGCCTGCGTCGATTTGAGCACCTCGCTGCGCAGCGCATGCGCCTGCCACAGCGTCACCGCCAGCCCACCGATCAACGAGCACGCGGCAATGCCGCCCAGCGCAGTAGCGAGTGCGTGCCGGCGCAGAAAGCGCCCCCCGCGATAACGCCATCCACCGCGACGCGCGTGCACCGGCTGGCGCAGCAGATGACGTTCGACATCCTCGGCCAGCGCCTCGGCGGAGTCGTAGCGGGCCGTGGGCTCCTTGCGCAGGGCCTTCATCACGATGGCATCGAGATCGCCGCGCAGCTGCGCGCTCAATCGCAGCGGTGTCAGATCGCGCTGTCCTGCCAGTTCGGCGGCATCGCTGCCGTCTTCGCCGACGGCCAGCGAGGGCCGCGTCGGTTCGTGATTCAGCACCGCATGTTCGTAGGCGGCGGGCGTCGAGCCCTGGGCGATGAACGGCCTGCGTCCGGTCAGCAGGCCGTAGAGCAGCAGACCGAGCGCGTGCACATCGACGCTGGTGGTGACCGGGTCGCCGCGCACCTGCTCGGGTGCTGCATATTCCGGTGTGAACAAACGCTGCTGCGTGCCAGTCTGCTCGGCATTGGGCTCGATCAACTTGGCAATGCCGAAATCCAGCAGCTTCACCCGTCCCTCCTGATCGACCAGGATGTTGGACGGTTTCAGATCGCGGTGCACCACCAGATTGCGGTGCGCATAGGCAACTGCCGCGCACACGTCGATGAACAGTTTCAGCCGCGCCGGGATGCCGCGCCGATGTTCGTCGCACCAATCGCTCAGCGAGCGGCCGTCGACAAACTCCATCACCAGATATGGCGTGCCGTCGACGCTTTCGCCGCCGTCCAGAAAACAGGCAATGCCCGGATGCTGCAACGCCGACAGAATGCGGCGCTCGGCGCGAAAGCGGCGTTGCAGTTCGCCCCGGTCCCAGCCGCGGCGGATCAGTTTGAGCGCGCCGCGCTGCTTGAAATCGCCATCGACACGCTCCACCAGATACACCGCGCCCATGCCGCCCTGGCCGATTTCATACTGAACCTGCCATGGCCCAAAGCGCGTGCCCGCGGCCAGCGACGACTCGCCCCTGACGTTGTCGGATTCCATCTCGCGCATCAGATCGGGCGCGAATGCCCCCAGAGGCGCTGCCTCGCCACCGCTGACCGCATCGGCCGTCAACATCGCCAGCAGATCGACACGCATATCGGCATCGAGGCGCTGCGCCGCGGTCTCAGCGTCGATAAACACCGCGCGCTGTTCTGGTGCCATATCCGCCGTCTGTTCGAACAGATCGCGCAACCGCTTCCAACGTTCGCTGCTCATGCACTGCCTTGCCCGTGGGGCGTTTTGGATCGAGGACCCGTCGTAATGTCCCAGTGGTCGACATGACACTTACCGGCTGGATGAAGCCCGATTTCAAATATACGAAAAACCGAGCGCCCAGAGATCATCCGCAGTCATGCGGCCGGATCAACGCCGGTTCCCGTCTGAAAACCCCACCTTCTATCAATCCCCACGCGCGGGAAACTTCAGCACGACGTTGGCGCCGGGGCGTTCGGCATGGCGCTGGGTGGCGATAGCCTCGGCGCGGGGTTGCCATCTGCTGCTGCCCAGCTTATCCAGAGTCGCAAATCCGCCCAGCAGTTCGAAACCGGCAAACGCATAGGGTTGGCCTTCTGCAGCCAACGGCGCGTTGCGGTCGGCCACGTGAAAGTGCAAGTGTGGTCCGGTGGAATCGCCGGTGAAGCCGAGCGCGGCAATCACTTCGCCGCTCTGCACGCGCTGGCCAACGCGCACGCGCACGCTGCCGGGTTTCAGGTGTTCGTAGAATGCGAAGCGCCCCGCGCCGATATCCAGCGCGATGAAATTGCCGGTCGCGTCGCCCAGCGCATGTTTGGTGTGCGCCGACACATTCTTGACCTCGGTCATGTCATCGCGCGCAGCCACTACCACCGCATCGGCCACGGCCAGCACGTCTTCGGCGTAGCCCAGCCAGTTGACGACCTGGTCGGCGTCGCCGCGCGTGCTGCGGCCCTGCACATCGAGCTTGACGAAGTCGATCGCATAGCGGCCGGGAATGCGCGCCACACCGTTGATGGCGTACAGCACGCGGCGGTGACCGCGCGTCCAGGTCGGATCATGGATCGCGACCCAGGGCCCGCCACGCAGCGGCGCAGACAGCACCGGCGTGGGCGTTCGATCCACGCGCAGTGGCGAATCTTCGACCATGCCCAACTGCGACGCGCCATCCCCATCGAAGGCATACTGCAGACGGTGCTGCAGCGTGTGCGGAACTGACACGGCATCCATGGACAGCTCCAGATACAGCACCGCATGCATGCCGGCCGGCAGCATGCGCCGTTGAACCGCAGCGTCATCGGTTACGCCGGGGTGGCCGATGCGCTGTTCAATTTCGGTGCCACGCAGATCCAGCAATGAAGCGCCGCGCTCGTTCAACACCTGGGCGGCGAGGATGACCACGGGCTTGTCAGCGTAATTGGTCAAATGCAGCTCATAGATCAACTGCGCCTGACCAGCGACTGCCACCGGCGCAGGTGCCACCGGTACGCGCAGATCCAGAGACGAGCGCACAACCGGCGCGGCGACCGATGTCGCTGAAATCAGCAGCGTCAGCAGCGCACAGGCGAAAAACGCAGGACACATACGGGGCCAGACGTACATTGACAACTCCCAAAGCCGGGCGCACCGTACCGCCCAACGCACAGCCTATCGGGAACCGCGTAACAGAACCGGGTGGTTGCGGATTATGTTGTGTCGGCTCGAGGAACTACGCGGGTGCACATCACGCTCGAGGCGGCGTGATGTGCTTGACCGTGGTATTGGTTCGCTGACCCCGGTTTTCCGAGTGGGTACCGCCTGCTAGGGCCAGAGGTTGCCGGTGCCGTAGTCGATCGCCTGTGTGGCGACGCTGACGTACTGGTTGAATCGCGCATCGTTGTTCTGCGCGCTGGGTTCGAAGTACAACGCGGCGACGGATATTCGGGCAAACATGTTGTCCTGAATCCAATTGTTCTGCGCACCCATCATGCACGGTGTGGTAGTTCCAAAGCGAACCGCGATGGGGCTGTAGGCGATCGTATTGCCCACGATGAGGTTGCCACTGCTGGGCCTGGCCTGGGCGCAATTGGGGTTAAGGCCGCCGCCGATCCAAATGCCTTCAAAGCCTCCGAACGGGGGCTGATTACTGATCCTGTTGCCCGCGATCCGGTTGTCTGACGACTCGTACATCGCGATCCAGCCATCGGTGATGCGATTGCCAAGAACATCGTTCGAGCCGGTTTCCACCAGCCCGATGCCCGCCATGTTCATTGCGTTGGCTTGAACGAGCGTTCGCGAGGTGCCCTGGCCGACAATTCCGAGGCTGCCTCCCATGGGACTGCCCTGGAAGCGGTTGCGCATGATCCGGTTATCCTCGGCGGTACTGCCCGGATCGGCCGCAATGAGCAGCCGCGCAATCGTGTTGTCAGTGACCTGCGACGACCTGGTATTCCGAAGGGTGAGCGGCTCGTTCCAATCGGCGGGTACCGTCATACCGGTGATCAAATGCCCGCTGCCATGCACGATCAGGATGGGCCAATAGAACCCTTCGAGCTTGCCGCCACCGCGAATCGTGACCGCGTCCACCCCGAAGGCATCGATGCCGGTGGTGTAGTGCATGATTCCGGGCCCAATCATCGAGAAGCCGTTGAAGTCGATCTCGACGTGGCTGGCGACAACGGTCAGACCGGTTTGATTGGGTCCGCAGTACATGTCGGAAGTGAACTGAATCGAACCGGTGACGGTGCTGCCGCACAGCGGCGTCGCAGCATTTGCCACGCCCCACATAAGGACGCAAGTGGTATACAGCGCGATGAGCGTACGCATGAGTGTTCCTCCAGTGGTCGGTTTGCTTCTACCAACCATTAGTACGCAAATTGCTCGCTAGTACCGCAACCTTGCAGCGTCGCTGCCCGACACTGTATGACGCAGCCACGCATGAACGAATTGCTGCGCGGCCGCATCTCGCGATTTTCGCTCGATGCGCTGGTGAATCGCCTCTGCACTAGGAAGGCGGGTGTATATCGAGCTTGAGGCAGCGTGATCTGCTTGCTGGTCGTTTTGGTTCACTCACCCCGATTCCCCGGCTTTCCGAGGTCTGCCAGCACACATCCAACGGGCACCCTCTCGATTGGGCGAAGCGTTGCATGTGGCACCCCGTGATTGCGCGCACGCGCAATCGCCTGCGCGCAATCGCCTGTCCGGTCAGGACGCCTTATCGCGAACTACTGGGCAATCCCAATCCCGGGATGAGACCCCATCATGCCGACGATTCGACTTGCCTTTGTTGTTCTCACAGCCGCCTTGGCGAGTATCGATGCGCACGCCGTCGTTCGGACATGGCCTGGAGTTGCACCCTGCGCAGGCACCCTGCAAGCCTGTGTCGCTGCTTCGGCAGCCGCGGATACCGTGCAGATCGTGACCAATACGCCGATCGATGAAAATGTGTTCCTGTCACGCAGCATCACGCTCGAGGGCCACATCGGCTTCTCGGCACAGATGGCAGCCGGTCGGGCGATCTATGGCAACTCCACCGATGATGGCAGCTACAACTTGACCATTCGCCGGATCGCCCTGACCAATGGCATGATCGAGTTCACCCACAACCGGGCGGGCGCGGCCAATATCGAGATCCGCCGCGTCAGCATGGTGTCGACCGCGCCGACCAGTGCGTCCGGCATTCGCATTCATGCCGGCAGCGCCGGGACCGCCCACGTGCGCATTGCCGACAATCGCCTGAAGGTCGCGGTGCCGGCGCTGTTCGATGCTGCCATGCAAGTCACCTTCTTCGGTAGCAACGGTTCGGCGTTGATCGACTTCAATCGCATCGAATCCGTCGGCGATGCAGGTGGTTGGGGCATTCTTGCTGATGCAGTCTCGGGCTCCGCAGCCAATGTGATCGTGGTCAACAATGAACTGCGTGGTCGTTACGCCAGAGCGGCAATCGGCATTTCCGAGGGGCTGTTCTCGTCAACGCCGAGCAGCGTAACTGCGCGCGTGATCGGCAATGCCATGGTCGGTCGCAGTCGTCAAGGTGCCGGTAGCCTGTTCGTCATCAACAACGGCAGCATCAACGCCCAGGTTGTCAACAACACCGCGGTCGAACTGCTCTACGGTATCTCGTTCTCGCGCTGGAGCGGCAGCTCCGGCACCGGCAGCATCGGTGGACCGGTAACCAACAATCTGATAGCGCGCAACGATCGGGGACTGCAGATCAACCCCGAGTTTCAGCCCTCGGTGGTCGAGAACTACAACCTGATCTTCGGCAACGATGCCAACACCTACACGCCCGGCGCCAACGATGTCACCGGCGATCCGTTGCTGATTTCATCGACCGACGTACGCCTGCGCGCTGGCTCGCCGGCGATCAACGCAGCTGCTGGCTTCGACACATTCAGCGCTTACACCAACGCCGGCCTCGGCATGGTCGATGCCGACGGCCTGCGCAGGTTCAAGGACACGCAGGCCGACATGGGTGCCTACGAGTATGGTGATTTCAGCCTGCGCGCGCGTGCCAATGCGCCGACCGCAAACACCTTTGTCGTCGATCATGCGTCGATCAACAATGCTCCGCTGTCGCGCCTGTTTGCCACGGTCAACGCCGGGCCGACGGACGATCCCCCACTCACCACGAATGCAAATCCTTTCGGCGTGTACTATTTTTCCGGGCGGTGGCGCATGTTCAATCAGGAAACAGACGCGGCATTCGCACTGGGTGTCGAGTTCAATGTGTTTGTACCCAGCGACGGAAATGGCGCCTTCGTCCATACCGCGACTGCCGGCAACTTGTCGGGGCACTTCACCACGATCAACAACAGCGCGCTGAACAACCTACCCAGCCGCATCGTGCTGGCGACACCGAACTGGAATCCGGGCGGAAGCGCCGGCGTCTACAATCCGCATACCACGTCGGTAGGTTACTTTGGCTCTTCGTGGTTCGTGCTCAACAACGATTTCGCCGACATTCCAGTCGGTGCAGCTTTCAATATCTATGCCCAGGACCCCAGTCCAAATGCCTACGTGCATACGGCCTCTAGCGCCAATGCCTATGCCGTTGGCGGCACCATCCTGGACCATCCATTGCTCAATGGCACGCGTTGCGCCCAGTTCTATGTCACGCCGCGGACCGGCCTGCATGGCGACGCCACGTTCGATGTGTTTTACACCGACCTCACGCAGCGTTGGGTGATCTTCAATCACGGCGCGGTGGCGATGACTGAATTCGCAGAGTTCAACATCGTGATCGACGCTGCTCAAGTTGCCGCCTGCCACGGCGTGATGTTTGCGGATGGGTTCGAGGACTAGCGAAGCAGGGCTCAAACCAGTATTTCTCGATGACGTGCTGCGGGATAGGTCACTGACCCGAATGGCACTTACTTAAGCTCACCGCCAGCCTACTTCCGCTTCGGCGCCGGCATTTACGCCAGCGCCTCTGCCAGCAGATCAAAGACGATGCGGATGCGTCGGGCGGTGTGCAGCTCGCGGTGCGTGACGAGCCAGATCGGGAAGCGTACAGGCGACACTTCGTCCAGCACGCGGACCACCCCCGGTGTGTCGCGGGCGATTTCGTCCATCATGGCGCCGATGCCCAGGCCCTGGCGCACCATCTCCCAGTAGGTGACGGAATTGTCGGCGTAGCTGCGGAACTGGGCGCCGACAATCGGCAGACCATGCGCGCGCAGCTGCCCCAGATAGCGGCCGAAGCGGTCCGTGCCGATGAAGTCGCAATGTGCGGATTCCTCTGCTGTGCGTGGGTGGCCATGCGCGCGCACCCAGGCTGCGGAGGCGTAGAAGCTGGCACTGGCTTCGCGGATCAGACGGCCGATGAGGTCCGGCTGCTCGGGGCGCATGTGGCGGATGGCGATGTCGGCCTCGCGTCGGCGCAGATCGC
>JANMUE010000578.1:0-20124 GCA_031391205.1 Lysobacterales bacterium | reverse complement strand
CGAAAGGCGTCGCTGAGGGGTGGATTTCTCTTTGGTTACTTTCTCTTTGTCCATCCAAAGAGAAAGTAACTCGCGCGAAAGCGCGAAAGCTCTTTGGCGTCGCGCAGCGATGACGCACGCGCAGCGTGCCTGCTATTGATGGTCGTGACGAAGGACGAAGATCAAAGGCAGCGGAGCAAGCCCCGCCTATGACCGAAGGAAATCCCTTTGGGACAAGAACAGAGCAAGAGCATCGCGGCGGGACGCCGCTCCCACAACAGCACTCCCACAACAGCACTCCCACAACGGCCGCCCACAACAGCCACTCTACAAATGAAAACCCCGGCACTCGGCCGGGGTCTTCAACACAGACACAGGAATCACCCGAAGAAACCCAATCCTCAGAAATCCTGCGAGAACCGCACACCAAACGTACGTGGCTGATTGGTAACCGTGTACACCTGACCGTTGGGATATTCAGGCACTTCGCCAGAGGCGCCGCAGACTGACTCCGCGCACTGGGTGAATCGCGACATTTCGGCGCGTTCGTCGAACAGGTTGTTGACGTAGAACTCTACCGTCCAGGTGTCCTTGCGAATGCCGGCGGAGAAGTCGACGGTGGTGTAGGCGTCGAGGTCGCCGAGGATTTCGCGTTCGGTGATGCGAAGGTCGGAGGTGCGTTCGCCGGTGTGCGCGATGATGCCCTGGCCGTAGACCTGCAGACTGCCGACATCGGCGGTGTAGCGCGCGGTCAGGTTGCCCTTGAACTCGGGTGTGATCGGCAGCTGGGTGCCGCTTGGTGCCTGCGGCGGATCGGGGGCTTCGGCGGAAGGACAGTTGGTGATCGGTATGCCGTTCTCATCAGTGAGACCGCAGTAGTTTTCAGTCAGCTCGGCATTGAACAACGAGACGCCGCCGGAGATCTGCAGGTTGTACGTAGCCGCCCAGGTAAGGTCCATTTCCAGACCGTCGATCTGGGCCTGGTTGGCGTTCTTGATCTCGGTCAGACCGTTGGCGCCGAGGATGCTGAACTGGAAGTCTTCCCAATCCTGGCGGAACAGCGAGGCGTTGAAGATGACGGTGTTGTCCATCCAGGCGCTCTTGAGGCCGATTTCGTAGTTGGTCAGGAAGTCCGACAGATACGGTGGCAGGGTGCCGCGGCGATTGATGCCGCCGGGACGATAGCCTTCCGACCAGGTGCCGTACACCATCACGTCGTCGTTGACCTGATAGGTCAGGTTGAAACGACCAATGTGGTCGCTTTCCTTGACGCGCTTGTCGAGGTTGATACAGGGCGCGCCGTCGAAATCGGTTTCATCGAAGCAGGCGGCCTCGCCGGTGGAACCGCTGACGCCGGCGGAAAATCCGAAGAAACCCTTGAGGCTGTTGTCGACTTCGAAGAAGCGCGCACCCAATGTGGCGGTGAGCTTGTCGGTGAAGTCGAAGGACATCTCGCCGAAGATGGCGTCGTCCTTGTCGCGGCGGTTCTGCTGGGTAAGCCACAGGGTATCCGGCCAGCCGGTGACCGAGAGGCCGTCGGCGAGATCGCCGTCGATCAGATAGCGCTGTTCGATGGAGTGCTTCTGATCCTGCAGGAATACGCCCGCGACGAAGCGGAAGCGGTTTTCCTGCGGCGATGCGATGCGCAGTTCGTGGCTGGTCTTCTTGTAGCCGTCCACGCCCTGGATGTACTGCGACGGATTGATCAGGGTGCCTTCAACGCAGGCGCCGTCTTCATCGAGTTCCGAACACAGATATTCGCCGTAGGCGCCCAGGGTGTCGTACCAGAACGAGTAATCGCTGTAGTCGGAGTCCACGTCGACATCGCGCTTGAGGTGGGCGAATGCATAGGTCAGATCGAAGCTGCCGATCTTGCCTTCGACTGTCAGTGCGGCCTGGCTCCAGCGATCTTCCGCGCGCTCGCGATAGAAGTGCGTCAACTCCAGATCGCCGACTTCCGGATCGAACGCGAAGCTGCCGTTGGAGGTCTGGCGCTGGCCCATCAAGGTTGGGCTGATGGTCCAGCTGTCGTTGAGGTCAAGCTTCAGTGCGACGCGGGCACCGGTGGTTTCGACCTCGTTGTAGTCGTCTTCGGCTTCCTCGGCGTTGTCGATGGTGCCGTTGCCGCCGGAGTCATCATCCCAGGACGGGAAGGTGCGGGTGCCGAAGACGTTGTCGATATAGCCGGCGTCGAGCTTGTGCCAGCCGACCAGGCGGATGGCGGCGGTTTCGGTCAGCGGCTGATTGAGATAGCCCTCGGTCACATAGCCGGTACCGCCATGGCTGACGGTATTGGCCTCGACGCCGTAGCCGGCGGCGAACCCGCTGGGATCGGGCTTGTTGGTGATGATGCGCAGCGTGCCTGCCTGCGAGCTGGCGCCATACAGCGTGCCCTGCGGGCCGGACAGCGCTTCGACGCGCTCGATGTCATAGACGTGCACATCCAGCGGGCCTTGAATAGTGGTGATCGGTTGCTCGTCGAGATAGACGCCTACGCTCGGCAGCGAGCCGGAATGGTTGCCGTCGCCGCCGCTGGCGACACCGCGCATGTAGATCTGCGCGAACCCGGGGCCGGCGCTCTGGTAGGAGACGCTGGGCAGGTATTTGACGTAGTCGTCGAAGTCGGAAATGTTGAGATCTTCCAGCTGCTGGGTGCCCAACACCTGGATGTTGATCGGCACTTCCTGCAGGTTTTCCTCGCGCTTCTGCGCGGTGACGGTGACCGTTTCCAGAGCCGTCGATCCCTCGGTATCTGCTGCCGGTTCGGCATCCTGGGCGAACGCATGGGAACTGATCGCAAAATAGACCGCCGCCGCAAGCGGCAGCCGCGCCATCCTGGACAATCCCGTCGGTCTGGGTCTTGCCTTGATTGATTTGTGCATGTGGTTTTTTCTCCGCGCGTGGGGTGAATCGGGGCAATCGTGAAGTTTATGTTAAGAACTAACCGCCTGCGGAAAATACCGGAGGTTCGGGGTAAGAATCCAGGACCGGCCCCAGGGCGGCTTTCAAAGGGCCCAGCCAGGCGTCGTAATGCTGCCAATGATCGACGCCGTCGCGGTAGATCGGCTTGCGCACCTGTTCGGAGCTGGCGGTGCGTACCGGCCGGTCGTTTTCGTAGAAACGCAGGCACCCATCCTCGAACGGCAATCCGCAGTAATCGAGCAGACGCCGCACCTCGGCCTCGGTGTCGTCGACCATATTTTCATAGATGACGCGGTGCACCCGGCCCGGCAGCACCGCATCGAAATGCGCCATGACCTCGACATAGTCGTGGTAGTAGCGGCCGATATCTTCCAGGCCATAGCTGAAATTCTGGCCGCGCGCGAAGTGCTGCTTGAATCCTGAAAGACAGCAGGCCAGCGGATGGCGGCGCGCATCGATGATGCGGGCATGGGGCAGCATCAGATGGATCAGCCCGATGTGCACGAAATTGTTCGGCATCTTGTCGATGAAGAACGGCGCAGCGGTCTTGCGCTGCACGCGCGTGCGTTCGATGTACTGTTCGCCCAGTCCGCGCAGTGTGTCGAAATCCAGCCCACCCAGCACGTCGTGATAGGGCGTTGCCGCCTCGTCACCGCTCTGGCGGCGCAGCAGCCGCGTCATCGAAATGATCTCGGGCAGCTCCATGGTGCCTTCGACGTTGGAATGGCTGGACAGGATCTGTTCGATCAGCGTCGAACCCGATCGCGGCAGGCCGACCACGAAGATCGGATCGGGCGCCGTGGCGCCGCTGCCGGCGCGCTGCTCGAAGAATTCAGCGGTATAGGTACGCTTGATGCGCCTGACGCGGGCGCTGGTGTCGTCGGCGTTGTAGAGGATCACACTGCGGCGCAGCGCGTTGCCATCCAGATAATACTGAAACGACTTGGCGTATTCGCCCGCGTCCTCCAGTGCCTTGCCGAGTGCGAACTGCAGATGAAAGCGATGCTCGGTACTCAGGTCGGTTCGCGGCAGCTCGCTTTGCATCGCCCGCACATCGTCGGCGCTGAAGCGCACCGTCTTGAGATTGGCCAGGCTCCACCAGGCTTCACCGAACCCGGGGTCGAGTTCCAGGCTGCGCCGATAGGCCGCCACCGCCTGTTCCTGTTCGCCGGCGGTCTTCAGCGCATGCCCGTAGCTCAGCCAGATCCGGGCGTGGTTGGGTTGGGTCGCCAGGATGTCGGTGTAGATCGCTATGGCTGGCGCGTACTCGCCGATCCGGCACAGCACCGCGGCTTTCAGATTGCGATGACCCAGATTGACCGGGTCGACCTTGAGCAGGCGTTCCAGCTCGGCCAGAGCCTCGATGGGTTTGTTGGCGCGGTGCAGGATCAGCGCATAGTTCTGACGTGCGGCGTGAAAGCTCGGGGCCAGCTCCAGACAGCGTTCGAGCAGGTTTTCGGCATCTTCGTGACGACCCAACCGCCCGGCGATCTCGGCCAGCATGCGGATTGCGACCACATCGGTGGGGACGCGCCTGAGCTGCGCGCGCAGCAGGGCTTCGGCTTCGGCAATGCGGTTCTGGTGGACGGCCTGGCCGATCTGCAGCAGTTCGGGATCGCGGGCGGAATGCCGTACATGCTGCATATAGGCGCTGTCGGCGCCGAAACGATCGCCTGCGGCGAGCAGGGTGTCTGCCAGCCAACGCCAGGCCTGGGGCAGCTCGGGATTGGCTGCCAGGGCCTGACGCAGGCTGTCGATCGCGTCCTGGTGTTGGCCACTGCGTGCCAGTGCAACGCCGAGATCAAAGCGCGCCAGCGTGGCATCGGGATAGGCTTTTACCAGCGGCGTGAGGATGTCGATGGCTTTGCCAAATTCACCGCGGGCGCTGTGCGTCCCCGCTAGCAACCGCAATGCTGCCGGGTGATCGGGCGCCGCCTTGAGGATTTCGCGGGCCTGCTCGGCCGCCAGCAGAGGATCGCTGTCAAGAAGCCGCGCGGCATGCGCCAGCGCGGTGGCCAGGGAACCGGTGGGTTCGGCAAGCGTTCTCATGCGCGGCGTGCCGGCGCATAGGCGAGCCGGTGTCGAACACGCGCTGCCAGGAGATGTCCGCGGTTCATGATGCGACCCACCTCTTGTCAATGTGCTTTCAGCGAACGGTCTGGCAATTCTAGCGACGGATCGCGGGGCTCGGCCAGAATACCTTCGGCAGGGTTGTGCAGTTGCGACTTCCGATTGCGCAATCCTTGCCTCGGATGCAGGCGGGGCACGGTTTCGACGAACGTTGTAGGCACGCGTGTCGCGTGCCGTTGCCCTGTTCGGTGTCGTCGTTCAATCCCGGCGCATGCGTTCACGCCAGCGGCTGTGCGGCAAAGGCTTGGTTGATTTCGCCGCCATAGCGCCCGTCCGGCGTACGTTTGGCATCGACGGGATAGACCTTATTCATGGGCATGGCGCATATGCAAATGCGGCAACCAGCCACCCTGGCGTATCGAACGCTCGATAGCCTCGCGGGTGATCAGGAGTTCGGGCAGGATTTTCTTCTGGGCGCGTTCGCGCGCCGAATCGCTGAACTGCAGACTTACATTCAGCGCCGCCACCGCTCGGCCGCCGGCGCTGCGGATCGGCAGCGCAATCGAACACAGACCCAGTTCCAGCTCCTGTGCCGTTAGCGCATAGCCCTGTCTGCGGATCAGGGTGATTTCCTTTTTCAATGCCTTGGCATCACGCACGGTATGCGGCGTGAAACGATGAAAGGTCGCCGACTTCATCCAAGCATCCAGATCGACATCGGCCATATCGGCCAGTAGCACCCGCCCCATCGACGCGGCGAACGCGGGCAGCCGCGCGCCCACACCCAACGCCATGCTCATCACGCGACGCACCGGCACGCGCACCACGTAGACGATGTCGTGGTGATCCAGCACCGCCATCGAACAGGATTCGGCGACGCGCTGCGACAGTTGTTCCATCGCCTGCTGCGCCACTTCGGTCAGGTCCAGCGAGGACAGAAAGCTGAATCCGAGTTCCAGCACCCGCGGCGTCAGAAAGTAGTCGCGACCGCGGCTGCCGACATAGCCCAGATGCTGCAGCGTCAGCAGGCTGCGCCGTGCCACCGCGCGCGAAAGACCAGCACGTTCCGACACCACCGACAGGCTGGCCTGCGGCAGATCGTGGCCGAAAGCACGCAGCACGCTCAATCCACGTGCCAGCGATTGCACGTAGTCGGGGCTGTTTTCGAAGTCGGGGGAGGGCATGGATCGCGCGCGTCGCGTTTGGAATGGTGGACCGAAATGTGGCCGGCGGTGATTGCATTGAGCGTAGGGTGGGTGAAACCCGCCATTGTCCAACCATTGAGAATGGTGGGTTGCACCCACCCTACGCCACGCGTTCGTGTTGACAAGCTCAGCCTAATGGCATTCCAATAGGCTCGCAATACGAACACCTGTGCGATTACCGCACAAACCCAAGGGTCCCGATGACCAGCGAGCGCGACAGCGTGCTGCACAGTTGGTGTGTGCAGAACGATTGGCAGGCGCCCAGCATCGTCGGTGGCCGCGGCGCGCATTTCTGGGACGAGGCTGGCCGCGATTATCTGGACATGAGCAGCCTGGCCGAGTGCAGCAATCTGGGTCATCAGCATCCGCGCGTGGTCGAGGCGATCCGCCAACAGGCCGAAAAACTCTGTTTCATCACTTCGGCCTGGGGCGCGCTGCCACGCGCCGAGCTTGCAGACCTGCTGCTGGAAAAATCCGGCATGAGCGGCGGTCGCGTGTATTTCACGCTGGGTGGTGCCGATGCCAACGAACACGCGGTGAAGTTCGCGCGGCAGGCGAGTGGTCTTGCTCAGGGCAGGGTGATCACCCGCGATCGCTCGTATCACGGCGCCAGCTATACCTGCATGGCGCTGTCGGGTGATTCGCGTACGCGTCATCAGGTGAGCGCGGAGCACTTCGGCGTGGTGCATGTGGCGCCGCCGTACGCGTATCGCTGCGGCTATAGCAGCCATGATGCGATCGAATGCGGCGTGCGCGCTGCCGCAGCGGTGCAGGACGCGATCGAAAGCTGCGGCGCCGCTCAAGTGGCCGCGGTGATGATGGAACCCAATGCCGGCACCAACGGTATCGTCGCCCCCGATAGCTACTGGCCGGCACTGCGGGCGATCACGCGCGACACCAGTGTCTATCTGATCGCCGACGAAGTGATGAGCGGCTTTGGGCGCTGCGGCGAATGGTTCGCCTGGCAGCGTTATGGTGCCGACTGCGCGCCCGACCTGATGACACTGGCCAAGGGACTGACCGGAGCGCATCTGCCGCTCGGCGCCGTGGTGCTGTCGGCCGAAGTCGCACGCCGACTTGAAGCGCAGATGCTTTACACCGGCCTGACCTATTGCGGTCATCCCCTGTCCTGCGCCGCAGGCGTAGCGGCGATACGCGCCTATGCAGACGAAGGACTGATCGAGCGTTCGCGAACGCTGGGGGCGCAGATGTTCGGAGCCTTGCAAGGCATGCAGTCGCGCCATCGGGTGATCGGCGATGTGCGTGGCGGTCATGGCCTGTTCGCGGTGCTGGAGCTGGTCAGCGACCGCGAGACGCGTGCACCGCTCTCGCCCTGGCCAGAGCAGCCCGCCGCATTGAAGCGATTGATCGCCAAAGCGCTGCAGCTCGGTGTTTCCTTCGCCGCGCGCGGCAACCTGATCATCCTGGCTCCGCCGTTGGTGATCGAAGAAAACGAACTGGGCTCTGCCCTCGCATTGCTGGATCGGCTGATTGCCGAGATGGAGTCAACATGAGTTTCAAACTGACCTACGCCACCATGTTCAACCCGCCGCCGCAGCTGCACGCGCAGTTCGACGACGCGCTGGCCCTGGTCGAGGCCCGCCTGGGTGCGCGTCATGGTCTTCATATCGGTGGCGAGGATCAGCCCGGTACCATTGAGGAAACCCGCTGCAGCCCGATTGACAAGCGCTGCGTACTCGGGCATTTCGCCGTGGCCAATGCCGCGCAGACGGATCGCGCGATGGCGCAGGCACAGGCGGCTTTTCCAGGCTGGCGCGCAACCCCGTATGGCGAGCGCGTACGGCTGCTCAAACGCGTCGCGGCGCTGATCGAGGAGCGCGTCTACAGCATCGCTGCGGCACTGACGCTGGAGGTCGGCAAGAACCGCATGGAGGCGCTGGGCGAAGCACAGGAGACTGCCGATTTCTTCCGGCTCTATGCCGAAGACTTCGAGAGTCATCTGGGCTATCAGCGCGAGCTTCCCGACGATCCGCTGCCGGATTTCCGTTCGCGCAACCAGAGCGTGATGCGCCCGCATGGCGTCTGGGTGGTGATCGCGCCCTATAATTTTCCCTTCGCGCTCTCCGGCGGGCCGGTAGCGGCGGCGCTGGTCACCGGCAATACGGTGGTGTTCAAGAGTGCGAGCGATACGCCCTGGTCGGGACGCCTGCTCGCCGATTGCCTGCGTGATGCCGGGCTGCCTGCGGGGGTGTTCAATTATCTCAATGGCGGCGGCAGCGAAGTCGGCGAAGCCCTGTTCCGGCATCGTCATACGGCGGGCGTTACCTTCACCGGATCGTTCGACGTCGGCATGCGTATCTATCGCGCCATGGCCGGTGGCGCCTATCCGCGCCCGTGCATTGCCGAAATGGGCGGAAAGAATGCCTGCATCGTTACTGCCCATGCGGACCTCGAGCGCGCGGCCACCGGCATCGTGCGTTCGGCCTATGGATTGAGTGGGCAGAAATGTTCGGCGTTATCGCGCATCTATGTCGATACGACAGTCGCTGATGCGCTGAGCGAGCTGCTGGTCGCCAAGATTCATACCCTGCGTGTCGGCGACACCCGTCTGCGCAGCAACTGGATGGGCCCGGTGACCACCGGTAATGCACTGCGCAACTTCGAGCGTTATGCGCCGCAGCTGGCGAGCTTCGGCGGCCGCCTTCTGACCGGTGGCCAACGTCTGCTGGAGGGTGACCTCGCACAGGGCAATTTCGTGGCGCCGACGTTGGCCACGGCACCGGCGGAGCATCCATTGTTCCGCGAGGAGATGTTTTTGCCGATCACGATGCTGTGCCCAGTTGGCAGTCGCGAAGAAGCCATGCGACAGTGCAATGACTCACCGCTGGGGCTCACCGCGGGTTGTTACGGCAACGCCGATGACCTCGCGTACTTCTTCGAGCACATTGAAGCCGGCGTCTGCTACGCCAATCGCCCGCAGGGCGCGACCACCGGTGCCTGGCCGGGCTATCAGCCTTTTGGCGGCTGGAAGGGATCGGGGTCTACCGGCAAGGCCATCGCGTCGTTCTACTACCTGGCGCAGTACATGCGCGAACAATCACGCACCACGGTCGAATGACATCATGCGCCTCATGACGCTGCGTGATGCCATCGCCGAATACGTCCATGATGGTGACTGCCTGGCGCTGGAAGGCTTTACGCATCTGATTCCTTTCGCCGCCGGCCACGAAATCATCCGCCAGCAGCGCCGCGATCTGCATCTGGTGCGGATGACGCCCGACCTGATCTACGATCAGATGATCGGCATGGGTTGCGCCGGCAAGCTGACCTTCTCCTGGGGCGGCAATCCCGGAGTGGGTTCGCTGCATCGACTGCGCGATGCGGTGGAACAGCAATGGCCGAATGCGCTGCAGCTCAACGAACACAGCCACGCCGGTATGGCGGCGGCATTCTGCGCCGGCGCGGCACGCCTGCCGTTCGGCTTGCTGCGCGGTTATCTGGATACCGATCTTGGCGCGCACAATCCGGACATCCGCAGCGTGCAGTGCCCGTTCACTGGCGAGTCACTGGCCGCCGTGCCGGCGATCAATCCCGACGTCACGGTGATTCATGCGCAGCAGGCGGACCGCCAGGGCAATATTGCCTTGCACGGCATCGTCGGCGCGGCGCGTGAGGCAGCGCTGGCCGCAAAGAAGGTGATCGTCACCGTTGAAGAAATCGTCGATGCGCTGCCATCGGCGATGAACGCCATCGTGCTGCCGCACTGGCTGATCGCTGCGGTCGTGCATTGCCCCGGCGGAGCCTATCCTTCTTATGCGCAGGGCTATTACGATCGCGACAATGCGTTCTATCAGCGTTGGGACGAGATCGCGCGCGAACGCGAGGGCTTCCGCAACTGGATGCAGCGCCACGTGCTGGCTGTGGCCGACCATCGCGCACATCTCGCCACGCTGATGGCGCAGGCGGCATGAGGTTCTGCACACCTGACGAGTGGATGACCGTCGCCGCTGCGCGCCTGCTGCGCGATCGCTGCGTCTGCTTCGTCGGCATCGGCCTGCCCAGCGCTGCCTGCAATCTGGCGCGGCTGACGCATGCGCCGGACGTCGTGTTGATCTATGAGTCGGGCACCATCGGCACGCGGCCCGAGGTATTGCCGCTGTCGATCGGTGACGGCGAGCTCGCACGCACCGCGGTCTGCGTGGTGTCGCTGCCGGAAATCTTCAGCTACTACCTGCAGGCCGGGCGCGTGGATGTCGGCTTTCTCGGCGCGGCGCAGATCGATTGCTTCGGCAATCTCAACAGCACGGTCATCGGTCCCTACGACAAACCGACGACGCGTCTCCCAGGCGCTGGCGGCGCACCCGAAATTGCCACGCACGCGAAACAGACTTTCGTGATGCTGCGCGCCACGCCGCGCAGCTTTGTCGAGCGGTTGGATTTCCGTACCACTGCTGGCTATCTCGATGGTCACGGCGCGCGTGCGCGCGGCAGCGCTCCGGGTGGCGGGCCGCGCGCGGTGATCACCGACTTCGGCATGCTGACGCCGCATCCGGATACGCAGGAATTGCAGCTCAGTGCACTGTTCGATGGCGTCAGTGTCGATGCAGCACGCGCGGCTGTAGGCTGGTCGCTGCAGGTTGCCGATCGCATCGACAGCATCGCCGTTCCGACGCCGCGCGAACTCGACACGCTGCGCGCCCTCAACGCCCGCACACTTCTGGCACATGCGCGTCCCGTGCCGATTCCCCTGCAATAGATAACCAGGCAGCCATGAACGCATCGATGCAGCGCGACACTCACATTCATACCGAACTGCCCGGCCCCAAGGCGCGCGCGATGATCGCCCGCGATGCCGAAGTGATCTCGCCTTCGTATCCGCGCGACTATCCGTTCGTTATGTCACATGGTCGCGGCACCGAAGTCTGGGATGTGGACGGTAATCGCTTTCTGGATTTTGCTGCCGGCATCGCGGTCTGCGCTACCGGTCATGCGCATCCCGATGTCGTTGCGGCGGTCAAATCGGCGGCGGACAAGTTCCTGCATATCTCCAGCGACTATTGGCACGAGGAAATGACTGCTCTTGGCGAACGGCTGGCGCGGCATGCGCCAATGGGCGAGGCGGCGATGAGTTTCATCTGCCAGTCCGGCACCGAGGCAGTGGAGGGCGCATTGAAACTGGCGCGCTATGTGACGCGGCGGCCACGCTATATCGGTTTTCTGGGCGGGTTCCATGGCCGCACCATGGGTTCTCTGAGTTTCACGTCGAGCAAATACACGCAGCAGCTTGGTTTTGCACCAACGATGCCCGGTGTCACCCACGTGCCGTTTCCGAATCCGTATCGGCCGCTGTTTGCGGGCGCCGATCAGGGGCAGGCGGTGCTGGGTTATATCCGCATGTTGTTCGAGCGCAGCGTGCCAGCGGCCGAAGTCGCGGCGATCCTGGTCGAGCCTATTCAGGGCGAGGGTGGCTATCTGGTGCCGCCCGATGGGTTCCTCGGCGGGCTGCGCGCGCTCTGCGACGCGCACGGCATCATGCTGATCTTCGATGAGGTGCAGTCCGGTATCGGCCGTACCGGAAAGATGTTTGCCTGCGAGCACTGGGGTGTAAAGCCCGACATCGTCTGCGTCGCCAAAGGCCTGGGTTCTGGCCTGCCGATCGGCGCCGTGGTCGCGAAGAAATCGCTGATGTCGCAGTGGAAGCGCGGCGCGCATGGCAACACCTACGGCGGCAATCCCATCACCTGTGCCGCGGCGAACGCCACGCTGGATCTGGTCGGCGGCGGCATGGTTCACAACGCCGCCAGTGCCGGCGCCTATTTCCTGACACGACTGGCTGAGGTGCAGCGCGACTATCCCTGCATCGGCGAAGTGCGCGGCAAAGGTCTGATGATCGGCATGGAACTGATCGAGACCGACGCCGCTAGAACGCCAGCGCGCACACTCTGCGATGCGGTGATCACGCGCGCCTACCACAATGGGTTGCTTCTGCTCTCTTGCGGCGTCAGCACGGTACGGTTCATGCCACCGCTGAACGTCAGCATCGTGCATATCGACGAGGCCATCGCGATGCTGCGCGCCAGTCTCGATGAAGCGCTGCGCGGTGGTGTCTGAGGCGATCGGAATATCCATACTGGGATGGCAACGGTAAGGTTCCCGCCAGAACTACACCAGGAGGGCACACGATGATCCGGAACACGTTGCTGATGCTGACCCTCGCGGTAGGCCAGGCGCAGGCCGAAACGCCAGAGCGACGCTTTCTGCCCGCCGACGTCGCGCGCATTGTCGATCTCACCGAGCCGGTCTTGTCGCCCGATGGCGATGCGCTCGCGTACACCGTCACCACGGCCAACATCGAAGCCGATACCCCGCAGTCCGATCTATGGCGGGTGCGTTACGACGGCAGTCAACGCGTGCAGTTGACGCACACGGCAGACAGCAGCGAATGGCGCCCGCTGTGGTCACCCGCAGGCGATGCGCTGGCCTTTCTTTCCGATCGCAGTTTCGATGAAGACGCGGAACCGACGGCACAGATATGGCTGATGCCGCGACAGGGCGGTGAGGCGCGACGGCTGACCGGTATCGCCCAGGGTGTGGAAGATTTCGTCTGGTCGCCGGACGGCAAAAGTCTCGCGCTGATCCTTTCCGATGCCGAATTTCCCGGAACAAGTGAGATTCCGCAGACGCCGCCACCCATTGTCATCGATCGCTATCAGACCAAGGAAGACGGGCGCGGCTATCTCGGCGCGAGACGCACCCATCTGTATCTGTTCGATATCCAAAGCGGCAAGCTGGAGCAGTTGACCTCGGGCGCGCATGACGAGCAGCTACCGGCCTGGTCGCCGGATGGACAATGGATCGCCTATGTCACCAAGCGCGGCGCCGATCCCGATCGGCATTTGAATTTTGACATCTTTCTGATTGCGCCCAAGGTCGGCAGCAGCGAACGCCAGATCACCACATTTCCGGGATCGGATCTGGACCCGTACTGGGAAACGCGGCCGAGCTGGAGCCCCGATAGCCGTCGCATCGCCTATCTGCAGAGTGGCGAGGATCGCTGGATCTATTACGCACCCTGGCAGTTGGCGGTTGTCGATATCGACACGGGCAAGACGACGCAGCCGGCGTTGCTCGACCGCTGCATGAGCAAGCCGCATTGGTCGCCGGACGGAAAATATCTCTATGCGCTGATCGAGCAGAGCCGCACCACGCATTTGTCGCGCGTCGATCTGCGCCGTGGTGCTGTCACCCAGCTCACGCGGGGCGAGCGCTTCGACTACGACGTGGATGTTGCGCCCGATGGCCGCATCGTCGTGCTGGGCGGTGGCGATCCAAGGCCCTATGAAATTTCCGCCGTCGAACGCAAAAAGCTGCGGCCGCTCACCGATCACAACGCCTGGCTGGACGATAAGCGACTCGCGCCGGTCGAGGCGATTCGTTTCAACAGCGCCGATGGCACCCGGATCGAAGGCTTCCTGCTCAAGCCACTCGATTATCAGGCGGGGAAACGTTATCCGACGATACTGCGTCTGCATGGCGGACCGGTGTATCAGTTCAGCCATGAATTCATGTACGACTGGCAGGCGTATGCGGCGGCCGGTTATGCCGTGATCGCAGTCAATCCGCGCGGCAGCTCGGGGCGCGGCTTCGAATTCTCCAAGGCGATCTATGCCGACTGGGGCAACAAGGATGTGCAGGACGTGCTGGCGGGCGTCGATCATGTCGTGGCCATGGGCATTGCCGATCCGCAGCGTCTCGGGGTTGGCGGCTGGAGCTATGGATCGATTCTGACCAATGCGGTGATCGCCAGCGACACGCGCTTCAAGGCTGCGGTCAGTGGTGCGGGTGCGTCGAACATGTACGCGCTGTACGGCCACGATCAATACATCCGCGAATACGAACTGGAACTCGGGTTGCCATGGCGCAATCGCGAACAATACGACCGTGCCAGCTTCCCCTTCCTGCATGCCGACCGCATCAAGACACCGACATTGTTTCAATGCGCGCAGCTCGATGCCAACGTGCCCTGTCTGGGCGCCGAGCAGATGTATCAGGCGCTGCGCTCGCTCGACGTTCCCACGCAGCTGGTGATCTACCCCGGCGAGAACCATGGGCTGACGGTGCCGAGCTATCTGCGGGATCGGTTGCAGCGGAATATCGCGTGGTATGACCGCTATCTCAAAGCGTCGTCGCCGTGACGAAGCGCATCGTGGGAGCGCGAAATGTGGGAGCGGCTTCAGCCGCGACTCCTGCCGGCTCGATATCGAAGAGAATCGCGGCTGAAGCCACCCCCATAAAACCCGTTCCCGCAGACGCGTAAGCACTCCTGATTCGAGTCTGATAGCGTCGGAGCCTAAAACGTCCAGTCTCATAACCACAGGGTAGCGATATGCAGAACACACAGCCGCTATTGGAATTGAATCGCGCCTTCGCCCTCTCGGCCCAGCATTATCGTGGCGATGCGATGCTGACGCTGGAGCAGCATGCGGTATTCGCACGCAGCTGGCAGCTGGTCGCGCACCAGCATCAGTTGGCCGAGCCCGGCGATCATGTGGTCGAACAGATCGCGGGTACGCCAGTGATCGTGGTACGCGGTCAGGATGGCGTGCTGCGTGCCTTCCCCAATGTCTGCCGGCATCGCGCCGGGCCGCTGGCGCTGTGCAATGGAAAGGGCGCCAAGGCGCTGCATTGCAAGTACCACGGCTGGACTTATTCGCTGGAAGGACAGCTGCGCAGCGCGCCGGAAATGCAGGACGCCTGTGACTTCGACGTGTCCGCGATCCGTCTGCCGCCACTGCGCGTGCACGAATGGCAGGGCCTGGTGCTCGTTGCGCTGCGCAGCGACGTGCCACCCTTTGACGAAGTCTATGCCGGTATCGTCGAGCGCATCGCGCCGATCGTCCCAGGGGCTATGCGCTATCTGCGCCGCGATGCCTACGAAGTCGCCTGCAACTGGAAAGTCTATATCGATAATTTCCTGGAGGGCTATCATCTGCCGCATGTGCATCCGGGCCTGTCCAGGATCCTCGACTATCGCGCCTACGACACCGAAATCTTTCCCTGGCAGTCGCTGCAGCATTCACCGCTGCGCAACAGCGACGACATCTACGGCAGTGGCGAAGCGTTCTATTACTTCGTCTATCCCAATGTGATGCTGAACATCATGCCGGGGCGCATGCAGACCAATCGCATACTGCCGCTGGGGCCGGATCGCTGCCGTGTCGAATTCGACTACTACTATGCCCAGGACGACAAGGCGCTGGCGCGCATTGCCCGCGATCAGGAATTCAGCGACGAGATCCAGCAGGAAGACATCCTGATCTGCGAAGCGGTGCAGAAGGGGTTGGCTTCGGGCAGCTATGAAGCAGGCCGTCTCTGCCCGAAACGCGAAAGCGCGGTCTGGCATTTTCACAATCAATTGCGTGCGGCGTATGCGGATGCGGCCGCATGAGGTAGATGCGGGGCCTGACCGGCATGCTCTTGATCTGCGGTGTGCCGGAGATCAAAGCCGTGCGGGTCAGGCCCCGCACCTACAGGTTCACCCCAATCTGTTTTTATGCAATCGAGGCGCTGAGATGAATCGACCGATACTGAATCCCATACTGTTCGCTGCTTGCCTGGTGGCATCAGCGCCGATGCATGCGGCCGATAACGTCCTCGTCATACGGGCTGGCCATATGCTCGATGTGGAGACGGGCAAGTTGCTCGATGACCAGGCGATCAGCGTCGGCGATGGCCGCATCACTGCGATCAAGCCATGGAAATCCGGCGACTACAGGCAGGTTCGGAAGCTTGATTGGTCCAAATACACCGTGGTACCGGGGCTGATGGATATGCATACGCATATCGCCGATGAGGGCCAGACTGCCGATCCAGCGACGCCGATCAAAAGCAACCCTGCGCGCGATGCCTTTATTGGCGCGAAGAATGCGCGCGACACCTTGCGCGCCGGCTTCACCACCGTGCGCGATGTCGGCGTCTATCGCGGCTTTGCCGATGTCGCGCTGCGCGATGCCATCGTCGCCGGTCTGGTTCCGGGGCCGCGCATGTTTGTTGCTGGCGCCTACATCACCATTCCCCAGGGCGGTGGCGAAATTACCGGGCTACCCGAGGGCATGGTGGTGCCCGATGATTTCCGTCGAGGTGTGGCGGCGAACGAAGCCGAGGTGCGGCAACGCGTCAATGCGGTGCTCGATGGCGGCGCCGATTTCATCAAGGTGCTGGCCACCGGTGCAGTATTGACGGCCGGCACCGAGCCGGGTGAATCCGAGTACACCGAGGCCGAAATTCGCGGCGCAGTGGAAGAGGCCGCAAAACGCGGACGCTTCGTGACTGCGCATGCGCACGGCGCCGAAGGCATCAAGCGCGCGGTGCGCGCCGGCGTGCGCTCGATCGAGCATGGTTCGTTGATCGACGACGAGGCCATCGCGTTGATGAAAGAGAAGGGCACCTGGCTGGTCGCCGATATCTACAATGGCGACTACATCGACAGTGTCGGCCGCCGCGATGGCTGGTCCGAAGAAATACTGCGCAAGAACATCGAAACCACGGAAACCCAGCGCGCGGGTTTTCGCAAGGCAGTCAAGGCCGGCGTACCGATCGCCTATGGCACCGACAGCGGTGTCTATCCGCATGGCGACAACGCGCGCCAGTTCGCCTACATGGTTCGCTATGGCATGACACCGCTGCAGGCGATCCAGTCGGCGACCCTAGCATCGGCGCGTCTGCTGGGTCAGGAGAAAAATCTCGGCTCGATCAGCATCGGCAAGGCTGCCGATATCATCGCTGTCGGCTGCGATCCGCTGAAGGATATCGAGTGCCTGCGTCAGATTCGCGGCGTGGTGAAAGCCGGTCAATCGATCACGCTTGACTAGGGAAGGTCTGAATAAGTCACCACTTCGTCTTCGCTACAGCTTGTTGTCGCAACACCCCGTTTTCAACAGCGGAGCTGGTCGTTTTTAACAGCGTTAGCAGGTCAAAACCTGCGATTTTTCGCCCCTGACTCAGAGGGCTGTTGCGGCTCCGAATTTATTCAGAGGATCCTTAATGACCGCAGCCCGCAAGCAAATCGGTTTCTGGACCTGCACCGCGCTGGTCGTCGGCAACACCATCGGCATGGGCATCTTCCTGCTGCCGGCGTCGTTGGCGCCGTTCGGATACAACGCGCTGATCGGCTGGACGATCACGGTGCTGGGCTGCCTGGCGCTGGCCCGCGTGTTCTCCCGTCTGGCGCGGGAAATGCCCGATGCCGACGGCCCCTACGGCTATATCCGCGCCACGCTCGGCGATCTGCCTGCGTATGTCGCGATCTGGTCGTACTGGGTGTCGATGTGGATCACCAATGCCGCCCTCGCCACCGGCGTGGTCGGCTATGTTGCTGCGGTGTTTCCTGAGCTTGCACAGTTGCAGCCGTCGCTGTTCGCGCTCGCTCTCCTGTGGATTTTCGTCGTCATCAACCTGCTCGGCCTGCGCAGTGGCGGCCGCGTGCAGATCGTCACCACGGCCCTGAAGTTGCTTCCGATGCTGGCAGTGGCCGCGCTCGGCGCATGGATGCTGATGACCGCGCCGGCAAGCTACTCGGCACATCCGTTGACCGAGCCAGTCACCATCGGCAATGTGATGGCGGCTTCGACGATCGCGCTGTTCGCCATGCTGGGCTTCGAATCCGCCTCGGTGCCGGCTGCCAATGTGGAAAATCCCGGCATCACCATTCCGCGCGCCACCATGATCGGAACCTTGCTGATCGCGGTGATCTACATCATCGTCTCCACCGTGCCTTTGCTGCTGATCCCCTCATCGGAGCTGGCTCAGTCGAACGCGCCCTTCGCATTGTTGATGGACCGGTTTGCAGGCGAGGGCAGCGGTCGCTGGCTGGCCTTGTTTGTCGTCATCAGCGGCCTGGGTGCATTGAACGGCTGGACATTGCTGGTAGGACAGGTCACCCGATCGATGGCAGACAATGGCGTATTGCCGCGCATGTTCTCGCGCAGCAACCAGGGCGGTGCACCGGTGTCCGCACTGGTTGTCACCGGACTGCTGGCCAGTGCGATGGTTCTGATGAGCTACAGCAAATCCCTGGTCGACGGCTTCACCTTCCTGACCAAGGTCGTCACCGCGGCGAACCTTCCGCTCTATCTGTGCTGCACGCTGGCGTTGGCGACGTTGTGGAAGCGCGGCGATCGCGCGCTGCTGCGCGATCTGCTGATGATCGCGTTGATCGGCCTAATGTACGTTACGTTCGCCTTCCTCGGTCTTGGGCTGGAGCCTTTCCTGCTGGCATTGCTGCTGGCTGTGGCAGGACTGCCGCTCTATTTCATGATGCGATGGCGACGTCGCCAGTCGCCGGACCGGGCGCATTAGCCAACGGGCATTGCGCCGAAAGGGCTGGGCCAAAATTCTTCAATGTTGCGCAGCCGCGACGTCGCTCGAGGTGCGCGTTGAAGATCAAATTATCGGCCGCCACAGCAGGGGGCAGAGCATGTACGGACATTGCACTGTTTTGACGCCCGCGATGGGCATCGATTCCCAAGGTCTGCCATTGCACCCGCGCGTCGACGCCTCTGCGCGGCGATTCATGACTGCGCCTGACTCAAAAAACGCCGACAAATCAAAGCTTTCGCTGCGGATGAAAAGAATTTTCAAGATTGATGATCGGTTTTTCCAGCGTATCTCGCGTCTTGTAATGACGCCCCACGGCCAATGCCGTGCCCCATCGTTGGAATCGCAATGAATTCTCAATCCATGACGCATCAATCGACTTCCCCCAGCGCGCTGCGCCGCACGCGCACGGGATGTTTCAGCTTGTGGGATGCGCGCGATCGCATCTTGGCCGTGCAGCGCTGTCCTGCCGGTGTGCGCTGGATGGCTTCGCCCTCATAGCTGGCACGCGCCTGGTCGACTGGCGCAACGCTATCGGTCTCATCTCTGACGTTCGGCATGCCGCGCTTCCGGCGCGATGTGGCGGAACGCGGTCACTCTGTCTCTATTCCTGGTGAATTCTCTTATGGCACGTATCGGCTCTCGCAAACTCTGGGTTCTTGTTCTGTGCGCAGGAGGCGCGCTCGCGGCAGCGACTGTGGGCATTCTGGTGCGCAACCAACCTGCGCCTGTGGTGACCACGCCGACCGTTGCTGCGACAGCAGTGGTGGCAAAGGGCAAGGATTGCGAGGAGCCCTACAAGATCGTCATCGAGGGATTTGGCGGGCCTTCGGGGGGCTGGTCGTATTTCGGCGTACAGACGCCGGTCAAGGCCGCCTGGCCTTGGGTCAGCGGATCGGTCAGTTATTTCTGCCAAGGCGAACCCGTATACGGTCTGACTTCGCAATTCGACATCAGCGTGGTCTGCGATGGCGTGCCGTTGAGTGTGCAGTTTGATCCGAATCTTGGCAACTGGTGGTCCGCTTCCATTACTCCACCCATCGAGGAGTCGGTTTGTAATGTTCACGCGACTGCGACCTTAGGTTCGGGTACTCCGGGGATATTGGACGAGACGTACGTCTACCAATCCGCGCCCGCAGTACGCCCGATCGTCAGCATTACCAGCCCCACGGACAACGACATCGTCTACCCGGATACCGTTTCACTCACCGCAGACGCCTTCGTCGGCGTGCCCTTCGGACCCGATCCGCCGCATTTGTTCACCATCACCAAGGTCGAGTTTTTCGACGAGTCCGAGGTCGTCCCCAGCCTCAAATCCAAACTTGGTGAGGTCACCACGCCGCCCTACTCGTTGCCGCCGATTTCTCTGGAACCCGCGACACACACGATCTATGCCGTCGCCACCGATTCACGCGGCTACAAGGCGCGGTCGGCACCGCTGAAGCTGAAATCCGTATTCAATCGTCCGCCTGAGATCCGCCTGCATTCGCCCACATTCGGCGCCCGTTTCCCGGCACCGACGACCGTCAAGATCAACGCCGACTTCACCGACCTCGATGGTCCCGACGGCCCCGAACGGGGGCTCCAGCGAATCGCGTTCTTCGATAACACT
>JANMUE010000565.1:0-1712 GCA_031391205.1 Lysobacterales bacterium | reverse complement strand
ACTCTGGCCCAAGTTCTGTCGTGGCGTAAGTATCCTCAGAAGACTCACCCACTGGTGTGGCATCACCAGAATGGCCGCAAATCGCTGGTCGTGGGGTCCACCACCTTCTATGTCGAAGGCATGAGTTTGCGGGACAGCTGTGAGCTGCTGACCCGCTTACGCGAGTGGGCGACTCAGCGCCAATTCGTTTATCAGCATGAATGGTCGGTAGGAGATCTGGTCATCTGGGACAACACCGGGACAATGCATCGAGCGCTTATGTACGCGGCGGATAGCGGCCGGCTAATGCACCGCACGGGGTTGGTGGGAGAAGAGTCGCTAGCCTGAATTCGGAATAATTGCTCACAACGCGAAGGCCATGCCAAACACACCCAGCCGCTGATCGTGGGTCCACATTGTGGGACCTTGATCGTAACGCGTCCACGCCAACTCGAAGAGTATTGTGGCTTCACCTATACTCTCGGTAGCACCCAAGAACGGCGTTCCCGAGGAATTAATGAGATGACCACGCTTCCAGAAGCCAAACTTTGCATCGACGGCGTGATGCGCAACGCTGCTGGCAATAAGACCTACGACAACATCGGTCCGTGGACCGGCGACGTGGTCGGCAAGGCTGCTGACGCATCCCCCGAGGATGTGAACCAAGCCATCGTTGCAGCCCGCCGCGCCTTCGACAAGACCGACTGGTCGACCAACCATAGCTATCGCTTCGAGCTGATGAAAAAGTATCGCGATCTGCTGCGCGCCAATCGCGAGAGACTGGTGCAGATCGCCCGGATAGAGGCAGGCGCAGCGGTCGGCGCAGCAGCCCGTGCGCATGTCGATGGTGCACTCGCCGGCATGGATGGCCTGCTGGAGTGCTTTCCCCAGGTTAAGTGGGAGGAAGATCGCGGCGTGCGCAACAACTACGGCTTCGATACTCAGCGTCAGATCATTTACGAGGCGATGGGCGTGGTCGGCGCTATCACGCCCTGGAACGTGCCCCTATACATCAACATCGGCAAGGTCGTATCAGCGCTGCTGGCCGGTTGTACGGTCATTCTGAAACCGGCTCCTGACACGCCGCTGATGGCATCCTTTATGGGCGAACTGGCGTTGGAATGCGGCGTCCCGGCCGGCGTGTTCAACGTGATTACTTCGCGCGATCCGGTCATGGCGGGCGAGATGCTGGTGACCGATCCGCGGGTGGACGCGATTTCGTTCACCGGTTCGACCGGCGTCGGCAAGCGCATCATGGAAAAGGGCGCATCGACCCTCAAGCGTACGTTCCTGGAGCTGGGCGGCAAGTCGGCCAACATCATTCTCGACGACGCACCGAACTTTGCGATGACGGTCGCGCAATCGATGGTGGTGTTCCATGCGGGCCAAGGCTGTGCCATGGCCACTCGCCTGCTGGTGCCGAAGAGCCGTTATGCCGAAGTGGTGAAAGTGCTGGAGGCGGCCTACGCCGGTTTTGCCAGCAAGTGGGGCAGTTTTGACGACCCCACCCAAGTGATGGGTCCGGTCGCCTCGAAGACGCAGCTCGAGCGGGTGATGAGCTACATCGAACTAGGCCAGAAGGAAGGTGCGCGGCTGCTGGCCGGCGGCAAGACTCGCCCCGACCTGGGCGGCGGCTTCTTCGTCGAACCGACCTGCTTCGTCGACGTGACCAATGACATGCGCATCGCCCAGGAAGAGATCTTCGGTCCAGTGCTGGCCGTGATCCCCTACGA
>JANMUE010000527.1:0-20556 GCA_031391205.1 Lysobacterales bacterium | reverse complement strand
AAAAAGCGTCCGACCACAGGTCGGACCCACAAAGACAGTCGCTCCCACATCAGATCTTGGGCATCTGCCAATCCAGCTTGTAGCCCACGCCATAGATCGAACACAGCGGGTCATGCCCCGGCGCGGCATCGGCCAGTTTGCGGCGCAGGTTCTTGACGTGGCTGTCGACGGTGCGATCGCTGACGACGCGATGGTCGAGGTAAAGGGAGTTCATCAGCTGATTGCGCGACAGCACATGCCCGGGGCGAGCCGCCAGTGCACGCAGCAGACGATACTCAACCGGCGTGAGGTTGAGCAGATGCCCATGAAAGCGTGCTTCGAAACGTTCATCGTCCAGCAGCAGCGGCGCCGCTGACAAGTCACCTGACCCGCGCACGCGACGCAGCAGAGCCTTGACCCGCGCCACCACTTCGCGGGGACTGAAGGGCTTGCAGACATAGTCGTCGGCACCGAGTTCCAACCCCAGCAGCCGATCGATCTCCTCGACGCGTGCGGTGATCATGATGATAGGTACGTCGGTGAACGTGCGCATCTCACGGCAGATGCTGAATCCATCCTTGCCCGGCAACAGCAGATCGAGCAGCACCACATCGGGCGCGTGCTGGCGTACCCAGGGCACGGCGGCATTGCCATCGTGCAGCATCGTCGCGGCGTAGCCAGAGGCCTGCAGATAGTCGCGCAGCAGTGTGGCGAGCTTGGGTTCGTCTTCGACGATCAGCACGTGTGCCGAAGCGTTCATGATCGCAGCTCCGTGGCGATCGGAAGCTCGATCAGGATGCGCAGGCCGCCCAGTGGCGATTGCTGCGCGGCAATGCTGCCAGCATGCGCTTCGACGATATTGCGGGCGATGGCGAGGCCGAGTCCAGCGCCGCCGCTGGCACGATTACGCGAGCCGTCGGCACGGTACAGGCGTTCAAACAACATCGGCAATGCCTCTTCGGGAACACCGGGCGGCGTGTCGTCGACATGGATCAACCAATAGCCAGCGCTGCGCTGCACCGATATCTGTACACGGCCCGGACTATCGGTATAGCGGCGCGCGTTGGCGAGCAAATTGCCGAACAACTGCTGCAATCGGTGTTCGTCGCCGCGAATCGGCAGCATCCGAGGGGGCAGTTCGCCGAGCACGAGTTGCAGACCGGCGTCGCGCATGGTGGCCTGCTGCACATGCACCAGGTCGCGCAATAGCTCGCCCAGATCGACATCGCTGGCGCGATATTCCAGCGCCCCGGCGTCCGACAATGCCAGCTGATACAGGTCCTCCACCAGGCTGGTCAGACGCATGGTCTCAGCCTGCAGAGAGGCCAGCGTATCGGGGCCGTATTGGCGCACGCCATCCTGAAGCGCCTGGATCTCGCCATGCAGTATGGCCAGCGGCGTGCGCAGTTCATGCGCGATATCCGCACCCCATTGCCGCCTGGCGGCGCGGCTGCGTTCCAGCGCCGCGGCAAGCCGGTTGAAATCGCTGGCCAGCTCCGACAACTCATCACCCGAGCCGGCGTGTACACGCATCGCATAGTCGCCCGCAGCCAATGCCTGCGCACCTTTAGTCAGCGCGCGAATCGGGCGCTGCAGCCAGCGCGCCAACAACCAGGCCAGCAACAGCGAGCACAGCAGGATCGCGGCACCGCCAATCAGCGCACGCCGCCATTGCGAACGGGCAAACGCCTCGTCGAGCTCGCCACGCCAATGCGGTAACGGCGCCAGGCGCAGGCGCCCGATCAACTGCCCGTGATCGCGCACTTCGATTTCGCGAGCATTCCTGGGCACATTCGGATTGCCGGCGACAGCATTGCCATCGGCATCGAGCAACAGCAGCCTACCGCCGATATCGAGCGGATCCATCGCACGTGTTTCCGGCGGTGGTCCCGCTGGCGCAAAAGGCGGCCGGGCCGGACGATCGTGCGGGCGCAACGGGCTGCCATCGGGACCAGGGCGAGGCGGTGGATGCCATTCGCCCGGACGCGGGCCACGTGGTGGACCTGTAATCGCCGGATCGAACGCGAGACCAGCACGCGTGCGCGCATCGGCGTTGATGCCCAGGGTGTCCATCAGCACGCGCGGACGATCACGCAGAAAATCCCAACTCCCTTCCTGCCGGTAGCGCGCAGCCAGCCGCTGACTTCCTTCGTTCAGCAGCTCGACGCTGAGGCCATCGAGATAGTCCAGAAAACCGCGACGAAATCCATCCTGCTGCAACAACGCAAACGCCACCAGCGCCGCGAGACTGAGCGCGGCAAACGCGATGAAGAAGCGATGGATCAGGCGCAGGCGCATGCGGTATGGATATTGATGATGTCGACACAGTAGCCGGGACACAGGGTGCGGGGAATGCACAGCCGCACAACTACGAAATTTCTCCACGATCGCTGCGCGCTGGCTGCGCATTCGCAGTCCAATCTAGGGACCCTCTGAACAAGTCCCACGCGTGCGACTTGTTCAGAGGGTCCCTATGCAGCGTTGGAAACCTCATCCGAACGGAGAATCCCATGACACGAATACTGTTCAGCCTGATGCTGTTGCTCACCACCATCGCACTGCGTGCAGAACCGCCACGTCAGCCGCCCCCTGGTCCGCCGTTTGAAGATATCGCCAACGCGCTGCAGCTCACCGATGCTCAACGCGGTCCGGTCAAGGTCATCCTGGATGCGCAGCACGAGCAGATCCGCGCGCTGCACCAGGCCACACACGAAGAGCGCGAACGAATCCACCAAACTACCCGCAGCAAGCTCACCAACCTGCTCAGTACCGAACAGATGCAGCTGTTGCAGCAGTTCCGCGACAGCCATCGCCCGCCGCCGCCCGAGGGCGCCCATGGTCACGGCGCACCGCCACCACCGCGATCCTGATACGGCCCGCAGATCCGGCAGTCATGCGCGATGACATTCGCCTGGATACCGCAAGATATCCTGAGGCGTACGCATGCTTCGCTCAATGCCCTTCGCAACGCCGCTGCTACATCGAAGCGGCGAGCTTGCCGAGCTTGCGCAGGGCGTTCTGCGCACGCGCGTCCCAGGACACAGCACAACTCAGACGCACACAGTTGCGATAGGCGCCGCTGGCGGAAAACAGGGTGCCGGGAATGATGCCGATGCCGCAGTCCAACGCGCGCTCGAACAATTGATGCGCATCGAAACCCGAATGCAATTGCACCCACAGCACCACGCCGCCACGTGGCCGCGACACGCAGGTGCCCTTGGGCCAATGCGTGGCAATGGCCTCATGGAAGCGCCCCACATTGGCTGCAAGCTCGGCACGCAGCTTGCGCAGCGGACGTTCGATATTTGCCGCGCGAAACATTTCGGCCACCACATATTGCGATAGTGTCGGCGTCGAACAGGAAGTGAATGCCTTGGCGCGTATCAGCTCCTCGCGCCAACGCGCGCTGACCGTCCAGCCGATGCGCAAACCCGGCGCCATGATCTTGGACACCGATCCGCACAGGATCACGCCGCCCGAGTTACCTTCGTAAGCCTTCATCGGCACCGGGCGCCGCCCGTCGAATCCCAGTTCGCCATAGACATCGTCTTCGATCACCGGCACCCCATGCCGCGCGCACGCCTGCGCCAAAACCCGCCGCGCATCATCCGGCATGTTGGCGCCACTGGGATTGCTGAAGCTGGGTATAAGCACTGCAGCGCGGATGGGCTGGGTCGCCAATGCCTTCAACGCCAATTCCAGATCAGGTCCGTCATCGCAGCAATTCGGGATTTCCACGACCTTGAGACCCCGTGCCTCGATCGCCTGCATCAGGCCATAGTAGGTGGGACGCTCCACCAGCACCGCATCGCCCGGCTTGGTCAGCACCTGCAGACTGAGCGTGATGGCCTCCATCGCACCGGCGGTGATCATCACGTCGTCCGGGTCGACCTCGACACCAGCGATACCCAGCCGGCGCGCAATCTGCAGGCGCAGCTCTGGCAGGCCAGGTGGATGCGCATAGCCGCTGATGCGCTCGGGTATGCGTTTGATCAGATCACGGGTGATCGCACAGAGTCGTTGTGTGGGCAGCAGACCTGGTGCCGGTGTCGCCGAGTGCAGCGGCACCAGGTCGTCGCGGGCGTAGATGGCGAGGACCTGGTCCAGAAGGTTGCGCGACAGGCTGCGCGGTTTAGGCGCAGCACGCAGCCGCTGCGCACCAATACCGGGCAGCCGCGCAGCGCGCACGTAGTAGCCGCTCTGCGGCCGCGCTTCGATCAGACCGCGTGCTTCCAGATGCTGATACGCCTGCACCACCGTGCCAATGCTGACACCGGCCTGCCGGCTCATCGAACGCACCGAAGGCACGCGCTCGCCGGCGCCGAGCGCACCGCTCTGGATGCGTTGATGCAGCTGCAGCGCCAGGGATTCGTAGAGCATTTCGGTGTTGGGCATGTCTGATCCGATGATGATGCGCGGCGCATATTGTGTGGGAGCGGCGTCCCACAACAGCAGCCGTCGGTGGCGAAATCATGGCGACAAACTGTACCAGTACAAAATAGCAAAAAGTGAACCTGTATCAAAGACGCCTCCAGGCTTAGGATGCAGTCATGAACAAGCCTCGTCCCGCCGCCCTCATCGCCGCTTTCGCCACCATCTATGTGGTGTGGGGCACGACTTATCTTGGCATCGCGCTGGTGCTGCGCACCCTTCCGCCCTTCGCCAGCGGCGCGATGCGTTTCACGCTGGCCGCACTGCTGATGTACGCCGTGCTGCGCTTTCGACAGGAACGCCCGCTCGCCGGCCTGCACTGGCCCTCGGCGATCGTTGCCGGCGTGTTGCTGTCCGGCATCGGCAATGGCTTCATGATTTGGGGGCAGCAGACCGTGCCCTCGGGCATCGCGGCACTGTTGGTCGCAGCGCTACCACTGTGGATCATGTTTTTCGACACCGTAGGATTCGCGCGCCGCCGCCCCAGTGCCAAGGACTTGATCGGCAGCGTGATTGGTTTGATCGGCGTGGTGCTGATCATCGCGCAGACACGGCGCTTCGACGGCGCCGGTTCTGTCCTGCCGACATTGATGATTCTGATCGCGACATTTGGCTGGGCGGCCGGAACCCTGGTGCAGCGCCATGCGGTGCGACCCGGGCAGCTTGGCGCTTTCGCCTGCGCGCAGATGCTGGTCGGCGCAGTGTTCCAGGCGATTTGCGCGCTGGGCCTGGGCGAATGGCCACAGCTGCAGTGGTCGGACTTTACCCCGACGGCGATTGGCGCCCTGCTCTATCTCGCCGTGTTCGGCAGCATCGTCGCTTTCAGCGCCTATCTGTGGCTGGTGACCAAGGTGCCGACCTCAGCAGTCGCCACCTATTCGCTGGTCAATCCCGTCGTCGCGATGGCACTGGGCGCATGGATACTGAGCGAACGCATCGAGGCCAGCGCGATCGCTGCCAGCGTTCTGGTGCTGGCCGGTGTCGGTCTGGTGCTATGGCCTGCCGGCAAATTCCAGGGGCCGGCAATCAACACAGCGGATCATTCTCCGGCCATCGCCGATGCCGAGGCCAGACGATGAACATCGATAATCTTCAGGTCAGCGGCTATCACCCCGAACTGGCACCCGCCTTCGCCACGCTCAATTTCGACTGGATCGAAAAATTCTTCGAGATCGAAGAGCCCGACCGCAGGGTACTGCTCGATCCCGAACACAGCATCATCGAGCCCGGCGGCAATATCCTGTTTGCGCTGCACGGCGATGAGGTGATTGGATGTGTCGGATTGAAGCCGATACGTGCCGGCGTATTGGAACTGACCAAGATGGCGGTGCGTGAAGACCTGCGCGGTGTCGGAGTCGGTGGTTTGCTGATGCAGGCCGCGATCAACGATGCCAGGCGCCTGGGCGCGCAGGAGCTGGTACTAGACACGCATTCGTCACTGAAGAACGCCATCGCGCTGTATGAGCGTTTCGGCTTCGTGCACGCTCCGGTAGGCGACAGCCCGTATCGCCGTTCCGATGTCAGCATGCGTTGCATCCTGTAATTCTGCCGCGACCGAAGACCCCATGACGATACTCAGGATTGCAGCATTTTCTGACGGCGACCACGGCGGCAATCCCGCCGGTGTGATGATCGCCGAAACACTGCCGGACCCGGCGGAAATGCAGCGCATCGCCGCCGAGGTGGGATTTTCCGAAACCGCATTTGCCGCGCCCATCGGTGGCGGTTGGCGCGTACGCTATTTCTCACCGGAATCCGAAGTACCGTTCTGCGGCCACGCCACCATCGCACTGGGCGCAGCGCTGGCACAGCAACAGGGCGACGGTGTATTTGCGTTGACACTGAACCGCGCCGAGATCAGCGTCGAAGGCCATCGCGACGGCAGTCATTTCGTGGCTGCGCTGCAGTCACCGCCAACCCACAGCAAGCCGGCGCCGGCCTACCTGGTATCCGATGCCCTGACCCTGTTCGGTTACCAACGCGATTTGCTCGACGAACGCATTCCACCGGCGGTCGCACATGGGGGCGCCGACCATCTGGTGCTGGCGCTTGGATCGCGCGCAACGCTGTCCGCGATGCACTACGACCTGGATACGGGTCGCCAGCTGATGAACTCTGCAGGCCTGATCACCATCGCGCTGGTGTTCGCGGAATCTGCACAGCGCTTCCATGCACGCAATTCCTTCGCCTCCGGCGGCGTCTATGAGGACCCCGCCACAGGCGCCGCCACAGCGGCACTCGCTGGCTATCTTCGCGACATCGCCTGGCCGCATGCGGGCTTCATCGACATCGTGCAGGGCGAGGACATGGGCATGCGCTCGCTGCTGCGCGCCGATATCGCGGCCACACCCGGCAGCTCGATACGTGTTTCCGGCGCAGCGCGCATCATGTCGCGCTGACCGAAGGATCACTCATGGAACTTCTCAACAGGTCGGCGCATCGCCTTCGCTGCCCAGCGTATTACCGGCGAAGCTTGGAGGTTTTCGACAGCGCGCAGTCAGTCAAACTTTGGTTTGGTTCCCTGCCGACTCTGCGCGCCAACGCAACGCCAGGTTTGCTCAGAAGCTCCCTATGACGCTGCAGGTCCTCGGCAAATCCACCTCCATCAATGTGCGCAAGGTGCTGTGGCTCTGCGCCGAAATGGGACTGGACTACACGCATGAGCATTGGGGCACGGGCTTTCAATCGACCCGAACCGCAGCATTTCGTGCGCTGAATCCAAACGCCCTGGTGCCGGTGATCCGCGATGGAGAATTCGTGTTGTGGGAATCCAATGCGATCTGCCGCTATCTCGCCGCCAAGCACGATCGCAGCGATCTGCTGCCCGTCGTTCCGCAGACACGCGCTCTGGTGGAACAGTGGATGGACTGGCAGGCAACCGAACTCAACAGTTCCTGGCGTTATGCCTTCATGGCACTGGTCCGCCGCAGCGCCGCTCATACCGATACCGATGCCATCGCTGCCAGCGTCACCAACTGGAATAGCCACATGCAGATACTGGACGCACAGCTGCAACACACAGGCGCCTACGTCGTCGGCGATGAATTCACGCTGGCCGATATCGTGCTCGGCCTGTCAACACATCGCTGGCAGGCAGCGCCCATGGTACGGCCGCAACTGGCGGCCGTGGACGACTACTATCGACGCCTCAGTCAACGCGCAGCATTTCTGCTGCATGGACGCAACGGCACGCCTTAAGCAAGCGATGATTCAATACGGAGGCGGGCCAGCCGAGCTCTGGCCCGTCTTCAAATCAAGTCGATGCGTCGTCTGGAGATAATGACGGAGCACGCTCCGCAATTGACCCCACATTGCAATCAACGCTCCTGGGGCAGCACCGCCGTGAACGGCTCGATCAATCGACAGCACCTATTCGAAACTGTTGCGAAAGATCGTGTTGCCATCGGGGATGGTACGGCAGGCGGAAAACTCGGAAGTATTTCCATTCGGGTCGGTGGCGGTGGCGGTGAGCTGCGCATCCGCTGTGCCGGGCACAGCGAGGCGAATCGAAAAACCCTGCTCCGCGCCGCTCAGCCGCACCGGTACCGTGCCCAGAAACCCCCCGCCCTCGCCGTTGCCGGCGGCATTGCAGGTCGCGCTCTCATAGAAGCTGAGGCGATAAATAGCGTCGCTCGTCGCCGTCGGAACATCCAGCGTTCCAGCCACCTGCAGCTGGCCCTGTACATGCGACAGGGTACTGAGCACCGGGAAATTCTGCCTGCCATTGGGTCCGGTGTCGGTGTCGTTGGTGTCGTTCACGGTCACTCCGTCTCCGGCGGCACCGGCTGCGAGATCGATGCCCAGCGAACCACTTTGGTCGATGCTGTTGCCCTCGATCGTGATGCCACTGGCATTGTTCCCGGTGATCTGTATCGCCGAATCGCTCTGAGCGATGATCCGATTCTGGCTGACCGCATTGCGGCCGCCGATTTCGATCGACTGAGCCTGTCCAAGGATATGGATGCCATTGCGCGGATTGAGCACCGCGGAGGTACCGCTGCGGTCGGTTCCAATCAGGTTGCCCAGGATCAGACCGCTGCTTACCTGCTCCCCAGTCACCACGATATTTGCCGATGAGGTCGCCCCGGCGCCACTTGCACTGATGACGTTGCGGTCGGCAGGGGCGTTGCCACCGATACGGAAATTCGCGCCCGACAGCACCCGGATTCCTATGATCCTGCATCCATTGACGGCGCCATCAGGTGCCATCCCCAATAGATTGCCGACCAGCACCGTGCCAGGGGCCGGTGTCGCGGCGGTTCCGATCGAAATACAGGATTCGCCGTCGTATCCGGTGAACGACAGACCGCGAATCTGCGTGGAATGCGCAGTGATTCGGAATGCGTGGGCAAACAATCCAGCGCCCTGGAGGTGTACTTTGTGCACCGCATTGTTGCCGGAAGCCGAAGTGTTGGATGCCGAGCCCGGTTGCGTGAAGCCATTGATGTCCACGGTATCAGTGATATCGGGCAACTCGAACACTCCGTGCGGTATGACATGCGGGCCGGTGCCGGGAATATTGAAATGAATTCGGTCGCCGCCGGGATGCGCGTTGGCGTCAGCGATAGCTTTGCGAAGCGAGCCGGTACCGCTGTCCACCGTGTTGGTCACAGTAAACGTGGTCGCATCGGCGTCAAGCGCAGCGCAGGCGGAAAACTCCGAAGTGTTGTCGTTCGCATCGGTAGCCGTTGTGCTGATCACGGTGCCCACGGGTATCGACAAATCGGTATCGACGTCGAAGGCAAAAGTTTCCGGGCTGGCCGCGCTGAAGAAGAGATCCTGCTGGCCAAGAAAGAGTTTCCCCTCGCCGTGACCGGAGGCGTCGCAGCCCGGATTCGCATACACGCGCACGAGAAACGCTTGCGTGCCCGCGGTGGCGGGACGATCGAGCGCGCCTTCGACATGAATCCCGGTAGTCGTGCGCGTGACACTGCTCAGCACCGGGAAGTTCTGCAGTCCGTTGCCGCCGGCACCGCCAGCTCCATCGGCATCGTCGATGTCGTTGGGTGTGACTCCGTCACCGCTGATGCCGGTGGCGCCCAGATCAATGCCGAGCAGGTCGTTGTCGGAAATATCGTTGGCGAAGATTTCGCACTGGTTCGAGTTGGCGCTGACCAGGATGCCGCGCTGGTTGAACGAAATGCGGTTGGGTGCTCCGGAATTGCCGACGAACACGCGCGAAGCGTCGATACCAAGGTTGATGCCGTTGCCGCCGTTGCCGCGATCCAGCAACCCGCTGGCATCGGTGCCTATCCAGTTGCCGCGGATCAGGATGACCGGCTGCGCTGCGTCGAAGTCGTCGCGCACTTCCATGCCATTGCCGGTGTTGCCCGAGATCAGGTTGCGCTGCGTTGCCAGCAGACCGCCAACGGTGATGCCGGCGGCACCGATGATACGCAGGCCGACGCCATTCCCGCCAGCTGTGCTGCCATCGGGCAGTATGCCGATGAAATTTCCATGCACGCTGCCGCCTTCGAACTGCAGGCCGCATCCGGAAGAGAGCAGACCGACGGAAATACCGATGCTGCCAAATCGCGTTATCGACAAGCCACGGATTTCGACATCGGACTGGCAGACAGTCAGACCGACGCCGGCACCCGCGAGCGAGATGCCGTCGATACGGATCTGGATGCGCGCATTGCTGCCCTCGCGCGCGCTGTTGGGCACAGCATCGGTCTGCGAGTAGCCATCGATCACAACGGCGTCGGTGATCGTCGGCAATGCGGTGAGCGGGGTGATCGTATGCGGCCCTGCGCCTGCGATATCGAACTCGATGACATCGGCACCGACCGTAGCATTGGCGCTGTTGATCGCCGTGCGTAGTGATCCGGTGCCGGAGTTGGCCGTCGTAGCGACGACGAAAGTAGCCGCCGGTGCCGGTGACGCAGCACAAACCAGGCAGGCGGCCAGCCACCAGCAGAAGCGAGGCAATGAAGGCGTCATTTCTTCAAGACATTTCTGGATTACGTGCACGTCGGCTCCGGCTCGGCCTGTCAGGCGTCACTTTGTCGCTCGGACAGCGTGAAAACCACCCCGGAACATGGGTATTGGTCCAGATTGAAATTCGACGCGGCCTTCTATGGAGTGCAGCAGCTTGCAGCCGCTGTTCTCGCTGTCCACCGTCATGCGTGCGCGACAAAGAACAGCGCAGCAAGCTGCCGCACTCCACGACCGCGCCTCAAATGTGGCGGCGGCGGCGCTTGTGCGCCTGCACATCCTGCGCCCTACATCACAATATCTAGTGTTGTCTGGTCGTCATGAACGCTATATGCTGCGTCCTGCACCTGGTGTCTGGGGTAACGCCCAGACGTTAAGGGAAGCCGGTGAGAATCCGGCACTGCCCCGCAGCGGTATGTGGAAACGAAACGGATCAAAGGCACTGGCGCCAGTCATCGCGTAGCGATGTTGAGGCGGCGCTGGGAAGCGATCCGGATTAGGAGGGCGAGACGCCCGAGTCCACGAGTCCGAAGACCTGCCAGATGTCGTGCGTCGCCCGATGCGAATCGGCCGGCACATGTAGCGGCAGCGTTCTCTCGGGAGGAACGCCAGCGCGGATCGCGATCGTCTTCGCGCCCTCTCTGGCTGGCTCATCGGGATCACTGCCAACTGTTTCGCCCGTGGGAGGCGAAAGCGGTGGCACGTGCATGCGTGTTCCGTGCGTCTTCCACTTCTGTTTCGGAGGAAGGCCATGCTCGAACCCCTGCTCAACACCACGCCCGGAGCGTCCGACAACGACGTGCAGACGTCGATGCGCGTGATCAAGCGCGACGGCCGTCAGGAGCCAGTCGACCTCAACAAGATCGTGCGCGCCATTGCGCGCCACTGCGAGGGTCTGGCGCATGTCGACGCAGTGCGCGTTGCCACCAAGACGATACAGGGCGTCTACGATGGCGCCAGCACGCGCGAACTGGATCAACTCTCGATTCAGACTGCAGCAGCATTGATCGCCGAGGATCCCGAATACGCACGGCTCGCTGCACGCATGCTGCATACGGTGATCGACAAGGAAGTCGCAGGCGGTGGCATCCATGCGTTCAGCCAATCGATCGAGATGGGTTTCGGTCTGGGTCTGATCAATGCGCGGCTGCGCGAGTTCGTGCAGCTCAATGCGCGCAAGCTTAACGATGCTATCAATCCCAGGCGCAGCGACCTGTTCGAATATTTCGGTCTGCGCACACTTTACGATCGTTATCTGCTGCGCCATCCGATCACCCGCAACGTGGTCGAGACACCGCAGCAGTTCTGGATGCGCATCGCCTGCGCGCTGGCGGAAAACGTCGCCGATGCGCTGGAGCTGTATGGCTTGTATTCGGGGCTAGAATTCCTGCCGAGTTCGCCAACGCTGTTCAACGCCGGCACCCAGCGCGAGCAGCTATCGAGCTGTTTCCTGCTGGACTCTCCGGCGGATTCTCTCGATGCGATCTACGACAAGTACAAGGACATTGCGCGCCTGTCCAAATTCGCCGGCGGCATCGGCGTGAGTTTTTCGCGGGTGCGTGCGCGCGGCTCGTTGATCGTGGGCACCAATGGCCAGTCCAACGGCATCGTGCCCTGGCTCAAGACCCTGGACTCCTCGGTCGCCGCGGTCAATCAGGGCGGCAAGCGCAAGGGAGCGGCCTGCGTGTATCTGGATACCTGGCACGCCGACATCGAGGAATTCCTGGAGCTGCGCGACAACACCGGCGATGAAGCGCGGCGCACGCACAACATCAATCTCGCGCACTGGATTCCGGATGAGTTCATGCGTCGCGTAGAAGCCGATGCGCTGTGGTCGCTGTTCGATCCCAAGCGCGTACCGGAATTGAACGACCTGTTCGGTGCCGACTTCGATGCAGCATATATTGCTGCGGAGTCCGCCGGCCTCGCCGCAAAGCAGCTGCGCGCCCGCGATCTTTATGCGCGCATGATGCGCACGCTGGGCGAGACCGGGAATGGCTGGATGACCTTCAAGGACGCCAGCAATCGCAAGAGCAACCAGACCGGACTGCCCGGCAATATGGTGCATTTGAGCAATCTCTGCACCGAAATTCTCGAAGTCACCAGCTCCGGCGAGACCGCGGTGTGCAATCTCGGCTCGATCAATCTGGCGCGCTATGTGACCTTGAATACGCCTGACTCCGCGCAGCAGCAGGAGTTGTTCGGCCAGTTCGATTTTGCCAGGCTGCATGCCAATGTACGCAGCGCGGTGCGCAGTCTCGATCGCGTCATCGACCTGAATTTCTATCCGATCGACACCGCGCAGACCTCGAACCAGCGCTGGCGTCCGGTCGGCCTGGGCATCATGGGGCTGCAGGATGTGTTCTTTCTGCTGCGCGAACCCTTCGACAGCAGCGCGGCACGCACGTTGAGCGCACGCATCAGCGAGGAAATCTATTTCGCCGCACTGAGCGCATCAGTGGAGCTCGCGCGTCAGCATGGTCCACATGCGGCGTTTGGAGAAACGCGTTCCGCCCAGGGCGAACTGCAGTTCGATGCCTGGGGTGTAACCCCCAGCGACGCCACCCGCTGGGACGCGCTGCGCGCCGATATCCGCCAGCATGGTCTACGCAACAGCCTGCTGATCGCGATCGCGCCGACGGCGACGATCGCTTCCATCGCCGGCTGCTATGAATGCATCGAGCCACAGGTGTCGAACCTGTTCAAACGCGAAACCCTGTCCGGCGATTTTCTGCAGATCAACCGCTATCTGGTGGCCGAACTCAAGGCGCTGGGACTATGGACGCAGCGCACGCGTGACCAGCTGAAGATGGCGGACGGTTCGATCCAGGCGCTGAGCGAACTGCCCGAGCAGATCCGCACGATCTATCGCACCGCCTGGGAAATCCCGATGCGCAGCCTGATTGACATGGCGGCCGAGCGCGGCGCCTTCATCGACCAGAGCCAGTCGCTGAATCTGTTCATGGGCACACCCAACGTCGGTGCGATGAGCTCGATGTACATGTACGCCTGGAAGCGCGGCATCAAGACCACGTACTACCTGCGCTCGCGCCCGGCTACCCGCATTGCCAAGGCCACCATCGCTTCGCTGGCACCGAATGAGGCGGTGACCGCGGTGATGTGTTCGCTGGAAAATCCCGAATCCTGCGAGGCCTGCCAGTGACCGCACCCTTTCTCATCGACACCGGCAGCGCACTGCTGGCGCCGGGCTTCGATCTGACGCTGCGGCCGATGCGCTATCCGGATTTCTTCGAGATGTACAAAGCTGCGATCAAGAACACCTGGACCGTGGATGAGGTGGATTTTTCCATCGACGTGAACGATCTCTCGCGCAAAATGAGCCCGGCCGACCGGCATCTGATCCAGCGCTTGGTAGCGTTCTTCGCCACCGGCGATTCCATCGTCGCCAATAATCTGGTGCTGAATCTGTACCGGCACATCAATGCGCCCGAGGCGCGCATGTATCTGTCGCGGCAGTTGTACGAAGAGGCGCTGCATGTGCAGTTCTATCTCACACTGCTGGACAACTACATTCCCGATCCGAATGACCGCCGCGCCGCGTTCGCGGCGATCGACAACGTGCCTTCGATCGCGCGCAAGGCCGACTTCTGTTTTCGCTGGATGGATTCGATCGACAAGCTCGATCGCCTGAATACACAGGGCGAGCGCCGCCAGTTCCTGCTGAATCTGATCTGCTTCGCCTGCTGCATCGAAGGGCTGTTCTTCTTTGCGGCTTTCGCCTACGTGTTTTTTCTGCGCTCGCGCGGCCTGCTGCCGGGCCTGGCCTCGGGCACCAACTGGGTGTTTCGCGACGAGAGCGCGCATATGAGCTTCGCCTTCGCGGTGATCGACACCGTGCGCAGGGAGGAACCGGAACTCTTCAGTGTCGAGCTCGAACACGATGTACGCCAGATGATGGAAGAGGCCATCCAGTGCGAGACCGCGTTCGCCGAAGACCTGCTCAGCGGCGGTGTAATGGGGCTGTCTTCGAAGTCGATGCGCCAGTATCTGGAATTCATCGCCGACCAGCGCTTCGCCGCGCTCGGCATGGCCCCGGCGTATCGCGCGCACAATCCGTTCACTTTCATGGATCTGCAGGACGTGCCCGAGCTGACCAATTTCTTCGAGCGGCGCGTGGCCAGTTATCAACTGGGCATGTCGGGCGAAGTGGCCTTCGACGAAACGTTTTGAGGCGAACTGCTGTTGTGGGAGCGGCCTCCGGCCGCGAACGACCTGCGATGCAACTCATTCGCGGCCGGAGGCCGCTCCCACAAAACTAACCATGATCCCCACCCGCCTCAGCGAAATCGTATTCCCAAACCACTGCAACCATCTGGGCACCTTGTTTGGTGGCCAGGCCTTGGCATGGATGGACAAGGCCGCCTATCTCGCCGCCGTGCGCCATGCCGGCGGCGTGGTCGTCACCGTGTGCTCGGAACGGGTCGAGTTCCGCCGCCCGGTGAAGCTCGGCGACGTAGTCGATATCGACGCCAGCATCCGCCGCTGCAGCCGCAGCTCGATCACCGTCGATGTGGCCCTGTGGCGTACCCAGGGCAGCCAGCGCGAACTGGCCACCCAGGGCAGTTTCATCATGGTGGCCGTGGATGAACACGGCAAGGCACGTGTGCTTCCCACCTGAGTCAGCGCGCATCAGCCGATCAAAGGCGGCCCATCACAAAGAAACCGGCGAACGTGTTCACGATTGCCTGGCTTATCCACGCTAGTCCTCATTTTTCTCTCAGCACGGATTCGCGTCTCGGCTATGCGCACGCCGCAGGCATAGCTAAGATCAACCCTGCCACGAACAGGGACGATCGGTGTCGAGTATGTCCAACCCCTTTTTTGATCACCCGATCCTCAATTCACCCTACGGGTATCCGCGCAGGCATTGGGAACTGGACGCCGACGGGCAGCCAACGCAGCTGATCATCAATCACCGCCGCCGCGCCGAGTTCATCACGCTGATTCCCAAGCCCAGGAAGCGCAAGAAAGCGCAAGAAAGGGGAAATGGTCTTCGATGAGGGCAAGCGCCTTTCGGCGCAGGGTCAGCAATACGACCCCCGCGCGCCTTCGACAAATCCAGGAACGCACGCATGGCGGTCAAGGTGATCAATCACCTTGGGGACGAGGTGATGAAGGTGTTCAAGGTAGTGCAATGAACGACAATATCGAGATCGCGAGGAACACACCATGGCGTTGATCGAAGGCTTCCGAGTACAGAACTACCGCGCTTTGCGCGACGTGACGCTGGGCAAGCTGTCGACCGACCAGCAGGGAAAGGAGTTGACGCCATTCACGGTGGTGATCGGAAAGAACGGGACCGGCAAGAGCACCTTGTTCGATGCCTTTGGGTTCGTCGCCGATTGCCTGTCTACGGATGTCGAGACCGCCTGTGATGCCAAGCAGCGCGGGGGGTTCGAGCGCATACGCTCGCTCGGCACGAATCAATCGATGAAGTTTGAAATCTATTATCGCGAAGCCAAAGGCGAACGCCCGATCACCTATGAGTTGGCTATCGACATTGACAATTCAGGTCGGCCATACGTGCAATCGGAGTTCCTGGGGCAACGCCGAAAAGGACAACGATTTGGCCGTCCCTACCCTTTTCTGCGTTTGACCCAGGGAATAGGGATGGCGTGGGCTGGGGACACTGCCATTGAGGGTGAGGGCGACGAGGAACCCAATACCAAGATGGATGTTGAACTCACGGACCTTAGGCAGCTCGGTATTGCGACGCTTGGCACACTGAAGGAACACCCGCGAATCAAGCGTTTTCGCGATTTTTTGAAGGGATGGTATCTGTCGTATTTTCATCCCGATGCTGCGCGCTCCATTCCATCTGCCGGAGCGCAGCGGCACCTGAATATCCATGGCGACAACATCGGAAACGTAGTGCAGTACATGGAACGCGAGCACCAAAGCCGATTTCAATCGATCCTCGATCGCATTGCCAGCAAGATCCCTGGGATCAGGAGCATCAAGACGGTTGAGACGCTGGATAAACGCGTGCTGCTTCAATTCAACGACGGGGCATTCGCCGATCCATTCTACGCGGGCCAGATGTCCGACGGCACGCTGAAAGTATTCGCCTACCTATTGCTGATGGAAGACCCGGATCCACCGCCTTTCATCTGCATCGAGGAGCCCGAAAATGGCCTCTACCACCGTTTGCTCGACTCCCTCGCCAGCGAATTGCGAAGCCATGCCACGGGCAAGAAAGGCGCACCGCAGATCTTCGTGACCACGCACCAGCCCTATTTCGTGGACGCACTTTCGCCAAATGAAGTTTGGATTCTGGAGAAGGGAGTCGACGGCTTTTCCACGATACGCCGCGTGTCCGATTTAGTGTTGGTGAAAAACCTGGTCGACGAAGGCTTACCGCTCGGTGGCCTCTGGTACAGCGACTACCTGGACACGAGGTAAGCATGCACATTGAAGTGCTGGTGGAGGATAGTTCGGGGACAAGGCTGATCGAATTGCTGCTACCGCAGCTGATTGGGGATTACGCCGCACCGCACACCTGGCGAACACACGCCTACAAAGGAGTCGGGCGCTTGCCTTCAGGACTTTCGACCAAAGCAGACCCAGCAAAACGAGCGCTACTGAATCAATTGCCACGATTGCTGACTGGCTATGGAAGGACTCCTGGCATTGATGCTGTGGTGGTGGTTCTGGACAGCGACCGGCGCGACTGTGGTCAATTCCTTAAGGAATTGCAGGCGTTGCTTCAACAATGTCGACCAGCACCGGCAACCATATTCCGATTGGCGATCGAAGAAATAGAGGCGTGGTATCTGGGCGATAGGGCGGCACTCTTGGCCGCGTATCCGAAGGCCAAGAGGGAACCCTTGACGCGATATCAACAGGACTCAATATGTGACACATGGGAGTGGTTGGCCGACGTGGTCTATCCGGGCGGAGCTCTGGCTATCAAATCAGGAGGAGGACCGCTGCCTGGAGACATCAAGCATGAATGGGCTCGGGAGATTGGCCCTCGAATGAATGTTGAGCAAAATGCATCGCCGAGCTTTTGCAAGTTCAGAGATGGCCTACGGCGAATTGTGGCGTGACATACGGTCACCTGATTAGTTGGAATGCCGCCGAATTCAAAGCGTCGCCTCATACACATCTTAGCCCGCTCAATCCCACCGCATCTCGTCTCCATCGCTCCCAAGGACACCCATGCCTCCAGGCCGCAACGATCCCTGCCCCTGCAACAGCGGAAGAAAGTACAAGCATTGCTGTCTGGCGGCTGCGTCGGCAGAGGTGCTGGCGCCGGAGGTGCTGCTGTGGCGGCGTATGCGCAGGGTGTTGGAGGGTTTTCCGGAGCAGATGCTTGCGTTCGTGCTGCGCACCTATGGCGATGAGGCAGTAGACGAGGCCTGGGGCGAGTTCACGCTTTGGAATGCGGCCTATGGTTCATTCGACTTCGCGTCGCCGTACATCCCGGTTTTCCTTCCGTGGATGTACCACCGCTGGGCGCGGGATGCGGGAGAAACCGATATCACCGATGCGGCATTGCACGGCCTGACACCGACACGAACCTATCTGACGCGCAAAGGGCGCAGCCTGGATACTCTGCAGCGCACCTATCTGGAAGCCTGCCTGAATGCGCCAATGAGTTTTCATGAGGTGCTGGATTGCGATCCAGGACAGGGCATGCGGCTGCGCGACGTGTTCACAGGGGCCACGCATTCGGTGATGGAAAGCTCGGCGTCGCATTCACTGGACAGGGGCGATGTGCTTTACGCGCAGGTCGTCGAGGTGCAGGGTATCTGCATGTTGGAGGCATGCAGCAGCGTCGTCATTCCGCCACAGCGCAAAATCGAACTGATTCAGTTGCGGCGCGAACTGCAGAAAGGCCTCGGTTCCGAATCCCGCGCCATAGATATCGAAGACCGGGAAGACATTCTGCGCGAGTGCTATCTGCGCATGGCCGATGAAGTGCTCAATCCGCGTCCGCCCATGCTGCAAAACACCGATGGCGACCCACTGGCGCTGCAGCGATTGCAGTTCGACATAGTCTCGCCCGCACTCACCTTCGAGCGGCTGAAGCACCTTGAAGTTACGCAGTCGGAGTCCGAATTACGCGAACGTGCCGAACATGACGCCAGCGGTGCACTGCAACGCGTGCGGTTCACCTGGAGCCGCCACGGCAATGCTGTGCATGCTGGCTGGGACAACACCATACTCGGCCATATCGAGATCGACCGGCAATGTCTCACCCTGGAAGTGAATTCCGACCGGCGCGCAGACGAGGGCAAAAGACTGATCGAGCAGACCTTGGGAGATGCGGCACGATACCGCCACACGACCGCACTGCCAATCGATGATGTGGGCGTGACACGCATCGCCAACAACAGCGCGCTGCCTACCGCATTCTCCGCGCCTGACCCGATGCAAGCGCCCGAGACCCAGGCGCACATGGCCGCATTCATGGCCCAGCACATCGACACCTGGCCCGAGCAATCTCTGCCCGCGCTCGATGGGCGCACACCACTGGAGGCAATACGCGACGCCGATGGCCGCGAAATGGTTGAGGCGCTGGTTCAACTATTCGAACGCAACCCCGCCTACAGCCACGACCCCACACTGATCCCGCACCTGCGTGCCCGCCTCGGGCTGGCGGGATCTGCTGTCGATGATGCGCGCGTATCGACGCGAAGTGCGCCCGTTTGAAATCGTTCCTGATCGCAAACTTTTGATGTGGGCTGTTGGTGCGCGCAGCGAACGCGAGGCCTGGCACAGCGTAGGCGGTTGAAGCGGATGTCCAAGGGCTAAAAACGGCCGCACGACGAGGCGCAGGCGAGTGATCGCGCGGGGTGATGGATATCGGCGACCATGCCGTCAGAGTGATCGATTCGGCAAGAAGCGTCCGACCACAGGTCGGACCCACAGATACATTTGCTCACGCTGGACCAGCGCCGCACGCCTTGCAGCGCTGCCCGGTTCCGGCTAACTTGCGCATCATGTCCGCACCCCACCCCGAACCCGCAACGCCCTCGGCCAATGTGGCCGATTTCGAGCGTTCGCTGGACGAGTTGGAACAGCTCGTCGGTCGGATGGAAAAAGGCGATATGAGCCTGGACGAATCGCTGCAGGCATTCGAGCGCGGCGTGTCGCTGTATCGCAATTGCCAGGGCGCATTGGAACAGGCCGAGCTGCGTGTGCGCCTGTTGATGGACCCGAATGACCCGAACAGCGCGGTTCCCTTTGATCCCGATACGCCCTGAGTTGACCCCCAAGCTGCTGGACTGGGCAGCGCGGGTCGAGAGTGTGTTGGATCGCGCCCTGCCCCCTGCCCCGCAACCCCCGGCACGCCTGCACGAAGCCATGCGCTACAGCGTGTTGGGCGGCGGCAAGCGGCTGCGGCCGCTGCTCGCCTATGCGGCCTGCGAATGCTTTGGCGGCAACGCGGCGCAAGCTGATGCCAGTGCTGCGGCGCTGGAAATCATTCACGCCTATTCGCTGATCCACGATGACCTGCCGGCAATGGACAACGACGATCTGCGCCGCGGCAAACCCACCAGCCATATCGCGTTTGGCGAGGCGACTGCGATTCTTGCCGGCGATGCGCTGCAGGCGCTGGCCTTCGAAGTGCTGGCCAACGACAACGGCACGTGCGCCGGAGCGGACACCCGGCTGAACATGTTGCGCACGCTGGCTGCCGCCTGTGGCGCACATGGCATGGCCGGTGGTCAGGCCTTCGATCTCGATGGCGTCGGCAAGAAGCTATCGGTAGCCGAGCTTGAACGCATGCATGCCTACAAGACCGGCGCACTGATCCGCGCCGCCGTCGTGCTCGGAGCGCTGGCCAGCGGCAAGGCGAATGCGACTCAACTCGGGCTGATGGATCAGGTCGGTGCTCATATCGGCCTCGCATTCCAGATCCGCGACGACATCCTCGATATCGAAGGCGACACCGAGGTCATAGGCAAACGCCAGGGCGCCGATATCGCGCTGGACAAACCCACCTATCCGTCGATCCTGGGCATGGAAGCGTCACGCGCCCTGGCAGAATCGCTGCGCGCGCAATCGATCAAGCTGCTCGCTGGTTTTGATGAACAAGCAGAGCCACTGCGCGATCTGGTGCATTACGCGGTCGATCGGTTGAGTTGAGACCTGCGCGTGGGAGCGGCGTCCCGCCGCGATGCTTTTGCTCTGTCTCCGGACAGCAAAGCAACAGCATCGCGGCGGGACGCCGCTCCC
>JANMUE010000513.1:0-1116 GCA_031391205.1 Lysobacterales bacterium | reverse complement strand
CCTGATCCTTGCCATCCAATTTCTCACGCGACTACCCACGCCGCAGTTACGCAACTTTGAGCAGCGCGAACTAACGCATTGTGCGCCGTGGTTTCCCTGGGTGGGCGTACTGGTGGGCTTGCTCGTCACCGCCTTCGCGTTACTGGGTGGCAAGCTGGATAGTTGGCTGGGCGCACTGTTGGCGCTGTTGATGTGGGTATGGGTTACCGGCGCGCTACATCTGGATGGCTTGGCCGATTTAGTCGATGGACTGGGTGCGGCACATCGCGATCCGGCTCGTCTACTACAGGTGATGCGCGATCCACACGTGGGCAGTTTTGGCGTGATCGCGTTGATCATGCAGTGCCTATGCAAACTGGTGTTACTGCGCGTCGCACTGAATCACGCCACACTCACACTCACACTCGCCACGCTGCCATTGATTTGCGCCTGGGCACGCTTCGGCGCTATCGCTTGGTCAGCGTTCTTGCCCACCCTGCCCGGCAGCAGCACCGAGAGCTTTACCTGGCAGATCGACAAGACACTATTGATACTCAATGCGCTGCTGCTGGTAGCACTTACCTTTTATTTCGTGCCTACCTTGTTGATCGCACCGTTTTGTTTACTGGCGTGGGCATGGTTCTTACGCAGCAAAGTGGGCGGCATGAGCGGCGATTGCCTGGGTGCGGGCATTGAAATTACCGAATCGGCCTTGTTGCTATGGAGCGTGCTGCCGGTGTTGCACTGGCTCCCGTAGGGGCGGTTCGCGAACGGGCCTACACGGATGTAGGTCATGCCGGTCTTGTCGGAACATTAGACCGGCCGCCCTCTTTGTTGGGCATTGCAGGAGGGCGGCTCTCGAGCCGCCCCTACGTGGCCTTCAATGTCAGCGGTAAGCCCGCGGCAACCAAGGTGACACGCTCACACAGCGCGGCAACATGCTGGTTCAGCCAGCCTTGCTCGTCGCGAAAACGGCGCGCCACCGCGTTGTCAGGTACGATGCTCATGCCCACTTCGTTACTCACCAATATCACTTGGGCGCGCAGTTTAGGCAGGCACGCCAACAACGCTGTGCGTTCATCCTGCCATGTCGTTTCGTCTAGACCGCCATTCGCCTGCATCGGCCACAACCCATTG
>JANMUE010000433.1:0-18663 GCA_031391205.1 Lysobacterales bacterium | reverse complement strand
GACGAATTCCTCGCCGGCGGCAACGAGATGGACGAGCATTTCCACAGTGCACCCATCGAGCAGAATCTTCCGCTGCTGGCTGCATTGGTCGGCTATTGGAATCGCACGGTCTTGGGTTACTCCAGTCTCTGCGTCGTGCCCTACGATCCCAGGCTGCGCGAGCTGCCGCATTATCTGCAGCAGTTGGAGATGGAGAGCAACGGCAAGTCGGTGCGCCTGGATGGCACGCCAGTGAGCGGCGCCACGGTGCCGGTGATCTGGGGTGGTGTGGGTACCGATGTGCAGCACGCGTTCTTCCAGGCCCTGCATCAGGGCACCGAAGTCGTGCCGGTCGATTTCATCGGTATCGTGCGTCCGGATCATCCGCACGATGCACATCATCATGCCTTGCTCGCCAATCTGCTGGCGCAGAGCGCGGCGCTGGCCCGTGGTACACCCTGGCAGGAAGGTGCGGATCCGCATCGTCATCACCCCGGCAATAGACCCAACACGGTCTATCTGCTCGATGCACTGACACCACGATCGTTGGGGGCATTGATCGCGCTGTATGAGCATAAAGTATTCGCACAGTCGCGGCTCTGGGGCATCAATGCCTTCGACCAGTGGGGTGTAGAGCTTGGCAAGAAGATGGCGAATGCGCTGGAAACTGTCCTCGTCGCTGGCGAGATGCCAAGCGATGGCGATGCCGCAACGCTCAGTCTGATTACCGAGATTCGTTCCCGGCTTTGATCTGTTGTTGCGTCAGTGCCCAGGCAACGTGCTCGCGCACTACGCTAGATTCGTGACGGGCGCGGGCTTGCAGCGCGCCGACCAGCATGGCGTTGTGCGGCGCGTTGCCCAGGGCCACCGCGATATTGCGCAGCCAGCGTTCGTAGCCGATGCGGCGGATGGCCGAGCCTTCGGTGCGTTGCAGAAATTCCGTTTCACTCCAGGCGAACAGATCAGTGAGCGCCGCCGCATCCAGCGCATGGCGCGCACGAAAATCCGGCTCGGCCGAAAGCTTGGCGAACTTGTTCCAGGGGCAGACCATCTGGCAATCGTCGCAGCCATAAATGCGGTTGCCCATCAGCGGCCGCAGTGCTTCGGGTATCGGCCCATCGAGCTCGATGGTCAGATAGGAAATGCAGCGACGCGCGTCGACCTGATAGGGCGCCACGATGGCCTGGGTCGGGCAGATGTCGATGCAGCGCGTGCAGGTGCCGCAGTAGTTGCCGGTCTCGGCTTCGTCCACCGGTAGCGGCAGGTCGGTGTACAGCTCACCGATGAAGAACCACGAGCCATTGCGGGTGTCGATCAGGTTGGTGTGCTTGCCGATCCAGCCCAGCCCGGCGTTACGCGCCAACGCCTTCTCCATCACCGGCGCGCTATCAGTGAAGGCGCGGTAGCCGAACGGACCGATAGCCTCGCTGATGCGATCGGCGAGCTTCTGCAGACGCGCACGCATCAGCTTGTGATAGTCGCGGCCCAGGGCATAGCGCGAAACATAACCGAGTGTGGGATCGTCGAGCGTTGCCTGCATGCCGGCGATGTCCGGCGCCATGTAATCCATGCGTACCGAAATGATGCTGAGGGTCCCGGGCTGCAGTTCCTGCGGCCTGGTGCGCCGCGTGCCGTGGCGCTGCATATAGTCCATCGTGCCATGCCGGCCGGCGGCGAGCCAGTTCATCAGATGCGCTTCATCCGCGGTCAGCGGAGCGTTGCTGACGCCGCATTGCTGGAAGCCAAGCGCCAGCGACCATTCGTCGATAGCACTACGCAGTTGCCGGTAGTCGATGGCCGGTATTTTGAGATCAGGCAGAGTAGTCACTGCCGATCAGTATAATCCCGCAGTGAACATTCAACCTTCCGAAAATACAGCCCCCGTTTTGCACACCGCGGAATCGGTGCGCGCGCTCGAAAGCATGCTGTTGCGAAGGCGCGGCATCGATACTCAAGTATTGATGGAAGAGGCGGGTCGCGCGGTATTCCATCGCGCCCGAGCCAACTGGCCCGAAGCGCGTCGCTGGTGTGTGATCTGTGGCAGTGGCAACAATGGGGGTGATGGCTACGTCATCGCGAGATTGGCGCGTGCTGCGGGTTTCGATGTCCGCGTTGTTCGAACCGGGGCGTCGGAAGGTCCAGTGGAGGCGCGCGCAGCGCGTGCGGCTTTTCTCGCAGCGGGTGGTGTCGAGATGCCGCAGCCGCTCGCCGGCAATGAGCCGTTCGATCTGATCATCGACGCGCTGTTCGGCATTGGCCTGACCAAGCCACCTTCGACGGCTGCTGCGGCCGCGATCGAATGGATCAACCAGCAGACTGCGCCGGTGTTGTCGGTGGATGTGCCTTCGGGATTGAATGCCGACACGGGAGCAACACCAGGCGTCGCAGTGCGTGCGCGCATGACGGTATCGCTGGTGGCCTGGAAACGTGGGTTGTTCACCGGGCGTGCGCGCGGCCTCACCGGCGATCTCAAACTGGAAACCCTCGGCGCCGGGTTGCAGGATGGCGTCATCAACAACCCCGTACTGATGCAAGCGCGTTTTATGAATCGACTTTTGCCGCCGCGCGCACGCGTCGCGCACAAGGGCGATCACGGACACGTGCTGGTCATCGGCGGCGACCTGGGCATGGGCGGGGCGCCCCTGCTGGCGGCGGAAGCGGCGCTGCGCAGTGGTGCGGGATGGGTGAGTCTGGCAACACGCGCAGCGCACGTGACCGCATCCCTGGCGCGCTGCCCGGAAGTGATGGTGCGTGCGGTTGAAAGCTCGGCGGAGATGCAGCCGCTGCTGGATCGTGCTGACGTCGTGTTGATCGGACCTGGGCTGGGGCAGGGCAACTGGGGGCGGGCGTTGCTGGCGTTGGCTGTGGCCGCCAACAAACCGCTGGTGTTGGATGCCGATGCATTGAATCTGATCGCGTTACAGGCGCCGCTGATTTTGCATGCGGCCGTTATCACGCCGCACCCCGGTGAGGCCGCGCGGATGCTGGGGTGCGGCGTCGCCGATATTGAACAGGATCGCTATGCCGCGGTGCAGGCGTTGCAGTCGCGCTTCGCCGCTGTCGCGGTGCTGAAAGGCGCCGGCACTCTGGTCTGCGATGCGGCAACCATCGAAGTCTGTGATCGAGGCAATCCGGGCATGGCCAGTGCCGGCATGGGCGATGTGCTTGCCGGCATCATTGCGGCATTGCTCGCGCAAGGTTTATCCGCCTTCGATGCAGCGCGCGCTGGTGTCTGGGTGCACGCCACTGCTGCCGATCAAGCGACGCGTGGGCGCGGCGAACGTGGACTGATCGCCAGTGATGTAATCGCCGGGCTTGCTCAGGTCGTCAACCCGTGAAGATTACGATCGACCTGCCCGATGAAATCGCCACGCAAAAACTCGGCGGCGAATTGGCGCGGGTACTCCTTCCGCCGCTGTTGGTCGGATTGTCTGGCGATCTCGGTGCTGGCAAGACCACGCTGGTACGCGCGTTGATCAATGCCGTGCTGCCTGATACCCGCGTCAAGAGCCCGACTTACACGCTGGTCGAGTCGTATGCATTACCGACGAAGGTGCTGCATCACCTGGATCTGTATCGGATCGAAGATCCCGCCGAATTGGATGTGCTGGGGCTGGACGAACTCCTGTCTGCGGATGCCCTGGTTCTGGTGGAGTGGCCGGAAAAAGGCGCACCGGTTCTGCCCCAGCCCGATCTGGCGATCACATTGACGCACCGCCCCAGTGGGCGTGGAGGCTCGATTCAGGCGCATTCCGAGCGCGGACGTCGGGTCTTGTCTGCACTGGGACACTCCGGCCCAACTGCTTTCGATTGAACGCGATCCAGGCGTTTTGTCATGTTGATCCGAGAAACTATGCGCAGGTAGCGGATTTTGAAGGAAAAGTGTTGATTTTTTTGTAATCTGGCGCTTGAATACAGCGCATGTCGAATGGCTTCCGCAAAAGTCTGGCCGTGTTGCTCGCTTTTTCGGGAGTATCGGGCCTGTCCGCAGCCGAATTTCGTTCCGTGAGGCTCTGGGAAGCTGACGACCACACCCGGGTCGTCTTCGACGTCTCGTCTGCCATCGACTACAAACTCTTCGTTCTCGAAAGCCCGCATCGCGTTGTGCTCGATGTCCCGGCGTCGACGGCAGCGGGTCTGGATGTTCCGGGAAGCAAAGGTGCAGTGCGCGGAATTCGCTCCGGCAAGCAAGGCAAGTTGCTGCGTCTGGTGCTCGACCTGGATCGTGGCGTACAGCCCAAGACGTTTTTGCTGCCGCCCAATGAGCAGCACGGGCATCGTCTGGTTATCGATCTGTTCGAGCGTGAAAGCAAACCGGTAGTCGTCAAGACTGAAGCACAGTTGCGCCCCAGTGGTCAGCGCAAGGTCGTTGTCGCGATCGATGCCGGTCACGGTGGCGAAGATCCTGGCGCGCTCGGTGCAGCCGGGTCGCGCGAGAAAGACATCACGCTTTCGGTAGCCAAATCACTGGCGGAAGAAATCAATGCCGATCCCGGCATGAGCGCGGTGTTGATCCGCGATCGCGATTTCTTCATTCCACTGGAACGCCGCTATGCGTTGGCGCGCGAGGCCAAGGCCGATCTGTTTGTCTCGATCCATGCGGATGCGTTCACCAACAAGGCGGCGCGCGGCTCTTCGGTGTTCGTGCTGTCGCAGCGCGGCGCTTCCAGCGAGGCAGCGCGCATGCTGGCGCGTCAGGAAAATCAGGCCGATCTGGTCGGCGGTGTTTCGATCGACGACAAAGACTCCATGCTTGCAGCGGTGCTGCTCGATCTTTCGCAGGGCGCCACTATGGAAGCCAGCGAGATCGTTGCGTCCAATGTGCTGCGCGGTCTGGCGCGCATCGGCAATCTGCACAAGCGCGATCTGCAGCGCGCCAATTTCGTGGTGCTGCGCTCGCCCGATGTGCCGTCGTTGCTGGTCGAGACTGCCTTCATCAGCAACCCCACGGAAGAGAAGCGGCTTAACGATCCCGCGCATCGTGCCAAGCTTGCCTTCGCGGTGACCGAAGGCATCCGTGAATACTTCGCCACTTCGCCACCTCAGGGCACCTGGTTCGCCGCCAATCCGCAGCGCGCTTCGCATCACATTGTCGCTCGCGGCGAATCGCTCTCGGCGATCGCCGCACGGCATGGCGTCAGCGTCACGGCGCTGCGCGAAACCAACAAGCTGCAGTCCGATAACGTCTGGGTCGGTGCGGTGCTCAAATTGCCACCGATGTCGGGCTGAGAGTTCCTGGCAGTATCTCAGTTTGAAATCTACCGGGCTTCCTATCCGCTGCGGTGCGCATGATCTCCTCTCCCGACGCGGGAGAGGATTAAGGTGAGGGAAAGCAGCGACCGCGCACGGTGTTCGCGAACAGCAACCCGACAACCCCCAACACCGTCGAACGTTTCCCTCATCCGGCCCTACGGGCCACCTTCTCCCGCAGGCGGGAGAAGGGTTTCATCGCCGGCGTTTCAAACTGAGACACTACCGCTTGGTGCGGCGAATTGACATGCGTCAATTTCGAGCAGTGAAACCCTGAAATGACTTCCGCATGATTTCGTCCCGTGCTAACGCGAGCACCTTGCCGTCCGCTGTCAGGTGGCGCCAGAATGCCGCCCGTGGCAATGAGCCGTATCCAGAGCGGAGACCATCACATGTTGCGTGTCGTTTCGCCCCAGGAAGTCGTAGCGTCGCTCACCGAATTTTGGTCGCCGCGCGTGGTTGCGGAGGTCGATGACGCTTATATCAAGGTTGCCAAGGTCAAGGGTAAGTTCGACTGGCATAGCCATGACGATGAGGATGAGCTGTTTCTTGTTCTGAAGGGACAGCTGCGCATCGAAATGGAGCAGGGCACCGTCGTACTCAACCAGGGCGAGATGTATGTCGTGCCAAAAGGTGTGCGGCACAATCCAGTCGCCGACGAGGAATGCCATGTGATGCTGATCGAACGCAAGTCGACGCTGCATACCGGTAACACCATTACCGATAAGACGCGATCTCTCGCCGAGCAGCTGCGCCCGGCCTGATTCGACGCGATGAATTCACCGGACGCACTTCCGGCTGGGCAACGGGAAATTGCGCAGTTTCCGCGTTTCGGATTGAGCCAGTTCGCTGACCGGTTTCCCGGGCAACCCGCCGCGACGTCGCTGCGCATCGTCGGCGCGGTCGCGAATGAAATCGAGATCGAGAATGCATTGGCTGAATTGCCGCGCGTCGAGCAGCTCAGCGATTTTCATTGCGTCACTACCTGGAGTCATCTGTCGCTGCGCTGGTCCGGTGTCCGCTTCCGGGATTTTTATGAGCGCATCATCGTGCCGAGGGCAGCGCCGCGGAACGGTTCGGGTTTCGTTGTATTGCGCGCGCAGGATGGCTATCGATCCTGCCTGCTGCTCGAAGACCTGCTCGGCGCCGATGTATTGTTGGCAGATACTTTGAATGGTCAGCCGCTTTCCATCGAACATGGTGCGCCGCTGCGTTTGGTCGCGCCTGCCCACTATGGCTACAAGAGCGTGAAACACCTCAGCCGCATTGAATTCTGTTTCGATGACCGCGGCTATCGTCCGGCGGCGTTTCGCTTCATGGAACACCCACGTGCACGTGTCGCGTTGGAGGAACGCGGACGCTGGGTTTCAGGCTGGCTGTTGCGATATCTATACCGGCCGTTGGTCGGCGTGACGATCACCCGATTTGACAAAGCCATGCGCGCGTATCGGGGTTCAAATGGCTGATCGCGATGCGACGCTGACGCGCGAGGACGCAGTGCTCTACCTGCGACGCTTTCCGGCGCAAGGCGCCGTGGTAGCGGCCATGAATATCGCACTGGTGCTGGCCAGCAATGCTGTTCTGCTCTGGCTGTTACTCAGCGAACGCCTGCGCGCCGCGCACCTGATCGTGCTGGTGATGATGGAGACTTTGCTGTTGGTCGCCGTCGCATGGACGCTGCAGCGCATGGTGCCGGAACGAGATTGGTCGGAGAAGCCCAAACCCTGGCGTGAGAAAGGCCCGCTGATCGCCTTCGTGCTGATCTGGATAGGCTGCGCCTATGGGCTGACGTTGGCGATATTGCAAGGCTATCCGGATCTGATCTCTCTGTTTAGAGGCGCCGATGCCTGGATTGCGTCGGGCCTGCATTGGTCATTGCTGGCGACTCTCGTGTTGGCGCTCCTGCATGCCGGTGGCGACATGCTGCATTATCACCGCAGTGGTGGGCCATTCGTGTCCCATGTCAGTCACGACGCCATGGCGCGTTATCTGACACTGCTGTTAGGCGGCATTCCCTTTGCCATGCCGTTTTTTGCTTTTGTGATTGGCGGCTTCAAAGGACTCGAGTATGCGCTGCGTCGGGCGCGTGTTGCGCCTGCTGAGTCACTGTTCGCCGGCATCGCGATGATGATCATTGCCGCGAGCAGTTTTGCCCTGGTCAGCCTGTTGATTTCCAGCGGCGTTTCCGGATGGGCGATCGGCTTTGTGTTCGCCAAACTGATTGCCGAGGTAATGATCGCCTGCATACCTTTGGCAATGGCTCATGTGGCCAAGAAAGGGCCCTGAGCCATTGCTGCAGACGCTTCCCGCCGCAATTCGCAACCAGTTCAGTGCGATGGACGCGACAGCGATTTGCGTCGCTGCAAATCGATCGTGCCACGCTTGGTAAGCCGCCAGCCCAGACGCGTCTGTTCAATCAGGCCCATGCCGAGCAAGCGTTGCAGTGTCGGTTCTTCTATCGAAGAACCGGCCTGGCCGCGTCCCAAGCTCTCAAGCGCGGTCAGCTCATGTTTGCGAATCGGGGTGCCAGTCATATTGCTGCCTCGCTGAGTGTTGAATGGCGGGAACGACTGCTTCGAAATCGATAACAGCAGTTCTGCGAAACCACGTCAGTGTGCAGCTCATGCAAAACCTGACTTGCACCGTTGAGCATCCTCGCTAGTTGGCGAAAGCGCAACGGGCGGCTACGCGGTGTGATTCAGGAGCGTCAATCCTGTCATACGCAGTTCGGGCAAAGGCGGCCGCTATGATTCGGCGGCATGCGCGCGCAGGCGTTCTGCTTCCTCATGGCCCAGCCAGGAATCGACACCGCGATGCACCAGATACAGCACTGGTGTGGCCGCAACCGCCACCAATGCCTTGTAGCAGTAGTTGACGGTGCCAACAGCCAGGAACAGCGATACCGGCCAGTTCTGCGGCCCGAGTACGAAGGCGATGTAAAGCACGACATAGCTGTCGATGAACTGCGAGATCAGCGTCGAGCCAGTGGCGCGTACGCCCAGCCAGCGTGGACCAGTGCGTTTTCGAATCCGATGGAAAACGCTGACGTCGATCAACTGCGCCACGAGGAAGGCCACGACCGAGCCTGCAATCGTCCACAGCGCCTGGCCGAAGACCGCGGCAAAGGCTGCCTGCATGTCCGGCACGCCGGCATCGGCCATGACCGTGACCCACCATCCTGCCGGCACCAGCCAGATCGCGAGATAGGCAAAGGCGAACGCGTAGATGATCAGACCGACTGCCAGCCAGGATATGAAACGTACGCCGCGCGGGCCGTAGTACTCGTTGATGATGTCGGTCATCACGAACACCACCGGCCACAGCATTACGCCGGCTGTGAAACTCAGTGAACCGCTCTGCCCGAACAGGTTCCAATTGAACGCGTCGATGCCCAGCGTCGGTTCCAGTGCAAAGATTTTCACGCCGACGAATTCGGCAATGAGCACATTGGTGATGAAGACGCTGGTCAACACCAGGAACAACACCTGGCCGCGCGTAAACAGATGATTCATTTCGGCAGGTCCTCGCGACGATGGAAGCGAATCGATTCGGGCGCCTTGGCGCCCCCGGAGATGATGAAGGCCATGGCCTGGTCGACGGTCCAGTCGGTGGGCGTGAGCTTGGACACCGGTACGATTTCCAGATAACCCGAGGTTGGATTCGGCGTGGTCGGCACGTACACTGCTGCCAGCTCCTCGCCGGTATCGGCATCGCGCATCACACGAGTTACCAGGCCCACAGTTTTCATCTCCGGCGACGGAAAATCGATCAGCACCACGCGTTGCGTACCGTCGGGTTTGGTGCGCATAGCTTCCAGCAGTTGCTTGACGCCGCCGTACACGGTTTGCGCCAATGGCACGCGCGCCAGCCAGCCCTCGAAGTATTTCAGTATGCGCTGACCGACCACGCGCGTGGCGAACAGGCCGGTAGCGAGAATGAAGATCAGCGTCATCACGATACCAATAGCCGACTGCACAAACGGTCTGTGCATCCATCCGAACAGCGCCGGTTGCGACTGGACCAGTGGCGCCAACACGCCGTTGATCCAGGGCGCGGACAAATAGGTCAGGCCCTGCAGCACGAAGCTGAAAACAATCCAGGTCAGCCAGATCGGCAGGATGGTCAATACGCCGGTCAGGAAATAGCGTTGCAGTCTTGCAGTGTTGATGCGCGCGGGCATGGTCGTTCCGGGAGGCAGGACGTGCATGTTGCACCAGACATCGGGTCGGCGCCAGCTGCAGATAGGTCGAGTCATCGGATCCGGCTTGCCGTCAAAGGCATGCTGCAGCTCCGGAGAAAAAGCGTCCGACCGCAGGTCGGACCCACTGGCTGCGCGGATGGCGACGGAGCGCCGCGGGTTTTTCGCTAAGCTATCGGTTATCCGACAGCAGAACATGCATGGCTGCCACGTTCGAATCGCAACCGCTTGTAACCAGTACCTTCGGGCTGCGCCTGCAGCGCCCGGTGGTGGTGGCGCTGATCGGCCTGCCGGGCGCCGGCAAGACCAGGGTCGCCGAACATCTGCGGCGGCGCCTGCAGGTGCGTATCGTCAATCGCGACGAGATTCGGCGCGCATTGTTTCCGGAATGCGCCTACAGCCAGCCGGAAAAACGTGCGTCGGTGCATGCAACGTTTTTGGCAGTCGAGGTCAACGCGGCCCTGGGCGAGTCCACCGTCGTGGATGGGATGACTTTTTCCAAGACCAGCGATCTGACCAAGCTGTCCGAACTGGTGGCCAAGTACGGCATGGGCTTTGTCCCGATCTGGCTCGATGTTTCCGCCGAGCTTGCCAAGGCACGCATCCAGGCCGATATCGATTCAGGCAGTGCCCATCCCGCAGAAGACCGCGTACCAGAGATGGTCGATTCCATCCTCGCTGGTTTCCAGCGGCCGCCGCCGACGGTGCCGGTGATCGATGCTTCACTGCCGGCAGATCGCGTGCTTGAGCTCGCGGAGAAAATCGTCATGGCGCGCGCAGGGCGCTGAATCCGCATCATCCCACTATCCGGAGAACGTGATGGAACAGAAACTCAGCGATTTCGTGACCGCTCATGAGCAGAAGGACCTGGGTCAGGATAAATGGGAGCTGGAAAACGAACGCATCCTTGAAGTGAAGCTGATGCAGAACGGCCTATGGACGAAAGCGGGTTCGATGATCGCCTACCGTGGCGATATGAACTTCCGCCGTGAAGGCATGCTGGAGCACGGCACCGGCCGCTTCCTCAAGGAGTTCTTTACCGGCGAAGGCGCCAAGCTGATGCGTGTGCAGGGCAGGGGGCGTGTGTATCTCGCCGACAAGGCCAAGCGCATCACGGTGCTGAAACTCGAGGACGAATCGTTGTACGTCAATGGCAGCGACCTGCTCGCGTTCGAGGATGGACTCAAATGGGACATCCATATGCTGCGCAAGGTGGCGGGCGTATTGGCCGGCGGACTGTTCAATCTGCGGCTTTCCGGACGCGGGCGGCTGGCGCTGTGTACACACGGTGTGCCAATGGCACTGCGGGTGACGCCGCAGACTGGCACCGTATTCACCGATCCTCAGGCCACCGTGGCCTGGTCGGGTTCGTTGCAGCCCGATTTCAAGACGGCACTCACGCTGGGCAGTTTCTTCGGCCGTGGCAGCCGCGAAGGCATGCAGATGGCGTTTCGTGGCGAAGGGTTCGTGCTGGTGCAGCCATATGAGGAAACGGTTGCGCGGGTGCGGCGCTGAGTGGCGGGGATCTGTTGGGCCAGCCCGTGGCTTGCCGCTTCAACGATTCGAATTGTTGGGATGGCACGCGACATGCGCGCATTTAGTGAGGCCCTGGCGACCTTTTCTACTCAGGGCGATTACGATTTTTCAGCCGCACGTAAATCTGCTTGCGCACACGCGCCACCACTTCACCTTTGCCGGTGCACACATCTACCGGCATCCAGCGCAGATATTTCTCGCCGCCTGCGGCGGCACTGCGGAATTCGTCGAGCAGCGCATCATCGAGGCGGAATTCGCACCACACGGGCTCCTGCACTGCGCGTACGAATTCGATCTCGCCGGCCTTGTCCCAGACCAGGTACTCGCGGCCCAGGTTCTCCATGATCATGATCATCCAGTACGGATCGGTCATCGCGAACAGAGAACCGCCGAAATGCGTGCCGACATAATTGCGGCGCAGCGGTCCGGCTTTCAGGCGCACGCGCACACGGCGAAAGTCCGCAGTAAAAGTTTCCACCTTGATGCCGGCACCAATAAAAGGTGGCCACCAGTTCATCAACCAGCGCAGTTTGTTCGCCTTGTTCATCGAGTATCCGGCAGTCCGTTGAGGCCGCGAAACTACACCGGAAGGGTCGAGTCGTCACCCGATTGCGGTATGGTGGATTGCCGCATCCCAACGTGAAGGCACTGCACCCGACATAGGACTCCATGCCGGGCGCTTGGTGGCTATGCGATCAAGGCACGTCGCATTCGAATTCGTCCTGGAACAGACATCCGCTCAGCGGTTGCGGTTCGCCGTAGATAAAATCGTCCATGGCAACGACCTCGACGCCGCTGACGCCATCGGTATTGGCAGCGGCGAGTGCATGGCTACCGGACCTGATGATGACATGTCCGATACGCTCGCCAGCGTTGAACGAAACACCGATAAACGAGAGTCCGCCGTTCAGCGCCGGGGCTGAAGCAGCGACCAGCTGACTGCCGTCCGGTGCGAAGTAGGAAATCACGGTCCTGCCGGCGCCTGCCGCACTATCGACATCGCTGAATACGGCGCCGAAACCGCTGACCGTGGCTTCCACCGTCGTACCGGGTCGATAGAATTTCACCAGCAATGCATGTGCGTTGCGCGGCATGAAGAGGCGTTGCGCACTGAAGGTGACAAACGTCGACGAATAGCTCGGATTAATGTCGCCGAATCGTTCTGCGATGCCTGATGCGGTGGTGGCGCTGACCATGAAATCGTTGAACGCGCTGCCGGAATCCTCAAGTACGGAATGGAAGACTACCCCGCGCGCCGAGTTGACGTTGAAGAAATCCGGTTCCATGAAATTGGGTGCCGCGGAGCTGTCCGGCACGCCGTCCCAGTTGATTTCGCGACGGCCCGTCTGGAACGTTCCCCCAACGCCATTGTTGGCGCCACCCAGGTCGGCGCGGAACGTGTCCACCAGAGGTTGCAGCGCCGCTGCGTTGACGCCGCTGCCCTGGCGTACGACGGGCGCTGCTGAGGTGGTGACGGTGGTGATCAGGATGGCGGCCGCCATGTCAGAGATTTGCTGATTGCTGCGACGGAATTGTTCATTTGCGACTCCAGGTTGGTTTGCGCTTGTTGTAACAACGAAAAGCCTAGGCATGAGGGGACGACGTGCACACTAACTAAAGTCAGGTATCGGCAGTACGGCGAACCGGCTGTGCTTCGATCGAGCGCGAGCCATGCCGGCGCACGACGGAGCACAGTGACTGGCGACGCTATAATTCGCCGATGCAATCCTCCTCCGATCCCACCGCCGTCGCCTGCGCCAACTGCGGGCACTTGATCACGGCCCGCCACTGTGGACAGTGCGGCCAGGCCCGTTTCGGCGAAGCCGACCGGCGTTTTGGCCATCTGGTGCGGCTGGCCCTGGTGGATATTTTCAGCTGGGATGGTCGCTGGCCACGTTCGCTATGGGCATTGTTGGCTCGGCCCGGTCGCCTGGGTCACAGCTATTTGAACGGGCAGCGCCTGCGATATCTATCGCCGGTCGCGCTGTTCCTGCTGATCAACGTGGTGTATTTCCTGCATCCGCCGATCACCGACTTCAACCTGTCCTTTGTCGATCAGGCAGGCGAGCAGCTGCATCGCCCATTCACCGCACCCTTGCTGGAAGCGCATCTGCGCTCCGAAGGACTGACCCGCGAGCAATTCGCACCCATCTACGAATCGCGCAGCGGCGAGATCGGCAAGCTGTTGCTGATCGTGCATGCGCCCATCATCGCGCTCGGTCTGATGCTGGCACTCTGGGGCAGCGGCCGTTACTACGCCGAACACATGGTCGTGGCCCTGCATCTGCTCACCTGGACCCTGGTCTTGCCGATGCTGATCGCGCCCATGCTCTATGTCATCGCGCAATTTCCGCAGCTCGAAAGCGACCGACTGGTCGGCGATGGCCATGGCCCGATCGCGGCGGGTCTGCGCTTCGTGCTAATGGGCAGCCTGTTCGTCTATTTCGCCATCACCGTCAGGCGCGCGTATCAGGTTCCGTGGTGGCGGGCGCTGATCGCTGCACCCATCTGCATGTTCGCTCTGGCTATCGGACACATGGCCTATCGGGGGATGCAGTTTGCAGTGGTGATCTTGCTCAGTTGAAGTCAGTTTTTCGTTGTGCCTGGACGATATCCAGGCGGTGCTTGTTGTGGATGATAGAGAATTTACTTCGGTGACGTCCGCTTCCAGCGAGCTCTCGTCGTCAAACTTTCCAAGCGACGATGCTGCTGTTGAAAGCTCGACAATGGTGACTAGGTTGCTCATGAATTGACCGACGATCAGACGTCTGCGTTTTGCGTCATGCAGCGTGCGCGTATAATACGAACCGTCTTCTCTCGAGCCCATGACGCTGTTGAGCGGTGAAATCATGCCCACCGTTGGCCCGTCGGTAGGCGCCCAACTGATCGCTCCCGCATCGTATATTTCGCCCCTGTCGACCAAAGCGCTTTCGATCAGGTAAAAGCCCTTCTTCAACTCTGTCACACCGGGCACCACGGACCCTGAAGGGTAGTCGTATCGCATACCGATCCGATCATCTGCATCCGCGCCAATGAGGGAATTCCCTGCGTTTACCACGCCCGTTGTCGGCATGTATCCATTCGCCCAGGTGAGCGCGCCAGCATCGGCGAGGGCTCCGTTGTCCCAAAAGTAGCTGCCGACCAGATAATGCCCATTGTTGAACGTGGTGACGACCGCACCGACGTAGTCTTTGGGGCTGGATCCGACTAGTGAGTTTGCTGGGGCAACGATCCCGGTCAAGCCAGTGTTGCCATTGACCCAGGTCACAGCGCCAACTTCCGGCGAAGTGCCATCGCTCCAGAACGGGCTGCTGATCACATAGTTGCCGTTGCGCAACAATATGAAGCTCCATCCAACTTGATCTTCAGCTCGTGATCCGATCAGAGAGTTATTCGATGTGACAACGCCTGCGGCACGGATGTTGCCGCTGAGATGGGTTACCGCACCCACATTGGTAATAGTGCCGTTGTCCCATTCGGTACTTTGAATCACGTAGTCGCCACTGGGCAGCGACGATGCATACTGGCCGACCTTATCTCCTGCGGACGTTCCAGTTAGCGAGTTGGACGGCGAAATGGTGCCACGGATTCCTGTGCGCCCGTCAGCCCAGCTAACCGCGCCGACATCCACCAAGGTCTGATTGTCCCAGGATGATGTGAGGGCGACATAGTTGCCGTTCGCCAGCGTCAGGTAATAGCCCACCTTATCGTCAGATGATGTGCCTATCAGAGAGTTGGCAGCAGAAATTTCTCCTACAGCTTCAGCACCGCTGTTGATCCAGGTCAGGGCACCGGCGTCTACTTCCGAGCCGTTGTCCCAAGACGTACTGGAAACGAGAAAGCTATCAGTTGCACCGCGCAGCGGGGCTACGAAAGTACCAATGCGGTCATTGCTGTGGCTTCCTACCAGGGAATTGCTCGCTGAAATCACGCCAATTGCACCTATATCCCCATCAACCCACGTAATTGCTCCAGCGTCGATCGCGGTGCCGTTGTCGAACAACGAATCGCGCAGCGCGTAGTTTCCGTTGCTGAGCGGAATCAGTCCGCTGATACCGACGCTTTCACCAAGGGTGGATCCCACCAAGGAGTTCGCGGCTGAGACTGTACCCGTGATTGGACGGCCGGCCTTGACCCAGGTGGAAGCGCCGGCATCGACCACCGAACCGTTGTCCCAATAGCGGGACATGATCACGTAGTTGCCGTTGCTCAACATTCGAATGCCACGCGTACCAACGAAGTCACCCGAGGTTGAACCAACCAACGAATTGGTTGGAGATATCACGCCTCTCACACCTGATGAGCCGCTGCCCCAAGTCACGGCTCCGGCATCGATGGCGCTGCCGTTGTCCCAATATGGACTGGTGACGACATAGTCACCATTGAAGAATCGCGTGATCAGAGATCCGCCGGTAATCGGCGGCTCATAGCATTCGTAGCCCACCAACGAGTTGTCAGTCGAAATACGTCCCGATATTCCGGTATGGCCATTGGCCCAGGTTACCGTTCCTGGATTCGCCACAATTCCATTGACCGGAAGTCCACAGCCCACGGTCACGTAATTGCCATCGCCCAGTGGAAGAACCGCGTTGCCCCGATTACGTTCATAACCCAGTTGTTGGCCGGGATGCGAACCTATCAGTGAATTTTCTGTCGAAACCGGACCGACAATACCGATGGCGCCATTTCCCCAGGTGACCGCACCGACGCTTTCGATGGCCGCGTTCTTCCAGTAGGGGCTGCTGACAACGTAGTTTCCGTTCCTAGGCAGGGCTTGAACACCAAATTTTCCGACGGAATCGCCCTGCTGGCTGCCCACCAGGGAGTTTTGCGCTGAAACTATGCCTGATAGTCCGTCGCTGGCGTCTATCCACGTGACCGCTCCGACATCCACGGTGCTGCCGTTGTCCCAGTAGCCGCTACTGACCACGAAGTTGCCGTTCGTCAACACGGTTACCTGACCGTAACCCACCCGGTCGTCGGCACTGCTGCCGGTAAGCTTGCTGATCATCAGGCCGGTTGGGCCGAACAGGTAGACGGCACCCATTTTTTGAGTCGCACCCTCGGAGTAATCGGGGTCGGTCACCACGATATTGCCATTGGGCAACAGCGAGACCCATTGCCCGAATACGCCGCTCCCAGCCGGTCCGCGAATTTCAATTTGATCCGCTGCAAATGCTGCAGGCGCGGATGCCGCAAGCAGCAATACACAGCTCTGCGCGACGCGATGTAACGCTGATGAAACGGCGCGTACTTTCGACTTCACGGTGCTGTTCGCCTGCGGTCGTTGGGATTCGATCGACGACGATAACAGACCCCGGATTTTTCAAGGCTGAATTCTGATGATCAGCCTGTCGAACGCGCCCGTCTCATCCACCGCCACCAATGACGCTTCGCCGCCGCGTTCGAAGCGATGATCGATGGTGGCTTCGTCAGTCGACTGGGCAATCAATCTTCCGTCGAGCAACCAGTTGACCTTGCCGCGAGCGCCTAGCGCACGCACGCGGATGGCGGGGAGTTGCGTGGTGCCGGGCGCTGTGCGCAGTGTGGCGTTGGGGAGTACGCCTTCGATATGCAATCGCGCGATGACCTGGTCGGGTTCGTGCTGATCGCAGTTTGAAGCCAGTGCCGGCAATGTGCTGGCGGAGCGCTCTGCGCGGCTCAGCCAGGGACCGGCAAGCACCGGCCATTGCGCGATATGGGCGATCTCGCTGCTGTCGTTGTCGCATGACGGAAGCCGCCGCGCGCCGCTGACGCGATCACGCAACCACTGCTGGCGATAGCTTGAGCTATGCCCGCTGGCGCGTGCGGGCAAGGTGGGCGGCACGACATTATCGAGCACCCAGGCTTCGCGCTGGCGTTGGCAGAGTTGCGGCTGCGTGGGATCGGGCGCTTCACCCAATGGCCAGCAGATGCTGGTCTTATGCACGCTGGACGGCATGCTGATACTGGACGCAGCGGTGCTGCGCGGCAGGCGGTCGACCAGTGCGAGCAGCAGCGGCAGTGCAGTAGCCGCCCCGTATTGACCGGGACTCGGCGTGCCGTCGGGTCGCCCCACCCACACACCAATCGTGTATTGCGGGGTGACGCCAATCGCCCAGGCATCGCGGAAGCCATAGCTGGTGCCGGTTTTCCAGGCGACACGCGTGCGTCTTCCACTATCGAATAATGCGCTGGGATCACCGGGCCGGCCGTGGTCTTCGAGTATCTGTCTGATGATCCACGCCGAACCTTCGCTGAGCAGGCGGCGTTCATCCATCGGCTCATCGCCACTCAGGCGCACGCGCCCGGATACGCCGCCGCGCGCCAAAGCCGTGTAGGCGCCTACCAGTTGATCCATACGTGCTGCGGTGCCGCCCAGGATCATCGAGAGATTCGGCTTCGCACCTTTGGGCAATGTCAGTTCGATACCGGAATTGCGCAGTCTTGCGACGAAACGATTGGGGGTGACCCGCTCAACCAGATCGACTGCGGGCACGTTCAACGACAGGCGCAACGCATCGGATACCGACACCGGACCATTGAAGTTGTCGCCGAAATTGGCCGGCCGATAACCGGCGAAATCCTGCGGTACATCGAGCAGCAGGCTCTCGGAGTGAATCAGACCATCGTCCAGTGCGAGGCCGTACAGAAAGGGTTTGAGTGTGGACCCCGGCGAACGCTGGGCGCTGATCATGTCGACATGTCCGAGACGCGATTCATCGCCGAACTGCGCCGAGCCTACATAGGCGCGCGCCTCCAAGGTGGCGTTATCGACGATCAATGCAGCGGCCGAAGTCTTGTCGGGCAGGCGCTCTATCCAAAGACGCAGACGTTCTTCGGTGGCACGCTGCAGATCTGCGTCGATGGTCGATACGATCGAGCGTGCATCGGGATGCCGGCGGCGCAGGCGCTCAGCGAGCAGCGCCGCGTGCAAGGGTTGCCGAAGCTGTCGCGCTACGACGTTTTCATCAGCCGCCTCGGTGATCACCGAAGTGGGCCAGTCGCCGAAATGGGCAAGACGGGCCAGCACTTTGTCGCGCGCCACTCTGGCGCGCTCAGGATGTCGATCCGGTCTGAGTCGGCTCGGAGCCTGCGGCAATACCGCAAGCAGTGCGGCTTCGGCATGGCTGAGACTTTTCGATGGCTTGCCAAGGTAAGCGTAGCTTGCGGCCTGTACGCCTTCGATGCCGCCGCCGAACGGTGCGAGATTGAGATAGAGCGTCAGGATTTCATCCTTGCTCAAGCGCAGCTCCAACTGCAACGCACGCACGATCTGACGCAGCTTGCCGAAGGCACTGTGCGGGATGGGTTCGATCAGCCGCGCCACCTGCATAGTCAGCGTCGAGCCGCCGGAGACGATCCGACGATGCCACAGTGCTTGTGCTACCGCGCGTGCGAAGGCCAGAGGATTGATGCCAGGGTGCCAGCGAAACCAGCGGTCTTCATAACCGAGCAGCGCTTCAAGATAACGCGGTGAAACGTCGCCGATGGCGACCGGATAGCGCCACACACCGGAGCTGTTCGCAAATGCCCGCAGTGGCGTGCCATCGCGCGCCAGTACGACGGTGGCACCATCAGTCTGGATGTCCGGGATCGGTGGCGGCAGCAGCCGGTCTAGCGTGAACAGCAACAGCATCGTTGCGATCACTGCCGACCAGCGCGGGTGGTTGCGGAGCCAATGCAGCGTTCGGGTGAGCATGGTCAGAGCGGTGATCGGC
>JANMUE010000409.1:0-1689 GCA_031391205.1 Lysobacterales bacterium | reverse complement strand
CCCGATCATTGGTCGAAGATCCACGTTGTGCCGTGCGGTCTGGATGAATTGTACAAAGATGCCCCGCCTGCGACGCCGATTGATTCCTCCACGTTTGTGTGTGTGGGGCGGTTGAGTCCTGAAAAGGGACAGTTGTTGTTGCTGCAAGCGCTACGCCGCGTTCTTGATCAGGGTGTCGAGTGCCGGGTGGTATTGGCAGGCGAAGGCGAGATGCGTCCGGAGATCGAAGCATGTGTGGCTAAGCTCGGTTTGCAGTCGCATGTGCGAATCACCGGATGGTTGACTGGTGAGCAGGTACGTAGCGAAATTCTCGCGGCACGGACCCTGGTGGTATCCAGTTTTATGGAAGGCTTGCCGGTGGTGATCATGGAGGCCATGGCGTTGCAGCGGTCGGTCATTGCGCCCTATGTCGGCGGTATTCCGGAGCTGGTGCTGGACGGACAGACCGGCTGGCTGGTGCCGGCCGCAGATGTGGAGCAGTTGGCCAATGCCATGAAGCGCAGCCTGGCTGCTCCCACCGTGCAACTTGAACAAATGGGCGTGGTTGCGCGGCAGCGTGTCATGGAGCGGCACGATGTGGATAAGGCCGCAGAGCAACTGGCTCGCCTGTTCCAGTCATCAGGCAACCTTAAGGCGTAGTGCCTTGTTCTTTTGGTGAGTACTCAACTATGACGTTTTCGTTAGCAGCAACGGCCGATACGATAATAGAGCGTATGCGGAAGTTGCCATCGTGTTCGTCTGGTTTGTTATTGCTGCTGATTGCCGTGCTGGTGGCGATCGGTGTTCTGGCCCGGTTGTCACTGTTCCTGGATGTCGACGGCCGCTTGTTCTGGCAATTCATGACTGAAGATGGCTATCTCATGCAGACCATCGCCAGAAACATGGCGATTGGTCTTGGCATGACCACCTCGGAAGGCACCATTGCGACCAATGGCGTTCAGCCGCTGGCGACATTTCTTTTCGCCGGCTTGCACTACCTGGCGGGCGGTTCCAAGAGTGGCGGCATCGCGCTGGTGATGATCTTTTCGGCGCTGTGCAGCGGCGCGGCGGCATACGTTTTGTATCGTATGGGCGCCATTGTGCTGGAGAAAATCAACAATGGCCGGCAGGTCGCCAAGGTGATTGCGGCGCTATGGTTTGCATCGCCATTGATTGTTCCCATCAGCATGAATGGGCTCGAGACCAGCCTGTATCACCTGTGCATGCTGGGGGCCTGTCTCTATTACTTATCGGTCACGGCATCTGACCAGCATCATCTGTCATGGCGCGAGCGAACGATTCTGGGTCTGTTGCTGGGAACGGCCTTTTTGGCGCGCAATGATGCAGTGTTTTTTATCGGCGTGTTACTGGTGGTGCATCTGCTGGTCGGGGGCGGCACAACGGCCGGGGGTTACGCGCGGCGGTTTGTCGATTGTTTCCACGCCGGGATTGTCAGTGTCGTGATGGCCACTCCCTGGCTGATTTACAACTATCGCTTGTTCGGGTCGATTGTGCCGGTCAGCGGCAAGTCTGAGGGAAGAATCGCGGCAGTGGCCGAGAATCTGCACTTCATTCCCGTCAAGTTGCTCGAGGCGAGCTTTCCGTATGTACCGGTGCCGGGAAGTCTGGAAGACAGCGCCGTGGTGATGATCGGCTCGCTTGTTTTTCTGGTGTTGTGCGTGACTGCATTCTGGTACCTGGTGGGGAGGA
>JANMUE010000407.1:0-12448 GCA_031391205.1 Lysobacterales bacterium | reverse complement strand
CAAAATCAAGCCCATAGCGAGGCTTCTTGTGCCGGAAGGCAAGCTTGCGCCTATAAACTCATCAAACAGGAAGCATTCTTGCAGTAAATCGCCTAAAACCGCTTGCGCCGATGCCCTGATTCGTGCAAAGGGCACGGCCATCTCGACCACCAGAGCCAGATCCCGGCGCACCGACGGAAAACGCGAAATTTCTCCGGCTCGGGGTACATTGCGCTGCAGCAAGCCAGCCAGATCGATTTCCAGCACATAAATGTCGCCATCCGCGTCCACGGATTTGGCCAGTCGCGGATCGAGACAGCCGATCAGGCCGATGCGGCGGCCGTCACGGGTCACTGCGGCACTGCGGCCGCCATGCAGGAATCCGGCCTCGGCCAGTGGCTCGAAACCAAATTCGATGCCGGGTCCGGCCAGTGCCAGAACCTGCTCCAGATCACCCTTGAGGTCATAGAAGTCGACCGCGCGTTTACCCTCGCCCCATTGTTCGGCACGCGCCGCGCCGCTGATCAGCGCTGCAAGGCGCGGCGTTTCGGCGGGCGGATCGCCCGCGTGAAAGGCCTTACCGATTTCGAACAGGCGCAGACGCTGCTGCTGGCGCGCCTGGTTGTGCTTCAGCGCCGCCACCAGCCCCGGCAGCAGACTGGTGCGCATCACGCCGAGATCGGCGCTAAGCGGATTGCTGAGCGCGACCTGGCCCAGCCCCAGGCCCCAGGCTTGTAACGTATCGGCAGCGACGAAACTGAAATGCAGAGTCTCGGCATAACCGCGTGTCAGCAATGTCTGGCGCACGTCGCCCAGCCGCACCAGGGCCTCGGGCTCCAGCCGTAGCGCGATCTCGCCACGCGGGATATTCACCGGCACGTTGTCATAGCCGTGAATGCGCGCGACCTCTTCGATCAGGTCTTCCTCGATCTCGATATCGAAGCGTTTCGACGGTGCCTGCACCTGCCAGCCTTCGGTCGTGGTCTCGACCTTCATGCCCAGCGAAGCCAGCATCTTGCCAACGATGGCATCATCGAGTTTGAGACCGAGTACACGTTGCAGACGTTCGCGGCGCAGACGCACCAGCGGTCGCACCGGCAAGTGCTCGGGACTGACGGCCTCGACAATCGGACCAGCCTTGCCGCCGGCGATTTGTGTGATCAACTGGGTCAATCGATCGATGGCGCGGCGCTGCAAAGTGGGATCGACCCCGCGTTCGTAACGATGCGAAGCGTCCGTATGCAAACCCAGTTTGCGCGCACGACCCTGGATGGCATTGGGTGCAAAGAACGCGCATTCGAGAAACAGATTGCGGGTCTGATCGGTCACGCGCGTGTCCCAGCCGCCCATCACACCGCCCGCGGCCACGGCGCGGGTAGCATCGGCGATCACCAGGAATCCTTCGTCCAGCGTCACCTCGCGCTCATCGAGCAGCTTCAATGTTTCGCCGCTGCAGGCGCGGCGCACTTCGATGCCGCCCTGCAAGCGGTCATGATCGAATGCATGCGTGGGCTGGCCGAGTTCGATCAGCACATAGCTGCTGCAATCGACTGCGGCACTGATCGGGCGCAGGCCGCTGCGGCGCAGGCGCTCTTTCATCCACAGTGGCGTTTGCGCCGAGGGATCGATGCCTTCGATGACACGGCCGAGATAGCGCGGGCAATCGGCGGGATTGTGCAGTTTCACATCACGCGTCAATGCTGACGTGATCGCGACGGCGTCGATCTGCTCCGGTGCCGACGGCATATCGAACAGCGCGCGCACTTCGGCAGCTAGCCCGCTCAATCCAAGACAGTCAGGGCGATTGGGCGTCAGCTTGATTTCGACCGATGCATCCGGAAGACCAAGGAACTCAGCCAGAGGCATGCCTGTCTTCGCATCCGCAGGCAGCTCCCACAGACCGCTGGCATCTTCAGAGAGCGCCAATTCCCTGGCCGAACACAGCATGCCGAAACTTTCGACATCGCGCAGCTTGGCGCGTTTGATCTCCATACCATTGCTGGGCACGCGTGCGCCGATCGTCGCCACCGGCGCCTTCAGTCCAACACGCGCATTGGGCGCGCCGCAGACGATCTGCAGCGGCTCACCGCTGCCTATGGACACTGCGCACACCTGCAACTTGTCGGCATTGGGATGACGTTCTGCGGCGATGATCTCGCCGACCAGAAATCCATGCAGACCATCGCCCAGCGGCTCGACACCTTCGACTTCCAGGCCGGCCATGGTCAGGCGATGCATCAAGGTGGCGCGATCGCAGCCCGGATCAGCCAATGAGCGCAACCAGTTCTCGGAAAACTTCATAGCGGAATTCTCTTGTTGTTGTAGATGCGGGGCCCGACCCGCACGCTCCTGATCTTTAGTACACGTTCGGTTTGAAACGAGATCAACGAAGGTGAGTCGTAGGCTGGCGGTGAGCGAAGCGAACCCCAGCAAACGTGCACGCCTGCTGGGGTTCGCTACGCTCTCCGGCCCGGCGTCACGGCGGGGGGTTGGGCTCGTCTGACGAGGCCCGAGGGCATGGTAAAAGCGACTCACCTTACCCGCCAGCCTACTTTTCAAACTGCACCACTACCCGCGTTGTTGCCAACGATCAAGAGCGTGCGGGTCGGGCCCAGCACCTACAGTCAAAGCCAGTGCCGTCTGAGCAAAGCCCACTCTATGCAAACTGGCGCAGGAAGCGCAGATCGTTCTCGAAGAAGCTGCGCAGGTCGTTGACACCGTAGCGCAGCATCGCAAAACGCTCGACGCCAAGGCCAAACGCGAAGCCGCTGTAGCGCTCCGGATCGATATTGCAGGCCTTCAGCACATTCGGATGCACCATGCCGCAACCCAGCACTTCCAGCCAGCCCGGCTCGGAACCATCGCCACGGTCCCAGCGGATATCGACCTCGGCCGAGGGCTCGGTGAACGGGAAATAGCTGGGACGGAAACGCATCTCGAAATCGCGTTCGAAGAATGCGGTGACGAACTGCTTCAGCGTGCCCTTGAGATCGGCAAAGCTCGAAGTCTCGTCGACCAGCAGACCTTCGACCTGATGGAACATCGGCGTATGCGTCTGATCGCTGTCGCTGCGATACACCTTGCCGGCGGCGATGATGCGGATCGGCGGTGTGCGCCCTTTCATCGCGCGGATCTGCACCGGCGAGGTGTGTGTACGCAGCAGGCGTCCATCGGGGAAATAGAAAGTGTCGTGCATCGCCCGCGCCGGGTGATGCTCGGGGAAATTCAGCGCTTCGAAATTGTGGAAATCGTCCTCGATCTCCGGGCCGTCGGCCTGCTGATAGCCCAGGCGCGAAAAGATATCGGTGATGCGATCCAGCGTGCGTGTGATCGGATGCAGATTGCCACGGTCGGTATTGCGACCCGGCATGCTCACATCGACGCGTTCGGCCTGCATGCGTGCGTTGTAGGCCTGATCTTCGAGCGCCGACTTGCGCTCAGCAAGTGCACCTTGCAATCGATCCTTGGCCTGATTGACCTGTTCGCCACGCAGCTTGCGCTCGTCTGGCGACAGCTTGCCAAGCAGCTTCAGTTGTTCGGTCAATAAGCCGGACTTGCCCAGCCACGAGACACGCACTGCATCCAGCGCCTCAAGATTCGCGGCATATGCGATTTCGCCAACGGCGGCATCGAATTTGTTCAGGAGTTCCTGCATATTCGTCCTCGATGTCGCAAACAGCACCGGAAGCTTCTGCTCCCTCCCCGATGTTCGGGGAGGGCTGGGGAGGGGTTAGGGAGCACCTGCTCAAGCAGATTATTCTGCGGCAGGGGCTGTAACCTGCCGCAGAATAATCTGCTCGCATAAATGCGCATGGGGAGCGGCCTCAGGCCATCTCCCCATGCGGAACATCAGGTCACTCGCGTGACCGTATGGGTATCAGCGGATCAGGCGGCGAGGCTGGCCTTCGCTTTCTCGGCGATGGCACCAAACGCGCTGATGTCGTGATAAGCCAGATCGGCCAGGGCCTTGCGGTCCATCACGATGTTGGCTTTTTTCATACCATTGATCAGGCGGCTGTAGGAGATCTCGTACATGCGCGCAGCGGCGTTGATACGGACGATCCACAGCGCACGGAACTGGCGCTTGCGCTGCTTGCGGCCGATATACGCGTACTGGGCAGCCTTGGTGACGGCCTGCTTGGCTACACGGAAGACTTTGCGGCGGGCGTTGTAATAGCCCTTGGCAGCATTCAGAACTTTCTTGTGACGTGCTCGGGCGGTGACGCCACGCTTGACTCGTGCCATGACATCGCCTCCTTAGAGATAGGGGACCATGCGGGCGACGCGACCTGCGTCCTCCGCACGAACGTGGTTCTGACCGCGCAGATTACGCTTACGCTTGGTGGACTTCTTGGTCAGGATGTGGGACTTGAAGGCGTGGCCGCATTTGAACTTGCCGGACGCCGTTTTACGGAACCGCTTGGCTGCGGCCCGATTGGTTTTGATCTTGGTTTTGGCCATGACACTACCTGTGTGGGTTGGTTGACTGATACGAGCGGCAACTCGCGTTGCACTTTCCGTCCTGCTCGTTTCGGCTTGTTATGCAGTCTTGAAGACTGTGGTCCATTGAACACTTTCGCCCATGCGGGCTGAGCGTTCACTCGATCCGGGCATTGCGGCCCGGATCAAATTCTGCGGCTTTTGTAGAGCGGGGCTTGCTCCGCATGTCTTTGATCTTGATTCCGATTGCAGAAGATCAACAGCATGCGGGTGCAAGACCCGCATCTACAACAGCCAAAAGCGCAGGCGAGTAGGGTGGGGCAACCCACCATTCTCGAATGCCGTGCAATGGTGGGTTGCACCCACCCTACAACAGCACCGCTTTACGATTTCTTCTTTGGAGCGACCATCATGATCATCTGCCGGCCTTCCAGGCGCGGAAACGATTCGATTGTCACTTCATCCTTGAGATCTTCCTGCAGGCGCTTGGCCATCGCGATACCGAGTTCAGTGTGCGCCATTTCGCGCCCCTTGAAGCGGATATTCACCTTGACCTTGTCGCCTTCGGCGATGAAGCGCCGGAGGTTACGGAGTTTGATGTCGTAGTCGCCGTCGTCGGTCGTGGGGCGGAACTTGAGTTCCTTGATCTCCACGACCTTCTGTTTTTTCTTGGCGGCGTTGGCTTTCTTCTGCGCTTCGAACTTGAACTTGCCGAAGTCCATGATGCGGCAGACCGGCGGGTCGGAGTTGGGCACGATCTCGACCAGATCGAGCTCCAGATCCATCGCCATTCGCAACGCATCATCGCGCGTCAGAACACCTATCTGTTCGCCTTCCACGCCAATGACGCGTACACGCGGAACCCGGATTTCCAGGTTCTTACGATTCATTTTATCCGTACTGATTAGCAGTCCCTCCCAACAGTCCTATGCCACGAAAAACCCGGTCAGACCGGGGCTTTCACCGATTCCGAATGCAGCTTCTGGATCAAGGCATCGAGTGTCATCGTGCCCAGATCTTCCCCAGAAAGCGAACGCACCGCGACCGTACCGTTTTCACGTTCGCGATCTCCGATCACGACCTGATAGGGCACTTTCTGCAGTGTATGTTCGCGAATCTTATAGCCGATCTTCTCATTGCGCAAATCGGCTTCGGCGCGGAATCCTTGTTTTACAAGGGTTTGCGCCACTGAAGCGGTGTATTCGGCCTGGGCATCGGTGATATTCATGGCCACCAGCTGAACCGGCGCCAGCCAAACCGGCAGCGCACCGGCATGATTTTCAATCAAAATGCCGATAAAACGTTCCAGCGAGCCCAGAATCGCCCGGTGCAGCATCACCGGGGTCTTGCGGCTGGAGTCCTCTGTCACATACTCGGCGCCCAGACGCTCAGGCATCGAAAAATCGACCTGCATGGTGCCGCACTGCCAGACGCGGCCGATCGAGTCCTTCAGTGAAAATTCGATCTTGGGGCCGTAGAACGCGCCCTCGCCCGGGTTGAGCTGATAGTCGATGCCCTGGGAGTCCAGCGCATCGGCCAGCGCCTTCTCGGCCTTGTCCCAGACCGCATCGGAACCCACGCGCTTTTCCGGTCGCGTCGACAGCTTGTACAGCACGTCGGCAAACCCGAAATCGGTGTAGACCCTGAGCAGGCACTTGATGAAATCCGCGCACTCTTTCTGAATCTGGTCTTCAGTGCAGAAGATATGCCCGTCGTCCTGGGTAAACCCGCGCACACGCATGATGCCGTGCAGTGCGCCCGAGGCCTCGTTGCGATGGCAGGAGCCAAACTCGCCGAAACGCAGCGGCAGCTCGCGATAGCTGTGCAGGCCATGGTTGTAGATCTGCACGTGGCCGGGGCAGTTCATCGGCTTGATCGCATAATCGCGATTCTCCGACGAAGTGGTGAACATGTTGTCCTTGAAGTTGGCCCAGTGTCCGGATTTCTCCCACAGGCTGCGGTCGAGAATCTGCGGGCCGCGCACTTCCTTGTAGCCATTGGCGCGATAGACCTGGCGCATGTACTGCTCCACCACCTGCCAAATCGCCCAGCCCTTGGGATGCCAGAACACCAGGCCCGGGGCCTCTTCCTGCATATGGAACAGATCCAGCGCCTTGCCGATCTTGCGATGGTCGCGCTTCTCGGCCTCTTCCAACTGCGTGAGGTAGGCCTTGAGGTCCTTGTCGTTGAGAAATGCGGTGCCGTAGACACGCGTCAGCATCTCGTTCTTGCTGTCGCCGCGCCAGTAGGCACCAGCCAGCTTCATCAGTTTGTAGGCGCGCAGTTTGCTGGTGTTGGGCACGTGCGGGCCGCGGCACAGGTCGATGAACTCGCCCTGCGAATAGAGCGAAAGATCTTCGTTCGCCGGAATGCTCTCGATGATCTCGGCCTTGTAGTGCTCGTTCTTCGCCTTGAAGAACGCCACCGCCTCATCACGGCTCATCACCGAACGCGAGACCGGCAAGGCCTCTTTGACGACGCGATCCATCTCGGCCTGGATCTTTTCCAGGTCATCGGGCGTGAACGGCGTTTTTCGCGCGAAGTCGTAGAAGAATCCATTCTCGATCACCGGGCCGATGGTGACCTGGGTGTCCGGAAACAGACGCTGCGTGGCCTGGGCCAGTAAATGCGCGGTGGAATGGCGCAGGACTTCCAGCGCATCCGGGTGTTTTTCGGTGACGATTTCAAGCGAGGCATCCGCCTCGATGCGATAGCTGGTGTCGACCAGCTTGCCATCGACCTTGCCGGCGAGCGCGGCCTTGGCGAGGCCAGCGCCAATGTTGGCGGCGACATCAGCCACCGTCACTGCAGATTCGAATTCGCGTTTGGAACCATCGGGAAGCGTTACGGCAATCATGGAAGCTCCAACATGTAGGAGCGGCGTAAGCCGCGATGCCTTTGATTTCGGTGCAGTACGGTAGGGATGTCAGCCGGAATACAGGCAATAAAAAAGGGCGCAAGCGCCCTTTTCGCGAGAGGCATGGGCGCAGGATTCAGTGATGGGTACCGGTTCGCGTCATGGTGATCGTGTTCTTTCGAACTAGGCCTCTCGCTAGTGATTTGGTGGGCGCGACAGGGATCGAACCTGTGACCCCTACCATGTCAAGGTAGTGCTCTACCGCTGAGCTACGCGCCCAAATCAAGGGCCGGCATCGTACACGGCCAGGCCTGAGGACTCAACCTCTTTGTAGGGTGGGTGCAACCCACCATTCTCAAAGATTAGAAATCGGTGGGTTGCACCCACCTTACATCAGCCTCGGTTACCCGCCCTCGACAACCCCAATCCCCTATCATGGCGCGCCCTCGCTCAGCGCTTTTCAATGCAATTCGACTCACTGACCTTCGTCGTGTTCTTTCTCGCTCTGGCGGCGCTGTATCAGCTGCCGTGGAGCTGGAACGCGCGCAAGTGGCTGCTGCTGATCGCAAGCCTGGTGTTCTACGGTGCCTGGAGCCCGAGCTTTCTGCTATTGCTGATGGCTTCGGCCAGCGTCGACTGGTGGCTGTCGCTGCGCATCGCCGCAGCGGCTTTGCCATCCACTCGCAAACGCTGGCTGATGGTCTCGCTGGTGGCCAATCTCGGTCTGCTGGGATTCTTCAAGTACGGCAATTTCCTCAATCAGAACGTCGCTGCACTCTTGAACGCCGCAGGCATCGCCTGGCAGGCGCCGACCTTCGACATTCTGCTGCCGGTGGGCATCTCGTTCTACACGTTCCAGTCGCTGTCCTACTGCATCGATGTGTACCGCAGCGAAGTGCCCGTGCAGCGCTCATTGCGCGACTACATTCTTTTCGTCGCGTTCTTTCCACAACTGGTCGCTGGCCCGATCGTTCGCTACAGCGTATTTCGCGAACAGCTTGAGCAACCCAGGCGCTCGACGGTCGACGGCGTCTTCGTCGGCATTTCTCTGATGCTGATCGGCCTGTTTCAGAAAATCGTGCTCGCCGACAGCGTGTTCGCACCCGTCGCCGACACAGGTTTCATTGCGAACGCAGCGCCAGGCATCACGCTGGCATGGAGCGCCACCATCGCCTTCAGCGGCCAGATCTTCTGCGACTTCGCCGGCTACTCGCTGTGCGCGATCGGCTGCGCGATGGTGCTCGGGTTCCATCTTCCCGATAATTTCCGCAGCCCCTACGCCGCAATCGGGTTTTCCGATTTCTGGCGACGCTGGCACATCTCGCTGTCGAGTTGGCTGCGCGATTACCTCTATGTTCCGCTCGGTGGCAATCGCGGTTCCAACCTGTTCACTGCGCGCAACCTGATGCTGACCATGCTGCTCGGCGGGCTCTGGCATGGCGCGGCGTGGACCTTTGTCGCCTGGGGCGCTTTCCATGGACTGTGGTTAGGTATTGAGCGCGCCCTGCGTGCGCAACTTCCTGATCGCGCGTGGCTGAATGCGGCGCCGCTGCAGTGGCTCTACGGCCTGTTTACTTTATTGGTGGTGATGTGGGCCTGGGTTTGGTTTCGCGCACCGGATTTTGCGACGGCGTCCAAGGTGCATCTGGCCATGCTTGGCCACACCGACGCCGCGGCAGCGCTGCTGACTGCCGACGCCAAAGTCGCGATGTTTGCCTTCGTGTTGTTGTGGATCGCTCATTGGTCGACGCGCTCGCTCGATCTGCGCGCGTCATTGGCCAGTATCCCAGGCTGGGCCGCAGGCCTGTTGTGGGGGCTACTGCTCGGCGCCATGGTGTTATCGCCCGGCGCCGGTCGCGCCTTTATCTATTTCCAATTCTGACGATGAAACGCTTGCTCACCAGCACTGCAATAGCGCTGCTCACATTGGTCCTGATCGCTGGCGCTGTGGAAAGGCATTGGCGCATGCGGGGTTACCAGCCCGGCATCGTCGATTCGCAGGATCTCTGGTCGCAGCAGCGCCAACGCGTTTCACGTATTTCCGACAAGACCGCGGTCGCATTGATCGGGGCTTCGCGAACGTTGTACAGCGTCGATCTCGATCACTTTCGACAGCGCCTGCCAAAACACGAACCGGTGATGCTGGCACTGGACGCGACGCCGGCCATGGCGACACTGCGCGATCTGGCACGCGACACTGATTTCAACGGCATCGTGATCTTCGATGTCGATGCCATCGGCCTTTGGAGGCCGACACGCGAGCTGCAGCAACCCTGGGTGGATCACTACCACCGGCAATGGACCATCAGCCGCGATCTGCATCGACGCCTGCTCAGTCACTGGCAACAGCATGCCGTGATTGCACGTCAGGATTTCAGCATGGTGCGCAGCCTGGTGCGCTATCTCAACAACGAACCCGAGCCCTTTCGCCCTTACATGCGCATGAACGCCTTGCGCGAAGGCAATATCGACTATTCGAGCACCGACACCAACGTGCATCGCCGTGAGTTGCAGGCGCATCTGGACAAGCATGGCGGCCGACTGCCCGGCCCGCCGCCCGATGAGTGGCTTGCCGATGCCAGCGCTGCCGGGCCCTGGGTTCAGGCAATTCAGCAGCGTGGCGGCAAAGTGATCTTCTATTTCACGCCGATCAACGGACTGCGCCGTCAGGTCGAGGAAGACACCTATCCACGCGCGCGCTACTGGGACCATTTGGCCGAAGCCACCGGCGCGCAGACGCTGCATGCCGACGACGTGCCGGCATTGCGTGATTTTCCGCTGCCGGACGAGTCGCATATCGACTACCGCGACAAGGCGCGCTACACGGATGCGTTGATCGATGCGCTGACCGCCCGCAAGCTCTTGTAGGGTGGGTGCAACCCACCATCGCGAGGCGTTCGAGAATGGTGGGTTGCACCCACCCTACGGTGTTTTGGTGTCGCCAAAAGCGTCCGACCACAAATCGGACCCACAATGCGGTTACCGCAGCGTCTGTTCCTTGACCTTACGCATCTCATCGCGGACGCGAGCGGCTTCTTCGAATTCAAGATTCTGCGCATGCTTGTACATCTGGTTTTCGAGCTTCTTCAACGCGGCCGAAACCTGTTGCGCACTCATCGCAGCGTAGTCAGCCACCGGTTCGGCGGCACGCAGCAATCCATTCTTGCCGACGCGACCTGCTGCGATCGTCATCACGGCATCGTTGGCCGCGGCCTCGCGCGCGCCCTGCATGATGTCGTTGATCTTGGTTTCGACCGATCTTGGCGTTATGCCATGCGCGAGATTGAACTCGACCTGCTTCAGACGGCGCCTGTCGGTCTCGTCGATGGCGGCCTTCATCGATCGCGTGATCGTATCGGCGTACAGGATCGCCTTGCCGCGCAGATTGCGCGCAGCGCGTCCGATGGTCTGGATCAATGAGCCGGTGGAGCGCAGAAAGCCTTCCTTGTCAGCATCCAGGATCGCGACCAGCGACACCTCGGGCATGTCCAGACCTTCACGCAGGAGATTGATGCCGACCAGCACATCGAACTTGCCCAGTCGCAGATCACGCAGGATCTCAGTGCGCTCCACCGTTTCGATATCGGAGTGCAGATAACGCACCCGCACGCCGGCTTCCTCAAGGTACTCGGTGAGGTTTTCGGACATGCGTTTGGTCAGCGTGGTGACCAGCACGCGATCACCCATGGCAGTGCGCAGGCGGATTTCGTCGAGCAGGTCGTCCACCTGCGTGCCCACCGGGCGAACCTCGACTTCGGGATCGATCAGCCCGGTCGGCCTGACCACCTGCTCGATGATCTGATCGCCCGAACGTTGCAGCTCGTATTCACGCGGTGTCGCCGACACATAGATGGTGCGCGGCGCACGCTGCTCGAACTCTTCGAACTTGAGTGGGCGGTTGTCCAGCGCCGACGGCAGGCGGAAGCCGAACTCGACCAGGGTTTCCTTGCGCGAGCGATCACCCTTGTACATGGCACCGATCTGCGGCACGGTGACATGCGACTCGTCCAGCACCAGCAATGCATCCGCCGGCAAATAGTCGAACAGCGTCGGCGGCGCCTCGCCCGGTGCATAGCCGGTCAGATGCCGCGAATAGTTTTCGATGCCATTGCAATAGCCGATCTCGGCCATCATTTCGATGTCGTACTGCGTGCGCTGCTTGAGTCGCTGCGCCTCCAGCAGTTTGTTGGCTGCGTAAAGTTGTTCCAGTCGCTCACCGAGCTCGGTCTTGACGGTCTCGATCGCATCCAGCACGGTGCGACGCGACGTGACGTAGTGGGATTTGGGAAATACGGTGAAACGCGGCAGTTTGCCGATCACTGCGCCGGTCAACGGGTCGAACTGGCTGATCGACTCGATCACCCCATCGAACAACTCGATGCGTATCGCCACCGCATCGGATTCTGCCGGAAACACGTCAACGATCTCGCCGCGCACGCGATAGGTGGCGCGGCGCAACTCGTAGTCGCCGCGGGTGTATTGCAGTTCGGTCAGCCGGCGCAGCAGTTCGCGCTGATCCATGGGCTCGCCCGGCGTCAGATGCAACACCATCTTGAAGTGCTCGTTGGGGTCACCCAGGCCATAGATCGCCGACACGGTAGCCACGATGATGGCGTCGCGACGTTCCAGCAGCGCCTTGGTCGCGGACAATCGCATCTGCTCGATGTGCTCGTTGATCGAGGAATCCTTCTCGATGAAGGTGTCGGTGCTGGGCACATACGCTTCGGGCTGGTAGTAGTCGTAGTACGACACGAAATACTCGACGGCGTTGTTCGGAAAAAACTCCTTGAACTCACCGTACAACTGCGCTGCCAAGGTCTTGTTCGGCGCCATCACCAGCGTCGGCGCCTGCACCTGCTCGATCAGATTGGCGATCGAATAGGTCTTGCCGGAGCCGGTGACGCCGAGCAGCGTCTGATGCGCCAACCCATTGCGAAAACCCTCGACCATGCGCGCGATTGCCTGCGGCTGATCGCCTGCGGGCGAATAGGCAGAAACAAGTTTGAAGGGTTCCGACATGGCCGATCCTGATGCGCTGATAACTAAGGAACCTCTGAATAAGTGACCACATCGTCTTCGCTACACAGCTCATTGTCGCCAAACCCCAAAAAAACCTTCGGTTTTTCGCCCCCTGACTCAGGGGGCTATTGCGGCTCCGGACTTGTTCAGCGG
>JANMUE010000393.1:0-31767 GCA_031391205.1 Lysobacterales bacterium | reverse complement strand
GTTCGCTGCGCTCACCGCCAGCCTAGGGGACACTCAAGGCTTGTGCTCGCGCGCCAGATAGTCGGCGCTTTGCATCTCGATCAATCGGCTCTCAGTGCGTGCGAATTCCTGCCGATGACGCTGGCCGCGATACAGCTCGGTCGGCCTGACCGCGGCGCTGATGATCAGATTTACATTGCGGTCGTAGAACTCGTCGATCAGATGCACGAAGCGCTTGCTGGCATCTTCGCTCATCGGGTGGGTGCCGAGGATGGGCACATTCGACAGCACGATGGTATTGAAGCTGCGCGCCAGCTCGATGTAGTCGGCGACGGCGCGCGGGCCTTCGCATAGCGCTGCAAAATCGAACCAGGCAATGCCATCGGAACGCTTGCGTACCGCGATCGGTCGGTCGTGGATGGTCATGTCGCCGGCGGGTCGCAATGAACCGGGCGCGAGTTGATCGAAACTCGCCGATAGCGCGGCTTCCGCCGCCGCGCCCAACGGTGAGTGATAGACCTGCCCCGAGACCAGCGTGCGCAGCCGGTAATCGGTGGCGCTGACCAGTTCGATGATCTCGCAATGGCGCTCGATCAATGCAATCGCCGGCAGGAAACGTGCGCGTTGCAGGCCATGTTCATACAGCCGATGCGGTGGCAGATTCGATGTGGTGACCAGCGTCGCGCCGGCGTCGATCAGATGCTTGAGAAACTCTCCGAGGATCATTGCATCGCCGATGTCCTGCACGAAGAATTCGTCCAGACAGAACAGCCGTGCGTCGCTGGCAAATTGGCGCGCGATGCTGCGCAGCGGATCCTGTTCGCCGGCGTGCGCGCGCAGTGCCTGATGTACCCGCCCCATGAAGCGATGGAAGTGCAGGCGCAGTTTGCGCTCACCGGGCAGGGCGTCGTGCAGCAGATCGACCAGAAAGGTTTTGCCGCGACCGACACCACCCCAGAGATAGAGTCCGCGCACGCGCTCGGGTCCATGCAGCTTCTGTCGCAGACGTTCGAACAAACCGGCATCGGCATCGGCAATCAACCCGCGGTGGATGCGCTCCAGGCTGGGCAGCACCGCGCGCTGGGCCGCGTCGTTCTGCCAACGCCCGGCATTTACACCGGCGGAGTAGGCTTGCGTGGGTGTGATCGTGTCGGGCACTTACGATTCGAGCTCCGGCAACGGGGCGCGCACATGCGCATGGATCGCCTCGCGCAGCTGGGTGAGATGGCCATGAAAGAAATGCGAGGTGTGGGGAAAGCGCAGCAGTTCGATGCGCGAGCCCAGTGCCTCGGCCCAGGCGTAAACCGCGGCGGCATCGACCACTTCGTCGACCTCGGGCTGGATCGCCAGCCAGGGGCAGTCGGGATAGGCGATGGTCTGAAACTGCCAGCGCCCCACCGGTGGCGCGAGGCTGATCAGCTGCGCCGGCGCGATTTCGGCGGCGCGTGCAATCGAAACATAGGCGCCGAATGAAAACCCCGTCAGCCACAGCGCGTCGTCAGGACGCACGCTGCGTAGCCACTGCGCAATCCGCACCAAGTCATCGCCCTCGCCGCGACCATCATCGAACGTGCCCTGCGATTGGCCGACACCACGGAAATTGAATCGCAGCGTACGCAGCCCAAGATCGCGCAGCGCGCGTTCGGCGGTGGTCACCACCTTGTTGGTCATGCTGCCGCCATGCAGTGAATGAGGATGGCAGAGGATGGCGCTGCCCTTGCGCACTTGCGTGGCCGGTGTATCCACCGCCACTTCGATGGCGCCAGCCGGCCCGTCAAGCAGGAAGCGTGCGGCGCCATCAGGAAAGCGAGTCGGGTTGTTACTCATGCGTGGCATCAGTCGCGATCTGGGGCGCAAAGGGTAGCGGGTCGCGGGCAATGTAGGAGCGGCGTGAGCCGCGATGCTCCTGCTCTGACTGCCAATCAAGAACACGGCAGTTGATTTGGCAGTCAGAGCAGGAGCATCGCGGCTTACGCCGCTCCCACAGTGTCCCTGCACCCAACCCCTTCGGCACATCGTCAAAGGCTGCCGGCTTCGCTATCGTTGGGGCTCATTTGCCGGGGAGCTCACGATGAAGCTGCGCGATGCCGTTCTGACTGCCGTGTTGGGTCTTTCGATTGCAAGCATTGCCGCGGCGGTCGAACCCAGTGATCCCCCCTCTGCCGGCTGGGACGCGTGGAAGCAGCACGACAAGCTGCAACAGGAATCGCTGCTGCATGGACTGAAGTGGCGCTCGATCGGGCCGACAGTGCAGGGCGGCCGCGTGGTCGATGTCGAATCGATCCCCGGCCAGCCCTATGGTTTCTATGTCGCCTACGCCACCGGCGGGGTCTGGAAGACCACAAACAACGGCGTCACCTTTACGCCGCTGTCGGACAACCTGCCGACCATCGTTACCGGCGAGATCGCGGTCGATCTCAACCTGCCCAAGCGGCTCTGGGTCGGTTCCGGAGAGCCCAATGCCTCGCGTTCGTCGTATGGCGGCATGGGCATGTTCGTATCCGACGATGAGGGTGCGACATTCCGCCATGCCGGGCTCAGCGATGTCGATCGCATCGCGCGCATCGTGGTGCATCCCAAAGACAGTCAACGTGTCTGCGTCGCGGCGATCGGACGCCTGTATTCCGAGGGCGGACGTCGCGGCGTGTTCTGCACCCGGGACGGCGGTGCAAGCTGGAAGCAGTCGCTGATCGGCGAAGGCCGTGTTGGCGCCATCGACCTGGCCATGGATGCGAAAAATCCCAAGGTGCTGTACGCAGCGATGTGGGAGCACGCGCGCAGTGCCTGGAAGTTCAGCGAATCCGGCACAGGCTCGGGTATTTTCAAGTCCAGCGACGGCGGCGACACCTGGACACGCCTCGCCGGCGGCCTGCCGCAGGGCAAGCAGGTCGGTCGCATCGGTCTGGCACTGTCGGCAAGCCAGCCCAATGTGCTGTACGCCAGTGTCGACAATTGGGAAGAATTGCCGGCCAGCGAACAGGATCTGGGCGATCGGCCGCTGTCTGCGCGGCGCCTGAAGCAAATGAGCAAGGAGGAATTCCTGGCCCAGGATCCGAACGAGATTGAAGCCTTCATCCGCGGCAATGATCTGGACACTGAACTCGATGCCAAGACTTTGACCACGCGCATTGAAAAAGACGAGCTCGATGTGCAGGATCTGATCGATGCGCTCAACGACGCCGAAGCCGCATTGTTCAACACCGACATCCGCGGTCTGGAGATCTATCGCTCCGACGACGCTGGCGCCAGCTGGAAGCGCACGCACGATCGCCCGCTGAGCGAAGTCACCTACACCTATGGCTACTACTTCGGCCAACTGCGTGTCGCACCCGATAATGCCGATCGCCTCTATGTGCTGGGCGTGCCGGTGGTGACTTCCAGCGACGGGGGCAAGACCTTTTCCGGAATGAATCATCCGGATGTGCATGTCGATCATCACGCCTGGTGGATCGATCACAACAACGCGCAGCGCATCCTCAACGGCAACGACGGTGGCATCGATGTCAGCTACGACGGCGGCAAGTCCTGGCTCAAGCTCGATCGCCAGCCGGTGGGGCAGTTCTATTCGATCAACGTCGACATGGCCGAGCCGTACAATGTCTACGGTGGCCTGCAGGACAACGGCACGCTCAAGGGTTCATCGCGCACGCGTTGGGAGCTGGGCGAAGACTGGAATGTGATCGGCGGCGGCGATGGCATGCATGTCGCCATCGACAACCGCGACAACACCGTCTACACCGGCTATCAATTTGGCTTCTACGGTCGCAGCAGCCCGGATGGCCGCGACGAGGTGCGCCCACGCGAGAAACTGAAAGAGTCGGCGCTCCGCTACAACTGGAACACCCCGGTGATCCTGTCCTCGCACAATCCTGACGTGGTCTATTTCGCCGCCAACAAATTGTTCCGCTCTTTCGATCAGGGCAAATCCTGGAATGCGATCAGCGGCGATCTGACGACATCGCGCAATCGCGGCAACGTGCCGTATGCAACGATCACCTCGATCAGTGAATCGAGCAAGCAGTTCGGTCTGGTCTGGGCCGGCACCGACGATGGCAATGTCTGGGTCACCAGCGGCGGCGGCAACGATTGGCGCAATGTCTCGGCGCGCCTGCCCGATCATTGGGTGAGCCGCGTGACCGCGTCCAGCCATTCGCTCAAGCGCGCCTATGTCAGCTTCAACAATTACCGCAACGACGATGCCACACCGATGGTCTACGTCAGCGATGATCTCGGCAGTTCCTGGCGCTCGATCAGCAACAACCTGCCGGCCGAAGCGGTTAACGTGGTGCGCGAGGATCCGGTCAATGGCGATGTGCTGTATGTCGGCACCGATCGCGGCGTCTACGTATCGCTCAATCGCGGCGGCCTCTGGCAAGCCTTCGACGCCGGGCTTCCGAACGTGCCGGTGCATGATCTGGTGATCCATCCGCGTGATCGCGAAATAGTAGCCGGCACGCATGGCCGCAGCGTCTGGATTGCCGACGCGCTGCCGGTGCAGGAGCTCACCGAAACGGTGCGCAACAAGCCGGTGCATGTGTTCCCGGTCGATCCACTGCAGGCCGAACGTGGCTGGCGTGGCCGCGCTTCGCGCTGGTTCGACGAAACGCCGGAGCTGCCCAAGCGCACCATCAGCTACTGGGCCGCGACCGATGGCCGGGGCAGCCTGCGCATCCTCGATGACAAGAAACGACCGCTCAAGGAAATCGCCTTTGATGCGCGCCACGGCATCAACACGCTGGAATGGGATCTGATCGTCGATCAGGCACTGGCGTTGGCTGCAGAGCATGCTGCGAATGAAGCCGTCACCGACAAGAAGGATGCGCCGTCAGCCGGCACTGAAGACGCGGCCGCCGACGATGTCGCTGTGCCTGCGAAAGCCGATAATGGCAAAGGCAAACTGGCGAAGACACCGTATGCCGAATCGCTGCGCCTGGGGCACCGGTTGTTTCTCGTGCCGGGCGACTACACCGTGGCACTGTCGTTGAACGATGCCACCAGCGAAACCAAGTTCAAGCTCAAGGCGCCCGACGACTTCAAACCGCGTGCACCGGCCAAGCCCAAGCTGCGCGGACGCGACGACGAATAGGCCGTGACGAATAGGCCGTTGTGGGTCCGACCTCTGGTCGGACGCTGTTCCGTCTCGATACCGAAAACGCCTCCGTTGTAGATGCGGGTCTGTACCCGCACGCTTTTGATCTTCCGCAACGTTCGCCAACATCAAGAGCGTGCGGGTGCAAGACGGTATCTACAACAGCACGATATCCGCACACATCGCCATCCCGATACCTTCGGCCCATGCCGCCGCAGTGCTGCGGCCCTATCGTGCGCGGCGTCTGCCCCTTTCCTCAGGATCTTCCATGAAACGCTCCCTTGCCCTGCCGCTCGCCCTTGCGCTCGCTCTGTCCGCCTGCGCTCCGTCGGAACCGCCCATCACCACCGCAAACATCGCGCCGGTGGTCAAGGCCGATCCGGCTGCAGTCGCTGCCGAGCTGACAAAAATCTATGGCGATTATTGGGAAGCCGCACTGGTACTCAATCCGGTCCAGGCCACCTTTGTCGGCGATGCGCGCTACAACGATCGCCTGCCCAATTTCATGAGCGCCGAGTTCCGCAAGCAGTCGCACGATTTTGATCAGCAGTGGCTGGACAAGGTCAGCGCCATCGATCCGTCCATCCTCGATGGTCAGGCACGCCTGTCGTATGACATCTTCGTGCGCGACCGCAAGCTCAGTCTCGAAGGCGAAAAATTTCCAGGCTGGATGCAGCCGATCAACCAGTTCGGCAACTTCTCGCAGTTCTTCGCCCAGCTCGGCTCGGGCAGCAGCGCCCAGCCCTTCGTCACCGTCAAGGACTACGACAACTGGGCGGCGCGTGTCGCTGCCGCACCGGTGATCTTTGACACCGCCATCGCCAATATGCGCGAAGGCATCAAGACCAGCATCGTGCAGCCCAAGGTCTTGATGACCAAGGTGCTGCCGCAGCTTGAAGCGCTGATCAAGGACAAGCCCGAGGACACCTTGTTCTGGGGGCCGATCACGCGCATGCCGGCTGACATCGCCGAGCCCGACAAGACCCGCATCACCGACGCTTATCGCAAAATGATCGCCGAACAGATCGTGCCTTCATATCAGCGCCTGCACGACTTCATCAAGAACGAATACCTGCCGGCTTGCCGCGATACCGTTTCGTTGTCGGCCCTGCCGGACGGCGAGGCCTGGTATGCCTACAACGCCAAGACCATGACCACCACCGATCTATCGCCGGCAGCGATTCATCAAATCGGACTCGACGAAGTCGCGCGCATCCACGTCGAGATGAAGGCGGTGATGGAACAGGTGGCGTTCAAGGGCGAGCTGAAGGATTTCTTCAAGCACCTCACCACCAGCGACCAGTTCAAGTTCAAGACCGAGCAGGATTTGCTGGATGCGTACAACGCGCTGCGCACGCGCACCGAGGCGGGTGTACCGGCGCTGTTCTCGTTGACGCCCAAGGCCGCCTTCGAAATCCGTCCGGTCGAGGCGTTCCGCGCCGCGAGTTCGGCGGGTGGCAGCTACCAAGGCCCGAACGAAGATGGCACGCGTCCCGGCATTTTCTACGTCAACACCTATGACCTGCCTTCGCGCAAGACCTGGGATATGGAATCGCTGTTTTTGCATGAGGCCATTCCCGGCCATCACTTCCAGATCGCGTTGCAGCAGGAACTGGCCGGCCTGCCGATGTTCCGCCGTTTTGGCGGCGAGACCGCGTTCGCCGAAGGCTGGGGCCTGTATGCCGAATCGCTGGGCAAGGAACTGGGTGTCTACACCGATCCATATCAATACTTCGGCCGCCTGCAGGCCGAACTCTGGCGCGCGATTCGTCTGGTCGTCGACACCGGCCTGCACAGCAAGGGCTGGACGCGCGAACAGGTGATCGCCTACATGCTGGAAAACTCCGCATCAACCCAGACCGAGTCGGTGTCCGAAGCCGAACGCTACATCGCCATTCCCGCGCAGGCACTGGCTTACAAGATCGGCGAGCTGAAGATAAAGGAACTGCGCGCGCGTGCCGAGCAGGCGCTGAACGACAAGTTCGACATCAAGGCCTTCCATGCCGAAGTACTGCAGGATGGAGCGGTACCGCTGGCCGTGCTCGAAGGCAAGATCGATCGCTGGATCGCCGCGCAGAAGGGCTGATCCGAACGCGGCGGCAGCCTGTTTTGTGGGAGCGGCATCCCGCCGCGATGCTTTTGCTCCAGCGTTCAGTAGAGCAAAAAAACATCGCGGCGGGACGCCGCTCCCAGATTCGTTGTGCTCACTCAAAACCATCGGCAAACAATTTTTCGGCCTCGCAGCTGCGCGAACTGACCGGATCAACATAGACATGAAACGCTGAGCCCGCGGCAATGCCGGCATTGTCGGCACGGCGTATGACCCAGCGGCCGCCGCCATTCGAAGCCGCTGCGTAGCTCACCGCGAGCGGCGCGGGCACGTAGACGCCGGCAACGCCGCCATCGAAGGGATCGCCAAAGAGTGCGCTGGCATACACCTGCGCGCAAGCACGATTGTTGCTGCGCGGGTGATCGATCTCCATCGCGGCACGCGTGCTTGACACATTGAGGCGAAATGCATAATCGATCGGCGTCAGGATGCTGAGCGAAGGAATCAGCACATGGAAGCCGCTGCCATTGGGTAGAGTCTGCGGCGATGGTCCCTGGTTGAACACATGCCAGCGACCAGCGGTGTACCAGACACCGACGGCGCTGTTGTTATAGACGCCGCTGCCACCGCCCGGATTCCAACGCTGCGTCACAAGCGGCAGCGCGACCGGATTATTGTTGAGCTGCGGATGATCCAGGCGCGTAACGTTGGGCAGCGGCAGATTGTTGGAGGTACTGGCCGTGTGCAGCAGCGTGTTGTCACGGCCACCGACACGCAACGCGAACCAGGTTTGATCGGGCAGCATGGTGCTGACCTGATCCTGGTTGAAGATGCGATAGATCCGCGGCGACAGTGGATCGTACAGCCCGATTACGTTTCCGGCCCATACCGGCACCGGTGCGGCGAGCAAGCCGGCCACCGGCATCACCTGCGGCAGGTCGATATCCGGATGTGCGGCAACAGCATCGAGCGTGGTGTGGTTGCTGCTGTTGTTGTCGCTGGTCGAGTGGTGCAGGCTGCTCAATGCATCGGTGAATTCATGCGCTCCGATGTCGATGCTGCCGCCGACGATGAGGGGCTGTCCATCGAAATCGAAAGCGCCAAGCGCACTGGGATTGTCGGCATTGTTGCCGGCATCGATCGCTGCCGATGCCAGCGTCAGGCGTGGATCGCCGGCAGACACGAAGGCAGGCGGATCCAGCACGGCGCTGGGTTCGAAGCCCAATGACGGCGGACTGGCGTTGTTCCAGTACAGATTGTGGCTGCGGGTGGCAAGTGTGTCGACGAGACCGGAAAACGCAAACGGCGCAGCGTTGTCCGCGAGGATATTGTTGGCGATGCGCCAGTCGATATTCCCGCCGCCGATATCCGCGAGCGCAAACCCGGTTACGCCGCGCACCACGGTATTGTTTCGAAAACGGATTCGCAGGTCACGCTCACGCACCATTGCCGCTGCCGCGGTCCGGCAGCCAATGAAATCATTGCGGTCGATATGGGCGTCGGCCAGTCCGCTGACTGTCGTCTGCGCCGTCGTCGACAGCCGCACGCAATCAGCGTTGTCCGCACTGAGCCGCTCGAAGCGATTGCCGACGACATCCAGCCGCGCGCCGGGATCCATCGACGACCAGGACAGAAACGGCAGCACACCGGAATTGGACCGAAAATAGCTGTTGCGTACCCCGATCTGCAGACCAGTGTCTTCCAGACCACTGGATACTTCCATCGCCATGTCGCCGGAATAATCCAGCCACTCGATCTGCAATGATTGCTGCGATTGCACCGCCAGCGGTGATACCGCGATGCCCGCCATACCGGCCGGACTGCGCAGCCGGATCTGCTGCAGATGCACGCGGTGGGTATCCAACGGATCGTTGTTCCCGGTCAACACGAAAACTCGGGAGTTCTCCAGGCTGAGGTTGTGCAGCGTCACTGTCTGACCGCCAGCCTGGATCGCTTCGATGTTGAATGCCATGTGATGAAACGCGGCTCGTGCCGCCGGACCACTGGTCAGCGTCAGTGATTTGGTGATCAGGATATCGTTGCTGACCACCGGTGCGAGCGCGGCGATGGCAATCGTGTCGCCGCCGCCGGCGCCATTGATGCAGGCCTGGAGCGTGCCAGCGCAGGGTGCCATACCCGGCCATTCCAGCGTCGCGGCCTGGATGCAAGGGGCCAGCAGCAGGCCGATCATCATGTTTCCAAGCAGGCGCATGGTGCAATCTCCAGTGGGAATGTGCAGGCTCAATCGCAATCCAGTGCGAAAACCGCGCATGCCGGTCAAAATGACGTCCAACAGCAGGACGAAGGCGATGACGCAGGCCGGCGAAGATCAGGAAGTCGAAGCGATGGTCGCGACACTGCGCGGACTGGCCGGGGGCGAGTTGCGCCTTGATGCGCTGTTCGCCAGCCTGCACCACGAGCTGCGCCGCGTCGCCCGCGCCAACCGCGCGGCGCTGGGTGCCAGCCCGACACTGGACACCACCAGCCTGGTGCATGAGGCCTATATCAAGCTCAGCGACGCGGCGCTGAGCACGCTGGCCGACCGCCGCCATTTCTTCGCATTGGCGGCACGCGCAATGCGCCAGATCATCGTCGATCATGCACGAAAGCGTCTGGCCGACAAGCGCGGCGGGCATGCTGTGGGCGTGTCTCTGTCGGCACTGGACGAAGAAGGTGATGAGGTCGCTGAGGCGGCGCAGGCGCTGGAACTGCATCAGGCGCTGCAGCAGCTGGAGCAACAAAGCCCGCGTCTGGCCCAGGTCGTTTCGCTGCGCTTCTACGGGGGCCTGACCGAAGATGAAATCGGTGAACTGATCGAACGCGACCCCGCCACCGTGCGCCGTGACTGGGCCAAGGCCAGGGCCTGGCTGTATCAAACGCTGGGCGGCGCCGACTGATGCCAGTACGCATGGAGTCGATCGCATGAATCCATTGGATGCCGCCGAGGCCGAACTCGATTACCTGTTGAGCCTCGACGAGGCTCAGCGCATAGCGGCTCTGGCATTGCTCGATGCGTGCGATCCTGCGCTCGCGGCTAAGGTGCGCGTCTGGCTGCAGGCAATGAGCGCGTCCGAAGGATTCATGGAATCGACATCGCGATGCGCGCGCGCGCAGCACCAGCGCGTTGGCGCCTGGCGGTTGCTGCATGCGATCGGCCAGGGCGGCATGGGCGAGGTATGGCTGGCGGAACGCGCCGATGAGGTGTTCGAGAAGCAAGTGGCGATCAAATTCCTGCGCAGTGCGGATGCAGATGCGATGCGTCGTTTCGATAGCGAGCGACGGCTCCTGGCGCGACTGGAACATCCCGCGATCGCACGCCTGCTCGATGGTGGCATCGACGCTGTCGCCGGTCCTTATCTGGTGACCGAATGGATCGATGGGTGTGCGCTCGATGTCTGGGCAGCGCAGACCCGGCCCAGCTTGGATCTCTGCCTGAATCTGTTCCGCCAGATTGCCGAGGCCGTGGCCTACGCGCACTCGCTTCTGGTGGTGCATCGTGACATCAAGCCCGGCAACGTTCTGGTAGATCGCGCGCAACGGCCGCGTCTGCTCGACTTCGGCATCGCCCGCCTGACCGAGGCCGATGGCGCCCTGGCCGAGACCCGCGATCAGGCGCTGACGCCGCGGCATGCCGCGCCCGAGCAGCTCAGTGGTGGCAGCGTCAGCACGCGTACCGATGTCTACGCGTTGGGCGATCTGCTGTACCGATTGTTGACCGGACGCGGCCCACTGGACTTGGATGCAGTCGCATTGGCCGAACTGGTGCGGCGCATCTGTCACGAAGTGCCCACGGCGCCGAGCCGGGTATCACGGCGCAGTAACTGGCCGCTACCCGACGATCTCGACGCCATCGTGCTCAAGGCGCTGGATAAAGCTCCGGAACACCGCTACGCCTCGGTCGACGCCTTGCTTGCTGATCTCGATGCGTTTCGGCGTGGTGCTCCGGTCGCCGCGCGTTCCGGTGGCCGGGTCTATCGCATGCGGCGCTTCGTCGGCCAACATCGCTTGGGTGTGGCGGTCGCGTTGCTGCTGTCGCTGAGTATTGCAACGGGTGTCGTCGCAACACTGTGGCAGGCGCAGGCCGCGCGCCGCGAAGCAGCGCGCGCCACCGCTGTGAAGGATTTCTTGCTGCAGGTGTTCGCATCGATCGACCCGGAACGCGCCAAGGGCCGCAAGGTATTGGCCGAGGAGCTGGTGCGGCAGGGCGAAGAGCGCATCGCCACCGAGCTTAGCGGCACCCCGGAACTGCAATACGAACTGCTCGATATGCTTTCGGACATGCGCCTGAAGTTGGGTCAACCCGAGCCGCGCCTGCAAAACCTTGAACAGCTCTGTCCCATTGCCGAGTCCAGCTTTGGACGCGACAGTGTCGAGGCACTCGATTGCCGGATTGAACTGGCCGATGCCTATCGCGCGCTGTCACGCTTCGACGACGCCGCCGCCACGCTGCAGCCGGTGCTGCAGGCAGCGCGCGATGTGCTGCCACCGCAACCGCTGATGATTGCCCAGGCGATGGCCGTGGAGTTCCTGCTGGCGCAGGATATGGGGCGCAATACCGAAGCGGAGCGCATCGTCCGTGCCGCGATTGCGATCGGCCGGGAAGCCGAGGCTGGCGGCGGCGCACAAACAGCGTCGCTACTGGAACACCTGGCGGTGTTTCTCGGTGCGCAGGGCCGCACCGACGAGGCGGTGCCCCTGCTCGATGAAATTGTACGCTTCGATGTTGCGCAGCCACACGCGCGTTCGGCTGCGGACCAGATCAACTCGCGCTGGAACAAGCTCACCAATCTGTGGGCGCGCCATAAATTTGCGCAAGTCGTGGACGGGTCGAACACCCTGGCCGACTTCACTGCCGCGAAACTCGGCCGCAATCACCCACATTATTTTCGCGCGCTGCAGCTGCGTGGCATCGCCCAGGGCCGGCTCGGCAGCTACCAGGACGCTGTGGCGACACTGGAATCGGCGCTGGCGATCGAAAACATGGCCGAATGGAGCGATGGGCGCCATCAACAGGTGCTCAGTGCCGATCTCGCGCTGCTGCTTCCTGCGCTGGGGCGCAACGCCGACACATTGAAACTCGCCGAACAGACCCTGCAGCTGACCGATGGCCATCAATTGGCGCCAAGCCCGGCGTTTATTTCGTCTTATGCCGCAGTGTTCGCGGCACTGGCGCTGGGCGATGACGTGGCGATCCAGCGCTGGAGCGACGAACTGGAACGCCGTTTCGCCGCCTTGCCGGAGAACGAACAAGGCGGCCGTCGCAATTCGCTGCTGCAGGCGCGTGCCGCAGGTCTGCGTGTTGCCGGCCATGCCGCGGCGGCCATGCCCGTGCTCGACGAGCTCGTGCGCGGTTATCAGCGTGCTGACGGCGGCAGCACGCTGAACATGGAACGCTTGCGCGCCGAGCGCGCTTTCACGTTGATCGACCTGGGCCAGTTCGCTGCCGCAGCGCTCGAACTGCGCGCAGTGCGCGATCTGTTGTTGCTGCGTTTTGGTGACGCGCATGTCGCGGTGGCACAGATCGAGGTGGCATTGGCCGTTCTGCCCGGATCGTTCAGTTTGGCGGATGAACGAGCCCGCCGCGATTCTGCGGAACAGAGATTCCGTGCGGCCACCGGGCGCGCAGCAGATCGTCTACGTCTGCTGTGATTCGCGTTCCGGGACGCCAGTTCCAAGCCGCGGCATGGGTCCCGCTTTGCGACGCTTGACCGCACCCGAAAACACCGCTGCAATGTCCACTCTTTCCGGCCACAGCGAGCATCCTGTGATAAACCACGTTCTGTGTAGCACAATGCTGTTGGGTGTACTGACTGCCGCAATCGCGACGCCAGCACTGGCCCGCCATCAGCAGATCCATCGCTCGGAACTGGCCACAGCCCGCGCGCAGGGCGCCACCGTGGTCGAGGACTACGGAGATGTGCTGTGGGTGCAGTTCGAAGGCGCGGAGTCGTTCTCCACCTATGCACTCGACCTCGGTCAGCGTCGCTTCGATGCACTGCAGGACAGCCAGGCCAATCGCCGCGTTTACGGCACCCGCGCTGCGCTGCGGCTGGTGCAGTTCACTGCGCCACCGCGCCAGGCATGGCTGGATACCTTGCAGCGACAGGGCGCCACGCCGGTTCAATACATTGCGCCTTTCAGCTATGTGGTCTGGTCTGACGCGCTGGCATTGAGCGCGGCGGCGCGGCTGACGCCGCAGCTGCGCTGGAGTGGCGAGTTTCTGCCGGAGTACAAGCAGAACAATGCCGCCGAAGGACTGCGCCGCGGCGAAACCGAATGGCAGGCAATGCTGTATCGCGGCGCCGATATCAGCCCCGCGACCTTCGCGGCGAATGGCGCGCGCAGCAGCGGCCGCAGCACGATGGATCAGTATTTCGACATCGTCGCCTTTGAAACCGCCGATGCCGCCACCTTGCAACGCCTGGCGGCATTGCCCGGTGTCTATAGTCTGCAACCACGTCGCCGCGATGGCGGCCTGCGTGCCGAGCTTGCCAATCAGATCACCGCCGGCAATTTCAATGCCGGAGTGCCCGCGCTGGGCTATCTGTCTTGGTTGAGTGGCCTGGGGCTCAATGGCAGCGGTGTGGTCATCGCCAATGTCGATGGTGGAATTTTCGATACGCATCCGGATCTGATCGGACGCATGCTGCCCTGCGTGGGCGATACCTGCGGCGGGTCTGCCACCGACGATCACGGTACGCATACCGCTGCGATCATGGCCGGCGATGGCCTGTCTGCGGTGGTTGACGCGAACGGATATCGCCGCGGCCTGGGCATGGCGCCAGGCGCGAATCTCGTCGAACAGGTCTACAACCCCACGTTCACTCAGCCCGGCGGCATGCTCAAGCTGATGCGCCAGTCGCATGACAACAACGCCGACCTCAGTGGCAACAGCTGGGGCCCGGCGGGCTCGCCAGTGGGTTACGACCTGGATACGCGTCAGGTCGATGTCGGCGTGCGCGACACCAAGCCCGATATCGCCGGCGATCAGCCCCTGACCTATGTGCTGTCGTTCATGAACGGCAACGGCGGTACCAGCAGCCAGGGCAGCCCGGATGAAGGCAAGAACATGATCACCGTTGGCTCGACCAAGGCGCAGACAGGTAGCGGCGCCTTCATCACCGCTTACAACGATATTTCGGACAATAGCGCGCACGGTCCGGCGTTGGACGGCCGCCGCATTCCGCATCTAGTAGCCCCGGGCTGCTCGGTAGATTCGGCAGCCAGTGCCACCGGCTACGGTCTGATGTGCGGCACCAGCATGGCCTCGCCTCAGGTGTCCGGTGCGGCCGCGGTGTTCATCGAACACTATCGCGATCTGCATGCCGGCGCCGATCCGAGTGCCGCACTGATCAAGGCCGCGCTGGTTGCGGCAACACAAAACCTCGTCGGCAATACTGACGCCGACGGCGTGACGCTGGGCAATCGCCCCGACAATAAACAGGGCTGGGGCCGGCTGCGCGCCGACCGGATGCTGTCACCGGGTGTTGCGGTGCTTTACTACGACCAGGACACCGAAACCTTCGACAACACGGGCGAATCCTGGATCCTGAACGTGTCGCCCGAAGATCCCGCCGAACCTGTGCAGGTCGTACTCGTCTATACCGATGCGCCCGGACACGGCACCGGCGGCAGCACGCCGGCGTGGAACAACGATCTGGATCTGCGCGTGGAATCGGGCGGAGATATTTATCGCGGCAACGTGTTTGGCGCCAATGGCTTCAGCATCACCGGCGGTTCTGCCGACAGCCGCAACAACATCGAGGTGATCTCGATGGACGCGGCCACCGCAGCAGGCGGCCTGGCGATCGAAGTCGTCGCCAGCAATGTCAACTCCAATGCGCTACCCAATAGCGGTGACGCCACCGATCAGGACTTCGCCCTGGTCTGTGTCAACTGCTCCGCTGGCCCAGCCTTCGGCATGGCTGCTGCCCCGGCGATCCGCGATCGTTGCGGTCCGGGTGACGTCAACTGGACCATCAACGTCGGCGCCTTTGCCGGTTATACCGGCAATGTCGCGCTGAGTACCGCAAACGTGCCGGCACCTGCTACCACGTTGTTCACGCCAGGCACGATTGCCGCCCCCGGCAGCTCCAGCCTCACGCTGAGTACAGGTGCGCTGGCCGATGGCAGCTACCTCATCGATGTTCAAGGTGAGGACAGCAGCGACACCAAGCTGACGCGAGTGCGCCTGAACTACAACGCGGCACTGACCGCTGCAGCAAGCCTGTCGTCGCCCGCCAATGCCGCAACCAATGTGGCGCTGCGTCCGCTGTTGCAGTGGGTCGCGGCAGCCAACCCGGCCAGCGTGCTGCGCTATCGTGTCGACATCGACAACAACGCCGACTTCAGCAGCATCGAGTACAGCGCCCAGACCACGGATACTTCTCACCAGGTCGACGCCAACCTCCCCCCGATCACGGCATTCCACTGGCGCGTGACCGCGATCAACGCCTGTGGCGAGGGTCCGATCGCTGAGCGCAGCTTCACCACTGCCGAGCTTTATTGCGCCACGCCTGCGGTGACCATCCCGGATGGCTCGGGTAGTGTCACCAGCAATATCGTGGTGCCGAGTGGCAACGCGATCGATGATCTCGATGTCGCCCTGGTCGCCAGTCATTCCTGGGTCGGCGATCTGGTGTTTACTCTGACCAGGGTCGGCAGCGGCACCACTGTCACGCTGTTTGATCGGCCTGGCGTACCCGGCTCAACCTTTGGCTGTGAGGGCAACGACATCAACATCGTGCTCGACGACGAAGAGCCCACGCGCACTGCCGAAGGCAACTGCGGCGTCGGCACGCCCGCCTATATCGCAGGCGCCAGCTATCGTCCGAATCAAGCCCTCAGCGCCTTCGACGGCGGCAGCTTCGCCGGCACCTGGACCCTCACAGCCCGAGACGTCGCCGGAGAATTCGCCGGCACCCTGCAAAGCTGGTGCCTGCAACCTCAGCTCAACTCCGCACCACCGATGCAGGTCTTTGGCAATGGGTTTGAGTAAGCCGCGTAACTGGATGTAGGTCGGCCGACGGGCGCTCCCGGCGCCGGTCGGCACTTCCCACGTCCATGTGGCTCGGCCGACGGGCGCTCCGGCGCCGTTCGATTCCGACGCGGCTCGGTAGTCAACGTACTGCGGAGCTTCGGCCATGTTTTCCATAGAGTCGTGCCCACTGCCCGACCACGCCCTGCTCGCCAGTTACCGCGCAGCGGGCGCATACACCGATTGCTACTGCACGGTACTTTCCGGTGCGGTGACGCAGGCGCAGTACGTGCAGGCGTTTTACACCACATGGGTGTTCAAACTTGAACGCTGGATTCTGAGCTGGGCAGTGTCCAAGCCATCAACAGACGTGCAGGCGCAGCAGGTCGCTGCGGGCGTTATCGACTCATTCGCCGCCTGGCGGGTCGAGGGCCGATCAGACAACCAATTGCTGATGTGCGATTTTCAATCGCGCACCCGATCATGGTTCATGGTTGAGCGCGTCGAATCCCCCGACGGCGTGCGCACACTTCTGTATTTCGGTTCGGCGGTGGTGCCGGTACAGAATGCGCGGACGGGCAAGGCTGGAATGGGTTGGCCCTTCAGCGCGCTGCTGGGATTTCACAAAATCTATTCGATCGTGCTGTTGCGCACCGCGAGATCGCGCCTTCGGGCGGGATTGCGCTAGTGCAATCGGCTGCGGCCGCTTCACACATTCGGCTCAAAACCATCGGCGAAAATCAGATTCGCCAGTGGCGTGCACAATGGCACGTTCGGCAGGTTGAGCGCCGCCGGCACCGGCTCGCCATCGATTTCCCAGATCAGCAGGGGCTCGCTTATCGGGTCAAACTGCACGGTGAAGGCATTGCGCTGTACGCCAGTTGCGAACAAGGATGGCTGTCCACGCTGGCTGACCGACGAAAAGATACCGGCCGGGTGCGCAAAATAGTTGCGTGATGTGCGCTGCGGCAACGCGAGCGTTGCGCCCATATTGATATAGCCAAAGCGCGCCTGTGCCAGAGGATTGCCGCTGCTCGGCGGCTGCAGGCATTCCAGCATGCCGATCACCTGGCGCTGCTCGGGATCACGACAAAGTGGGAGGTCGTCAGCAATGTGCAGGAAGCGGCCTGCAATTACCCAGGTATAGGTGGGCGACTCGAGCAGGTCGAAATCGGCACGAAACACGTCGCGATGCCGACCCGGCACAAAGACGACTGGCTGACCGACCCAAGGCGAAATGCCGCCGCCGATGAAGATGTTGTCCTCCGCGGTAACCGGTAGATTCAATATATTCACGGCCAGAGACTCATAGCCGAAGCGCACGCTGATGATCGTGTCCGCGACCGTCATGCACTCCGCGATGGGAAACAGTGGTGGCGACTGGGCACGGCCACTCGGCGCGTAGGCGGCAAGAGCAAACGGAGCGAGCAATGCGAAGCGGTTCATGGTGTTCTCCTGCAAACGCATTCCAGTGAACTGGCGGATTGCCCAGGCCTGATCCTGATCCGGCAGGCAGACTGGACATTCAAATCAATCGTAGACGCAGGGCCAAACCCTTCACGTGCGACGACTGTGTTTGCTCAAACCTCTGAATAGCTTCGGAGTCGGGATAGCCCCCGGAATCTGGGGGGCGAAAACTGCAGGATGACCCGCTTCGCTGTTGAGAGCGACCAGCTCCGCAAATGCCACGCCCCTCTGTCCGTACGTCAGATGTCGCAAACCGTCGCCTGATCGCGCCATATAGCTTGCAATCCCGGCTCTACCACATGGCCTGAAACCAGGATGCACGAATGACGAATACCGCGCCGACGACAGGAGCATCAGATGAACGCAGTGCGATTCCTCCACTGGGCAACGGGCGCCGTCATGGCGTTGAACCTCAACACCGCGTTCGCAGTAGTGTTTACCGTCGGCAGCACATCCAATTGCACGCATGCCTCCATCACCGCAGCGATCAGTGCGGCGGCAGCGAATGGCGCGGACACGGATTTCATTCGCATCAACTCGGGCACCTACAGCGCGCAGGCGTTGTTGATCGAAGACCAATCGTTGAACGTTACTGGCGGCCATGCCAGTTGCGCCGACGGCTCGACGACCGGCGCCGCCACCATCATCAGCGGGGCCGGCAATGGCGGATTGTCGGTGCTGACGGTAAACGCGCAAGGTGCGACGCAGCGCCAGATCAGCGTCGTCAACCTAACCTTGACCGGCTCCAGTGCCGGCGGACTGCGTGTGCTCGGCTACGTGCAGTCGTATTTCGCCGGCGTCACCATCAGCAACAACGCGTCGACCGATGGTGCCGGCGTTTATACACGTGGCGAGAATGCCAGCGCGATCGCCAATGTGCAGTTCAGTTCCTACAACGGCGCGCCCAGTCGGATCGAAGGCAATAGCGCTACCCGTGGCGGCGGGGTCTATGCGGATAATTTCTCGTTCGTGCCGCTGAGCGACGCCATTGTCTCCGGCAACCAGGCGAACTTCGGTGCCGGTGTTTTTGCCACCGGCAGCACCAGCCAGATCGGTCTCCACACCTTTGACAACGGCACGCCCGACAGCGGCATTCGCAGCAATACGGCCACGCTCGATGGTGGCGGTGTCTATCTGCAATCGGGCGCGCATCTGGGCTCGGGAAGATTCTCTGAGAACGCCTTTGTGCCGATGGTCGCGAACAACACCGCAGGCCGCAACGGTGGTGGCTTCTATCTGACCGGTAGCGGCAGCTACGTCCTTGGCTATTACCTTTCCATCCGCGGCAACTCGGCAGGAGCAAGTCAGGGCGGCAATGGCGGCGGGTTGTACCTCACCTCAGGCAGCAGTGCCTATCTGGATGATGGCAGCGAGAGTCTGACCTGCGGCCGACCCGACGCCTGTGTTTCGATCACCGATAATCGCGCCGGCATAAACGGCTTTAGCGGCAGTGGGGGTGGCACCTATCTGCTGGGCAATGCCAACCTGTCGATGGCGCATGCGCTTCTGGCGGGTAACCAGGCGCAGAACGGTGGTGCCGTGTATGCCATCGGCAGCGGGGCCGGTACCTATCTCACTTCGGCCGTTATCGAACACAACGCGGGCGCGGGCCACAGCTTCAGGATGGAAGCCGGCGCAACGCTGAACCTGCGCGGCGTCACCCTGGCCAATGATGATTCGGCTTCAGGGATGATCGCGCTGAGTGGCGCCACTGCCACACTCGACACCAGCATCATCTACGACACCGGTGCGGTAATCATCACCCGTGTGCCAGCCACTGCCAATACCGTCACCAGCAACTGTGTCATGGCGCATGCCAGTTATGTCTCGGATAGTGGCGCCGCCGTGATCGGAAATCCGCTGTTCGTCAATGCAGTAGCTGGCGACTATAAATTGACCGCCGCCAGTCCGGCGATCGATGCCTGCGCAACAAGCTCGTTCACCTCCACCGATACGGATTACGCGGAGCTGCCACGCGGCTTCGATGTGACGGGCGTAGCCAACAATCCCGGGCCTTTCGATCTGGGCGCGTTCGAACGGCAGACGGTGCTGTTTACCGATAGTTTCGAATAGAGCCTGGCGTGGTGGCGCAGAGTGCGGCACATGGTCATGGGGCTATTCTTTGCTTCAATCCCCCTCAAAATCATCGCGGAACAAAACGTCGCTGGGCACGCGGGCAAACACGCCGCCGACGTAGCGATAGCCGCCGTTGATGGACTCGACATCGGCGTCGTGCTGACCGATCGCGATCACCATCTGGTAGGTCGTGCTCTCTGCCACACCGCCACCCGCATGATCGACACTGGCGCGATCCAGATGATAGCTGTCGCCCGCACTGACTACCGTTGCTGCCAGCAACAGCGGCAGAACCCGCATCCGTGGTGCGCAATCATTGCGCATGACGATGGCTCGACTGGCCGCGCTCGAGCGCTTCCAGGCGTTGCATCAACTGCACCAAGGTTGCGCTTAGCTCGGCGTTCTCGCGCTCCAGCTTGCTGTTCAACCCCTGTATCGCCGCCAGGGCGACGCCGTCGGCATCGACCGTACCAATGTAGCGCTCATCGCCACCGAGGCCGAATGCTGCCTTGAAGTCCTCGGCAATCGGGCCCAGGTGCAACGATGCAGCTTCGCTCTTGTAGCGCCATTGCAGCACCGGCAGGGCCAGCACGCGATCCAGGATCGCGCTGGTGTCGACGTTTTGGAAGTCCTGCTTGAAGCTGCGACTGGAGCCATTGGTCCAGACTCCACCGCTGGTCAGATGCGCACCATTGCCGCTGTTGGCAATGGTGGAATCGCCGACATGGATGGGATGGGAGGGCAGCAGCGAACTGCCATCGGCCTTGCCGCGGAACAGGTTCAGGTAACGTGTGAAGCTGGCACCACTGGTCACGATCTGCAGCGCCGGCGTCTCGGTGGTCGCCGAATTTCTGTTGTACACCGTAAAAAACCCATTGCCGGATGGCGAGCTGCCGTTCTGCACGCGGAAACTGGAGTCGGTGGCGGGGGTGCCGAAGGTGATCGCCGCCGTGGCTTCGGTGGTGCCGGTCGGTCCGAGCACCACATCGATCGAACCGCCGGCGGTGGTCGGCGCGATGCTCAGCTCGGTACTGGCGGCTGCCGGTGTGCGATTGATGCCGACACCACCGCTGGCGCGCAGCAAAAACTGATTGGGCGCCGAGGTATTGAACGGCGTCGCTGAGGCGCCATCGGCAAACACGAACGAGGTCGTTGGCGCTGCCGACGGCGCCACGTTGCCGGCGAACAACGAGCCATCGCTGTACAGCATCATCCGCGATGGATTGCCGGGCGCACTGCTGCTGCTGCCGAAGCTGAAGTTCAGCGGTGCGTTGGCGACGCTGCTGGTGGCGCGCCACAGCCCCCAGCCGTTGACGTATGCGTTGGCGTTCATCTCACCGAGCAACAACGTCGATCCACCGCCGCCACCATTACTGCTGAGCAGGGCCGCCTGGGCATCGCTGTCTTCGACGATCAGTTCAAACGCCTCGGACAGATCCAGCGCGTCGACACCAAGGTCATTGCGCGTCACGTGCAGACTCGCCGCCGGAGTCGGATCGCTACCCCCTACACCCAGGGCGCCAGCGTGGGTCAGTACCAGGCGCGAATTGAAACCGGTGAACGGACTGGTGCCCACGGAACTGATCGCCATTGTGGCCGTACCTGGATCATTGCCGATCGCAGAGAAATTGAAGAACGCGGTGCCTCCGCGCGGCCATAGCGTGAAGTCGGCATTGGTCTCGGCCGTGGTCGGCGAACCGCGCACAGTAAACTCGGTGTTGTTGTTGAAACGCGCACCGTTGATGGTGACGCCGACATCGCTGCGCAGCTCCAGCGGCGTCGCGTTGGTGGTGCCCAGAAACTGCCCGGCGCTGCTGGCATTACCGGTCAGACTCCAGGACGGAAGATCCAGCAGTCCTGGTGCCAGATCCACCGCGGCGATGCTGCCATCTGCGACCTTGCTGCTGTCCACGGCGTCGGCACCGATCTTGTTGATACTCACCGCCGCATCGGCGATCTTGGCCGTGGCTATCGCGCCGTCGGCCAGCTTCACTGAGGTGACCACACCGTCGCCGAGTTCGGCCGTACGCACACTGCCATCCAGGATCTGCGCCGAGCCGACGGCATCATTGGCGATCTCAAGATCGGTGACACTGCCGGCAGCAGGCTTCAATGCATATGGCGCCGCGGTCACTTCCTGGCGCGGTAGAAGCACGTCGTAGGCCCCGCTGGAGTTGCCCGGACGCACGGCAATCTCGAAGAAGATCTTGTCGCCCAGAAACAGCGTCAGGCCGAAGTCGACCTTGGCGGTGAAGGCGCCCTCGACGAAGAACACGTTCTCGATCTGCAATGGCAGTGCCAACGCCGCCCCGGTGACACCATCCGGGTAAGGCGTGATCTGCAGATCGTAGACGCCTCCGGCGGGCTCACCGTTGACGCTGAGCACGCCCTGCACACTGATCGCACTACTCAGCAGATCGGCCCGTACCGAATTGCACAGGCCGAAACAGAACAGCAACATCAGCAAACCACGCATCGGCACACCCTCCACAGTACTGAAGGGAGCAATGCCGATGGGCGCGGAAACCGAACACCGGAACTTTATTGAGCGATCTTCCCAGCCGGACTACCCGCGGGAATCCCGAGCCAGGGCGTACGCCAGCGAATAGAAGCCCACCACATGCAACGCAAAGATGCCCGCCTGGCCATATTGCCACTGCGCGCGCAAAGCCACCCAGTTCGCTGGTGTGATGTGTTGATGCAGCCATTCGCCAAGGCCGCGATGCGCTGGCGCGACCACAGTGATCCACACGACCAGGCCCAGCACCAGCATCGTCAGCGACACTGCGACGTAGCCAAAGCGCGCCCGATCCCGCCGCGATACCCAGGCCAGTGTGGCCACCGAAATCAACGCCAGCACTTCGAGTACCGGCCCGATGATGCCGAACCATCGATACAGACTGGTCTGCACCGGAAAGTACAGCTCCGGTCCCCATTGCAATTTAGGTGCGAGTTCCAGCGCATGCGCCAGATGCATGCCCATGGCCAACGCTGTGAACAGCAGACCGTGCGCCAGTAAAAAGGGACGATTCACTTCGGGCTCCAAGAGTGGAAACGAATGATCAACGACACGCTATGAATGCGTCCGGCGCGACGTCCACAGTCGACCGGGGGCAGCTCGTCAAAATGTTCAAAGGTGGGTAGGGTAGCGCTGCTGGTTGAATACAGCATCCGTGCGCAGCGAGGTTGTAGCTTGAGCCCGATCCTATGGCGTAGAACCCGCAGTCTGGCGCTGCTCATTCTGACCTGCGTTGTGGCTTCATCCAGCGCAGGCTCGGCACTGCGCGCCAGTGTCTGCCATGGCAACAGCAGCAATGGCCGGCTCGAGCATGGCCGCAGCCTGCCGCTCCGCGGCCCCAACTTCCACGCCTATAGCACCTTGGGTTGGTCGCTGGGCCGCGCCTTTTTGCACGATCAGGCACAGATGATCGTGGTAGACGCCTATGCGGCGCTGCATCGGGCGATGCCGGAGCGTGTCTTCGTCTACGGTGAAACCGGCTGGGCCTCAGGCGGCAGATTCCGACCGCACAAGACACACCGCAACGGTAGCTCGGTCGACCTGATGGTGCCGGTGCGAAGACGGGATCGATCGGTGCCCTTGCCGACAGCGGCGTCGAATCGATATGGCTACGATATCGAGTTCGATGATCGTGGCCGCTATGGTGAGCACACCATCGATTTTGAAGCCCTGGGCGAGCACTTGTATCAATTGCACCAGGCGGCCCGGAAGCGCGGTATCGGTATCCAGCGCGTCATCTTCGAAGTGCCGTTGCAGCGCCTGCTGCTGAAAACGCAGCGCGGCACCTACCTGCGCCAGAATCTGCCGTTCTCCACACGCCAGGCCTGGGTGCGTCATGACGAACATGTGCATGTGGATTTCGCACTGGATTGTCGACAGTAATCGCAACGCTCATGGGAGCAGCGCGCCGTTGTTATACGGGCCTACTCCCGCATTAAGGTCAGCGCCCGCTGCAACACCGGATCGTCAGCCGATTGCACGATGGGCGTGGCGATGACGATATCGGGCACTACACCGCGCGCCTGGAGATCGCCGCTGATGCGGATGATGTGCGCCTTGGGAAAGCCGACCGTGATGCCGGTACGCGACAGTTCAAACTGCTCCATCGCGCCGTAGGTGGTGGCAAGATCCGAGGTCTCTTCGCCGATGATGCGGGCGAAGCCGTAGTCCTGCGCCAGCGCGGCAACATTGGCGGTATTCGAATACGAATGCCGGTTGATCAGCATGAAGACCTCGCCATCGAAAACCCCGTCCTGGCGGGGCTGTGCCAGCGGCAGCGGGAACGAGAACGTATAGCCCGGAGCGTGCTTTGCGTACGCTGCCGCAAGCAGATGCGACATGGTGCCCGCGGGCGCTTGGGGCAGGCGTTTGGCGTTGGACGCGGTGGCGGCAGCGCTGACCTTGATGCGAAAATCCGAACAGAAGCGAAACGGCTTGCTGGCGAACCAGGACAGCATCACGTCACTAAAGGAATTGTCGCCGCCGGGATTGTCGCGCAGATCGATCAGCAGGCGTTTCGCGCCCGCATCGTTGAACGTTTTGAACGAGGCATCAATGAAACGCACAAACGCAGTGTTGTCCCAGGGATCGCTGGCGCCTTCATCATTGTTGTAGAACGGACCGGGTCGCAGATACGCCACAGCGTTGTCCAGCATGCGCGCCTCGCGGCGATTCCAGTCGAGCTCCAGACCCACCGGCTGATTCTTGGCCAGGATCTCGGCGTCCTTACGGCTGCGCGCCAGCACCCTTTCCGTTTTCTGTTTGCCGTCCGACTTGCGGATGACGACGTCGAAACCCACGCGAGCGCCGCGCAGCTGCCAAAGCAGCGCCGGGAAGCGCATCTCCATCAAGGTATCCAGCATGTAGGGATTGTCGGCGGCGACGTGCTGGCCGAGTTCGGTCACCAACTCGGCCATTGGCTCGCCATCGACACTGAGCAATTCGTCACCCACCGAAATGGCGGTGTTTCCACTCAGGTTGCGCACGATATAGCTGCGCCCACCGCGCCTGCGGATATGCAACGCCATGGCCTTGCCGCCACTCGTGCGGAAGTGTTCGTAGGCGCTGCCGGCTTCGTCGATACGGGCGTGGGCGACGCGGCCGAAGGCGACGAAGCGCTGGAAGGCGTGCTGCACTGCAGTCAGACGCATGGGTTCGTCAAAACCCCTGCGCATCTGCTTGTACAGTGCGTCGTATTCGACCTGGGTGCGGCGCGCGTAAAGATCGTAGTGCGCGGCGCGCAGTCCGGCATAAAGATCCTTGAAATCGGCACGCACGGTTTTGGCGCTGAACACAGGATCAGCAGCCGCAGTGTCCGCGCCATGGACGCCGGTGACGGGACCCAGTAACAGGCCGGTCAGTAATACAATGATACGCAGGAACATGCAGACTCCTTTTGATAGTGAGCGTCGCCGCAGGATCGGGTCCCGCTCGATAGGCTGCGCATACTGCTGCACCTACCCGCATCCGCCCATGAATTCGCCCTCCTTTTTTCCTGACCAAATCCTTTCCGGGCACAAAGCATGAGCGTCGCGCCCGATCCGGAGGTGTTTGGCTTCGGCGCCTGGCGCGCGTTCCGCCGTTCCGGCGATCTGACCGGTCCGCAGGGCACTGAGCATCTGGAACCCAAGGTCATGGAGTTGCTGCTGTTGCTGGCTGCGCAACCAGGCCGGGTGTGGTCGCGCGATGACATCATGCAGCAGCTCTGGCCTGGCCTGGTCGTTGGCGAAGATACCCTGGCGCGCGCCGTGTTCAAGCTGCGCAAATCGCTGGGCGATGACGCCAAGGCCCCGCGCTATATCGAGACCCTGCCCAAGCGCGGCTATCGCTGGATCTATCAGGATGCTGCCGATTCCGCCGATGCAGAATCGTTGCCGCAACCGGTGATCGTCGCAACTTCAGCGTCAGCCAACCGCCGCCCGCGCATCGCATGGGCTGCGCTTTTCGTAGCCGTCGCGGCGATGGCGTTTGCCGCCTGGATGGCTGCGTCGCGCAAAAACACGGTCGACGCCCACGTCCAGGCGCAGACCTTGACCGACCATGCCAACGACTTCTACTTTCAGTACACCCGCGTCGATAACGAAGCCGCGATCGAGCTGTTCGAGCGTGTCGTCGTTCTGCAACCCGGACATGCTCCTGCCTATGCCGGCCTCGCCAACGCGCTGGCGCAACGCGAGCTGCGCTGGCCAGCGGGGGCAAAGGGACAGCCGCAGGCGTTCAGTCGTCTCGGCGATGCGCTGCAGAACGGGCATACGCGAAACGCCAGGGCGCAACGTCATCTGCTGCGTGCCACGCAACTGGCCGAGCGCGCGGTGGTACTGGCACCGGACGATGCCAGCGCGCACAAGGCACTCGGCTTCGTGCGCAGTGTGCGCGAAGATTTTGCAGGTGCGCTGGCTTCCTATCAACAGGCAGTCGCACTCGATCCCGACGCCTGGGGCCCGATGATCAATATCGGCGACATCCTGCAGCTCAGCGGGCAGCCCGAACAGGCCATCCCGCATTTCGAAGCCGCGTTTGCCGCGATGACCCGCGTCTACCCGCGTCAGACCGCCCGTATCCGCCCCTGGTATGCCGAAACCGCGCTGCTCATTGGCGACAGTCATCATGCCCAGCACCGCGTCGAGACGGCGGAACGCTGGTATCGGCGCGTCCTGGATATCGCGCCATTTCACCTCGACGCCACCACCCGGCTTGCCGAACTATTGCGCGCCAGCGCCCGCAGTGACGAAGCCGATGCACTATGCGCACGTTTGCAGCAGCGCGCCGGTGAGACGGCGTCATGCGCCGTGGCGCCTTGATTCAAACCAAAACACCGCCGCTCAACCGCCGCCCGCTGTAAGAGCGAGTGCATCCGCGTGCAGCGCAGACCCGCATTACTCCGGCGGTGGCAATACCTCGATCACCTCGCGCACCGTGGTGATGCCGCGCGCAACGATTTCTGCTGCGGCATAGCGCAACGGGCGCATGCCATCTTTCAACGCGAGTTGCTGGAACGCCGGCAAATCCAGATCTTTGGAGATGCCCTTGCGCAACGCCGAGGTGATCGGCATCTGTTCGTAGATGGCGCTGCGGCCCAGGTATCCGGTATGACGGCATTCGTTGCAGCCTTTGGGCGTGGCAACACGTGTGGGTTTTTTCAGGTTGAGGTTGTGCACCAGGCTCAGCCACTCCTCGTCGCTGATCTCGCCTACGCCGCGGCAATGCGGGCAGAGGCGGCGCACCAGGCGCTGGGCGATGACGCCGTTGAGCGTGCTCTGGATCAGATAATGCGGCACGCCCAGATCGAGCAGGCGGGTGACCGCCGAAGGCGCGTCGTTGGTATGCAGCGTCGACAGCACCAGGTGTCCGGTCAGCGAGGCCTGCACCGCCATTTCGGCGGTGGCGAGATCGCGAATTTCGCCGACCATGATGATGTCCGGGTCCTGGCGCAGCAGGGTGCGCACGCCAGCGGCGAAGGTGAGATCGATATTGGTCTGCACCTGCATCTGGTTGAGCTCGGGCGCGATCATTTCGATCGGGTCTTCGACCGTGCAGACGTTCAGATCGGGCTTGGCCAGATACTTCAGCGTGGCATACAGCGTCGTGGTCTTACCCGAGCCGGTGGGGCCGGTGACCAGCACGATGCCGTGCGGCTGCTCGATCATGCCCTTCCATTGCTTTTCGTCCTTGGTCGAGAAGCCGATCTCGGCAAAGGTCTTGACCACCACATCCGGATCGAAGATGCGCAGCACGACCTTTTCGCCGAAGGCTGTAGGCATGGTCGAAAGACGCATTTCCACTTCGCGTCCGCCGGGCGAGCGCGTCTTGATGCGGCCGTCCTGCGGGCGGCGGCGTTCGGCGATATCGAGCCGGCCCAGAATCTTGATACGGCTGACCACGGCGATCATCACCGGTGTCGGCAGCTCGAATACCTTGTGCAGCACGCCATCGATGCGGAAGCGGATCGGGCTGGTTTCGCGGCGCGGCTCCATATGGATGTCGCTGGCGCGCTGCTCGTAGGCGTATTGCAGCACCCAGTCGACGATGCGAACGACATGGCTGTCTTCGGCATTGAGGTCGGAGGAATTGCCAAGCTCGATCAGCTGCTCGAAGTTGGGCAGGATCCTGCGGCCTTCCTCGTCCTTGTTGTCCTTGGCCTTGCGCACGCTGCGGGTGACGCCGTAGAACTCCATCAGATAGCGGTTGACGTCCAGCGGGCTGGCGACGACGCGCTTGATCTCGCGCCGCAGCATCTGGCTGAGGTCGTGTTCCCAGCGCGTGTCGAAGGGTTCGCTGGTGGCGAAGGTGACACTGGCCTCGGTGATCGCGACCGGCAGGATGCGATAGCGCGCGGCATAATTGGGGGCAACGATCTGGCCGACCTTGACCACTTCGATCTTGGTCGGATCGATCTTCAGATACGGCAGGCCGGCACGCGCCGCCAGCCATTCGGTCAGCGATTCCAGCGTCAACGGTTTGGTCGGATCGCGGCGATCGCTGTACTTGGCGTTGGCAATCAGCACCAGCGGATGTACGTCATTGCGCGCCGTGGTCTTGGCAACGCGGGTGCGCTTGCTTTCGTCGTCGGTGATCAGGCCATCGGCCAGCAACTGGGCCAGCACTTCGTCCAGTTCCAGGCGCTTGCCGGTAGAAAATCCGTGCGAGGTGAAATCCGCGCGATCATTCAATGCCACCACTTTGGACGAAGACTTCATTGCCGCTCCGATATCTGGTCGAAAATCGCAGAAACAGGCGTGCCGCTTGCCTGTCTGGCGCTGCAGCGCCCTGAGCAGGCAGGCGGCACGCCTGCCCTACAGTAAAGCGCCGTGGGGCGGGGGCTCCACAGCACATGGCTATACTACGCCGCTTTTCGCCCCCGCCAATGTGACCTATGACCGCCCCGACTTTCCAGGAACTGATCCAGACGCTCAACAGCTATTGGGCCGCTCAGGGTTGCGTATTGATCCAGCCCTTCGATACCGAGGTCGGCGCCGGCACCTTTCATCCTGCCACCTTCCTGCGTGCATTGGGGCCGGAGCCCTGGAGTGCGGCCTATGTGCAGCCGTCCCGGCGGCCTACGGATGGCCGATATGGCGAGAATCCCAACCGCCTGCAGCATTACTACCAGTATCAAGTCGTGTTGAAACCGAACCCTGCGAATATCCTGGATCTCTATATCGATTCGCTGAAAGCGCTGGGCCTGGACCCGCTGACGCACGACCTGCGTTTCGTCGAGGACAACTGGGAGTCGCCGACGCTGGGCGCCTGGGGCCTGGGCTGGGAGGTTTGGCTCAATGGCATGGAGGTGACCCAGTTCACCTATTTCCAGCAGGCTGGCGGCCTGGACTGCAGGCCGGTGACCGGCGAGATCACCTATGGTCTGGAACGCTTGGCGATGTATCTGCAGAACGTTGACAACGTCTACAACCTGGTATGGACGCGCGGCCCACAGGGCGTGGTGACCTATGGTGATGTCTATCACCAGAACGAGGTGGAGCAGAGCACCTACAACTTCGAGCATGCCGATGTCGCCGCGTTGTTCGGCTGGTTCGACACCTGCGAGGCGCAGGCGCTGAAGCTGGTGGGACTGGGCCTGCCGTTGCCGGCCTATGAGCAGGTGTGCAAGGCCAGCCACAGCTTCAACCTTCTGGATGCACGCCGAGCGATCAGTGTGACCGAGCGCCAGCGTTTCATCCTGCGCGTGCGCACGCTCGCCAAAGCGGTGGCCGAGTGTTATTTCGCGCAGCGCGAGAGGCTGGGGTTTCCTGGTTGTAAGTAGGGTGGGTGAAACCCACCATTCTCGAACATTACGCAATGGTGGGTTGCACCCACCCTACAAATTTTCCGGAAAGACGATGGACACCAAGAATCTGTTGATTGAGCTGGGCACCGAAGAGCTGCCGCCCAAGGCGCTGGATGAACTCGCAGCGGCATTCTGCGCCGGCGTGGCCCTGGGCCTGAGCAAGCGCGGCATCGCTTTCGATGCAGCCAGTGCGCATCCGCTGTGGTCGCCAAGGCGGCTGGCCGTGCGCATTGATGCGGTGGCGATCGAACAGCCCGAGCAGACTTCGGAACGCCGCGGGCCGCCGGTCAACACAGCATTCGATGCCGCAGGGCAGCCGAACAAGGCGTTGCAGGGATTTGCTGCGTCGAACAGCTGCACGATCGAGCAACTGGAAAAACTCGAGACCGACAAAGGCGCCTGGTTCGTCTACCGCTCGGTGAAGCCGGGCGCAGTGACGGCGTCGCTGTTGCCGACCATCATCGATGAGGCCCTCAAGGCGCTGCCGATTCCCAAGCCGATGCGCTGGAGCGATCTGGATTATCTCTTCGTGCGGCCGGTGCATTGGCTGATCATCCTGTTGGGCGACGAAGTCGTGCCGGGCGAAGTGTTGGGGCTGCAGTCCGATCGCATGAGCCGCGGCCATCGCTTCCATCATCCGCAGCCGGTGTGGATCGCCAGCCCCGAGTCCTACATCGATGCGCTGCGCGCAGCCCATGTGCTGGTCGATCCGGAAGAACGGCTGACGCGTATCCGCAGCGAAGTCGAACGCGTGGGCAGTGCGCTGGGTGGCACGGCGCGGCTGCGCAGCGACTTGTTGTCGGAAGTGCGCAACCTGGTCGAGTGGCCAGTGGGCATTGCCTGCACCTTTGAGCGTGCGTTCCTCGCCGTGCCGCAGGAAGCGCTGATTACGACGATGGAGTCGAACCAGAAATTCTTTCCGGTGTTCGACACACAGGGCAAATTGACTGAGCATTTCATCGGCATCGCCAATATCGATTCCAAAGATCCGGCGGAAATCCGCAAGGGCTACGAGCGCGTGATCCGTCCGCGTTTCGCCGATGCTAAGTTCTTCTTCGACGACGACCTGAAGACGCCGCTGCATACACACCAGGCATCGCTGGAAAAGGTCACCTACCAGGCGAAGCTGGGTTCGGCGTGGGACAAGGTTGGCCGCGTCAGTTTGCTCGCGCAGGTGGTCGCGCGGCGTATGCAGGATGGCGGCGCCATGATCGAGATTCCGCTGGTCGAGCACGCGGTGAAATTGAGCAAATGCGATCTGATGACACGCATGGTCGGCGAGTTTCCCGAGCTACAGGGCATCATGGGCCGCACCTATGCGCTGGCCCAGGGAGAGCCGATGGAAGTGGCGATGGCGCTCGATGAGTTCTATATGCCGCGATTCGCCGGCGATCGCATCGCCAACGGCCGCGTGGCGCAGGCGCTGTCGATAGCCGAGAAGCTGGACACGCTGGCCGGCATGTATGCGATCGGGCAGAAGCCCAGCGGCAACAAGGATCCGTTCTCGCTACGGCGCACTGCATTGGGACTGGCGCGTACATTGATCGAGGGCGAGCTGGATCTGGATCTGGAAGCACTGATCCGGGATGCGCTGGACCGCGCGCGCATCGATGTCGAGCGTATCCAGATCGAGACCAAGGCCAAGCCGGGCGAAGTCTTTGATACGCGTGCGACAACTGCCGAGCTGTATCTGTTCGTTGTCGAACGCCTGCGCGGCTATTACGCCGACCAGGGCATCCGTAGCGAGGTGTTCGACGCCGTCGCCATACTCAAGCCCACCAGCCTGCTCGATTTCGATCGGCGGCTACGCGCCGTGGTTGCGTTCAGTCAGCTGCCCGAGGCCGCGAGCCTGGCGGCTGCGAACAAACGCATCGGGAATATCCTGCGCCAGGCTGGCGAGAAGGGTATTGCTCTCGGCCGCGCTGTCGACGATGCGGCGCTCGATGCCGGCGCCGAGAGCGAACTCAAGCGCGTGCTGGAAGCGGCTTATGCTGAATTCGTGCCGTTGGCCGAGCGCCGCGAATACGTTGCCGTGCTCACAAGGCTGGCGGCACTGCGGGCGCCGGTGGACGCCTTCTTCGACAAGGTGATGGTCAATTCCGAGGTGGCCGAGGAGCGGGACAACCGGCTGAAACTGCTGGGACAGGTCCGCGCGGTGATGGGCCGGGTGGCGGACTTCGGGATGGTTGGGGGCTGATCCTCTCCCGGTGAGAGCTTGTCATCCCGGCCGACCCCCGGCGAACGCCGGGGGAAGAGCCGGGACGGCGGCCCCCGCTTACTTCAGCCTCCCGGAAATCGCCTTCGATTATCCGGGAGACGGGTAACC
>JANMUE010000358.1:0-1385 GCA_031391205.1 Lysobacterales bacterium | reverse complement strand
GTCGCGAATTGGCCGATGCCATCGCCGAACTACGTGCGGCCAATGCCAAGCTGGGCGAACTGGATGCGGCCAAGACCGCCTTCTTCAGCAATGTCAGTCACGAGTTCCGCACACCCCTGACGTTAATGCTCGGCCCCATCGAAGACGCCTTGGCAGATGCCGCCGAACCGCTCGGGCCGCAGCAGGAAGCACGTCTGCGCATGACGCACGCCAATGCGCTGCGTCTCTACCGGTTGGTGAATTCCTTGCTGGATTTTTCGCGCCTGGAGGCCGGCCGCCTGCGCGCCCAGTTTGCGCCGCTGGACCTCTCCAGCTTCACGGCCAAGTTGGCCGGCATGTTTCAATCGGCGTTGGACAAAGCTGACTTGCGGCTGCGCATCGACTGTCCGCGCTTATCCGAGCCGGTGTGGGTGGATCGCGATATGTGGGAAAAGGTCGTTCCCAATTTGGTATCCAATGCGCTCAAGTTTACGCACCAGGGTGAAATCGCCGTGTCGGTGCGTGAAGAAAGCAATCAAGTCGTGCTGTCGGTGGCCGACACCGGCATTGGCATTCCCGAGGCCGAGTTGCCGCGTATTTTCGAGCGCTTTCATCGCGTCAGCGGCGCGAACGGGCGTACTTACGAAGGCAGCGGCATCGGCCTGTCGTTGGTGCGTGAGTTGGCCGCGTTGCATGGCGGCTCTGTCAGTGTCGAAAGCGTCGTGGGCCAGGGCACCACGTTTCGCGTCGCCATTCCCAAAGGCCATGCGCATCTGCCGCAGGACGCAGTGACGCAGGAGTCGGTTGAAAAACCTATTGGTCGCGATACGGTAGCCCAGGTGGCAGAAGCGGTGCGCTGGGACGATGGATCTACAGTGCATGGCCACACTATTCGAACCGCAGCGCTCAAGGCAGGCGGTCCGCGCAGCCATGTATTGGTGGTGGATGACAACGCCGATCTGCGCGAATACCTCAGCGGCTTGTTGTCGGCGCACTACGATGTTGCCACCGCCACCGATGGCATGGCTGCGCTTGAAGCGATGAAAGTGCGCACGCCGGACATCGTGGTGAGCGACGTGATGATGCCGCGTCTCGATGGTTTCGGTTTAGTGCGTGCAGTGCGTGCGCAACCAGAGACTGCATCCCTGCCGGTGATTTTGCTGTCGGCGCGCGCCGGTGAGGAGTCGGCCATTGATGGTTTGGATGTCGGCGCGGACGACTACCTGGTAAAGCCGTTTTCCGCGCGTGAGTTGCTGGCCCGCGTACGCACTCATCTGCAATTGTCGCAGGCACGCCGTGCCTGGATTGCCGAACTGGAACACGCCAATCGCGAGCTGGATGCATTCAGCTACTCGGTATCGCATGACCTGCGCGCACCGTTGCTGGCCATGGATGGCTTTAGCCAG
>JANMUE010000351.1:0-4581 GCA_031391205.1 Lysobacterales bacterium | reverse complement strand
CGGCTGTTGTAGGAGCGGGGCCCGACCCGCTCGCCTTTGACGTTTTCCGAAATGCGTCCAAGATCAAGAGCGTGCGGGTCGGGCCCCGCACCTATGACCGAAGGAAATCCCTTTGGGACAAATGCGAAGAGCATCGCGCGCCTCAATCCGCCAGATGCTGCGCCTCGATCAAGCTCAGCTTGTCGATGATGCGGTCCAGCCAGAGGCATTCTTCGGCAGTGAGGTTGGCGAGCAGGCGTTCTTCATGGCGCTTGGCCAAAGGCGCGACCTGATCGTAGACCTTCTGTCCCTTTGCACTCAGGTTCAGCATCGAGCGGCGTCGGTCGCTGCTGTCGATGGCGCGCTTCAAGCGGCTGGATTTCAGCAGGCTGGCGACGGCGCGGCTGACCGCGACCTTGTCCATTGCCGCACGCACTGCGACCTCATTGGCGCTGATGCCGGGATATCGGCCCAGGATCGCCAAAACCCGCCATTCGGTGATTGAAAGATCGAAGCGCTCGGCATATTGCGTGGCGATCGCGGCGCTGATGGTATTGGTCAGCACCGAGAGGCGATAGGGCAGGAAGCGGTCGAGTTCGAGCATGGGGCCGTCTAATCTGGTGGGAACAACTGTCTTCTGTGGATATTTCGGGCTGAGTTGATTTTCACGACATCTACCCGTTGCCAATCCAGTCCCCTGGAGTTCAGGGGACGGTCGCCGCGTAGGCGGCGAGGATGGGGTGTGGCAAGCTCGCCGGATCGCGTACCGGATCGATCAAAACGCGATTTAGCCAGAAATTCCAAATGCGTACCGGAGCCAAAGCACGTCCTCGCGATCGTGGGAGCGGCCTGTGGCCGCGAAGCCTTTCAACCTGCCGAACATTCGCGGCCAGAGGCCGCTCCCACATGTATGGACTTGCAAATGGTTTCAACTGAAACTATAACGTTCGCCTGCAAAGCGCAAGTCTGCGCGTCAGATTCCGGAGGGAAGCATGAACGCCCAAATCCAGCCCAAGCCTGCATTGTTCGCCAATCCGCATGGCATCAACGGTTTCGAATTCGTCGAGTTCGCCGCGCCCGATGCCAAGGTGCTGCACAACCTGTTCAAGACCATGGGCTTCACCGCCGTGGCCAGGCACAAGCGCAAGGCGATCACGCTGTACCGCCAGAACGAATGCAACTTTCTGGTCAATGAAGAGCCGGATTCTTTCGCCTCCGATTTCGCTGCCGCGCATGGCCCCTGTGCCTGCGGTTTTGCGATCCGTGTGCGCGATGGCGAGGAGGTGTTCAAGGCGGTGCTGGGCAACGGCGCCGAAGCCACCACGCATCGGACGGAGACGCGTGCGGTCAACGCGCCGACGATCAAGGGCATTGGGGACTGCATGCTGTATCTGATTACCGACAAGGGCGGCTACAGCGATTTGTACGACGCCGAGTTCGATTTCTTCGACGGCATCGATCGCAAACCCAAGGGCTTCGGGCTGACCTTCATCGATCACCTCACGCACAACGTCTATCACGGCCAGATGGCGCATTGGGCCACTTATTACGAGCGCCTGTTCGGCTTCCGCGAGATCCGCTATTTCGACATCAAGGGCGCCAAGACCGGCCTGGTATCCAAGGCGATGACCGCACCCGATGGCATCGTTCGCATCCCGCTCAACGAGAGCTCGGATCCGAAGTCGCAGATCAACGAATACCTCGACGAATACAAGGGCGAGGGCATTCAGCACATCGCATTGTTCAGCGACAATATCTACGCCTCGGTGGAAGCCATGCGGGCCCGGAACGTCGCGTTTCTGGATACACCCAATGCGTATTTCGACGTCATTGATCAGCGCATCCCGCAACACGGCGAAGATGTCGATCGCATGCGCCGCAACAAGATTCTGATCGACGCCGACCCGGAGACCAAGCAGAAAAAGTTGCTGCAGATCTTCACCCAGACCAATATCGGGCCGATCTTCTTCGAGATCATCCAGCGCAAGGGCAACGAAGGTTTCGGCGAGGGCAACTTCCAGGCGCTGTTCGAGTCGATCGAGCGCGACCAGATGCAGCGCGGCGTGCTGTAAGCCTTATGCGCGCCGATGTCGTGTCGATCCGACGATGTCGGGTCGGCAATTTCTTGTCCGCACGACGGAATCCAGATCGATGAGTAATCCTGCCTATCTCACCGGCTTCGCCAACGAGTTCGCCAGCGAAGCCGTTGCCGGAACCCTGCCGGATGGACGCAATTCGCCTCAGCGCGTCGCACACGGGCTGTATGCCGAACAATTGTCGGGCACTGCGTTTACCGCGCCACGCAACGAGAATCGGCGCAGCTGGTTGTACCGCATTCGCCCGAGCGCGGTGCATGGTAGTTTTTCGCTGCTGGCGGACGCGGCCTTTCACAACCGTTTCGACGAGCAGCCGGCCACGCCCAATCAACTGCGCTGGTCACCACTACCTCTGCCGCCTCAAGCCACTGATTTTATCGATGGCCTGTGGACGATCGCTGGCAACGGTAGTGCTGCGACGCACGCTGGTGTCGGCATCCATCTCTACAACGTCAATCGCTCGATGCAGGGACGCTACTTCTCCAATGCAGATGCCGAGATGCTGGTTGTGCCGCAATCCGGCCGCTTGCGTTTCGTCACCGAGTTTGGCGTGATCGATGTCGAGCCGCAGGAGGTCGTGGTGTTGCCGCGCGGTATGCGCTTCCGTGTCGATCTGCTCGATCCCGGCGCCAGTGGCTATGTCTGCGAAAACTTCGGCGCCCTGATGCGGCTTCCGGATCTTGGCCCGATCGGTTCCAATGGCCTGGCCAATCCACGTGATTTTCTGACGCCGGTGGCGGCATTCGAAGACATCGAAGGCGATTTCCGTCTGCTGACAAAATTTCAGGGCCGGCTGTGGGAATCGCGTATCGGCCACTCGCCGCTGGATGTCGTCGGCTGGCATGGCAACTATGTGCCGTACAAGTACGATCTGCGCAAGTTCAACACCCTCGGTTCGATCAGCTATGACCATCCCGATCCCAGCATCTTCCTGGTGCTGACCGCGCCGACGGACACGCCCGGCGTCGGCAATCTGGATTTCGTGATTTTTCCGCCGCGCTGGCTGGTGGCACAAAATACGTTCCGGCCGCCCTGGTTCCATCGCAATGTCGCCAGTGAATTCATGGGCCTGGTGCATGGCGCCTACGATGCCAAGGCGGATGGCTTCCTACCTGGGGGCGCCAGCCTGCATAACTGCATGAGTGCGCATGGGCCGGACGCGGCGACATTTGAGAAAGCCTCGGCCGCTGATCTGTCGAAGCCGGACGTGATCACCGATACCATGGCCTTCATGTTCGAAACGCGTTCGGTGATCCGGCCGACGCTGCAGGCCATGCAATCGGCGCAGCTTCAAGCCGACTATCAGGATTGCTGGGCGGGTTTGCAGCGCCGATTCAACGTCACCGCTTCGAATTGAACGGCCAATCCCAACTTTCGATGCGCAGCGCGTGGTTGCCCGCATCAGTGATTACGCATCAAGGAAACTCTCAATGAAACTGGGTTCACTCAAGGCAGGCGGACGCGATGGCTCATTGATTGTGGTCTCGCGGGATTTATCGCGTGCGGTGCGCGTGCCGGATATCGCCGTCACTCTGCAGCGCGCGCTGGAAGACTGGGCGCAGTCCGCACCGCGCCTGAATGCCGTTTCCGAGGTGTTGAATCTGGGCAAGGCCGAGACCGTCAATGGCGAGGTGATATTTGCTGTCGATTTTGCGCTGTTCGCATCGCCGCTGCCGCGTGCCTATGAGTTCGTCGATGGCAGTGCCTATCTGCCGCATGTGGCGCGCGTGCGCAAGGCGCGCGGCGCCGAGGTGCCGGCATCATTCTATGTTGATCCGCTGATGTATCAGGCCACCAGTGCCGGGTTTCTCGGGCCACGCGATCCAGTGGTGGTGGTCAGCCCCGACTATGGTATCGACCTGGAGGCTGAGGTCGTGGTCATTACCGATGATGTGCCGATGGCGGTCAGCGCGGAGCGCGCGGCAGATCACATCCAACTTGTCGGCCTGGTCAATGATGTCAGTCTGCGCAACCTGATTCCTGACGAGCTGGCAAAGGGTTTCGGATTCCTGCAGTCCAAACCGCGCTCGGCCTTGTCGCCGGTATTCGTCACCCCTGATGAGCTCGGCCCCGCGTGGCAGGACAGTAAAGTGCATCTGCCGCTGCTGACCCACTACAACGGCGAATGGTTCGGCGCGCCCGAGGCCGGTGTCGATATGCAGTTCAATTTCGCGCAGTTGATCGCGCATGCAGCAAAGACGCGACCGCTGTCGGCTGGCACGATCGTCGGTTCGGGCACGGTCGCCAACGAGGACACCAGCCTGGGGGCGTCCTGCTTCGCCGAGAAACGCACGGTCGAGGCGTTGCGCGATGGCAAGCCGAGCACGCCATTCATGAGCTTCGGTGACCGCGTGCGCATCGAGATGCGTGACCGCCATGGCGGCGACATATTTGGAGCGATCGAGCAGGTGATGGTGAAGGCATAGAGCCATGTAGGAGCGGCGTAAGCCGCGATGCTCCTGCTCTGACGGTTAAGAGTCAGAGCAGGAGCATCGCGGCTTACGCC
>JANMUE010000334.1:0-8835 GCA_031391205.1 Lysobacterales bacterium | reverse complement strand
GCCGACATCGATCTATGCCGGCGCGCCGATTCCGTTTTTCAATCCGAACGATCCGAAATAGGCTGAGATGTCGCTGCTCAGCGTGTGTGGGAGCGGCGTCCCGCCGCGAACTTTTTGCTCTGATGAGTAAGAGCAAGAGCTTCGCGGCGGGACGCCGCTCCCACACACGCTGAGCAGCGACATCTCAGCCTATTTCGGATCGTTCGGATTGAAAAACGGAATCGGCGCGCCGGCATAGATCGATGTCGGCAGTGCGCCGTTCCAGCGCTCGGCCTTGATTTTTTCGACCTCGATCCGGCGCAGCTCCAGCACCTCGCGATTCTGCGCGAGCGCAGCATTCTGGATGCGCAGAGACTCGGCCTGGGCAGTGGCGATCTTGAGCTGCGCATAGGCCTCACCGTCGGCCTTGGCCTTGAGGGCATTGGCTTCGGCTTCGGCAATGGCGACCTTCTGTTTCTGTTCCGCTTCTACCGTCTTGAACTTGTTTTCGGCGCCGAGGCGCAATTGTTCCTGTGTGGTCTTGGCGTTGATCGCCGCCATGTACTCGGGACTGAAGGCGAAATTGCGCATGTCCACGTTGATCACCTGGGCGCCATAGACGGCAAGCTTGGCGCGCAGCGCGGTAACGATCTCGGACGACACCTGGGCGCGCTTGGCGATCAGATCAGGCGCGGTGTAACGCGCGGTCACGGCTTTGAACACTTCCTGGGTCGCGGTCTGCACGTAGCTTTGCAGATTGCCGTCGTGGCTGTATTTCTCGAACACCTCGGCCACTTTGTCGGTCTGGATGCTGTAGCGCACCGTCAGGCTAACCTTCACCGGCTGGGTATCACTGGTGCTGCCCTCGGCGTTCTCGATATCGGCTGCCTCGGCACGCACATTGAAAATATGCAGCGTCTGCCAGGGCGCCACCAGCATGAAGCCTTCGCTTTCGATACCGCGTATGGCACCACCGACAGTGATCACGCCGCGGCTCCCGGTCGGCACACTGCGCAACGGCCAGGCCCAGGTCAGCAGCATCAACGCAATCAGCAACAGCAGCACATCGCGGAACAGCGCAAACACATTCACACTGGGCTTGCCCTGGGCATCCGCTGCGGCATAACGCGTTTTCAGACTCATGTCGATCTCCTGGTGGCGTCTTTTCGGGCAGACGCCTCATCCTGCCGCGACAGGGTGATGCGCATTCACGCACCGTCGAACCCCACCGCGACTGCATGGAAGAATCGCGGAAATTGCGGTCGCTGTCTTGTGACGTTTGTCAAAACAGGTGCTTGTCGCCCTCAGCGGGTTCATGGCTATCGGACATTTGATCGGCGCCAGCGTTCGAAGGTGATGGGTTTTACTTCGGCGCGCTTGGCAAATGCCGAGCGCTATCGAATGTTTCCCACCCTGCCCTATCCCGCGTGCGGGATAGGGGATCATGCCTGCGCAGAAGATCCGCAAACGCTGTGCATTTCATACTGAGATACTCCGTCTTTCTATTCACTCAAATTCATCGCGGAAAATGCCGCGTGTATCGGGCCCGTCAGACGCCACGTTGTTGGCGAGGTCGGGATCGGTGATGGATGCGGGCACCGAGACAGCGACCACGGATCAAAGATCGCGTTACCAGGGCTTGGCGAATTTTGTCGGGTTGAACTGTCAGGAACGCCGTTGCCGTTGTAGGAGCGGGGCCCGATCCGCTCGAGGTTGATCTTGGTTCCCGATGCCGAAGATCAAAAGCGAGCGGGTCGGGCCCTGCTCCTGCAACCGCGAGAGAAAAAGTGTCTGCTCCTATTGGCCCGAGCGCATCGCGCGCAATTGCGCCAGCAGCGGCGCATCCGGCGCGAGCAAGGGCTCGATATGCAGCAGGATGTCCGCCAGCAAGGCTTCGCCATCACGCTGTTGTGCGCCATCGGCGCTGCCGATCAGCAACCTCGCCCGGTCGACGCGGAACAACCAGCTGCGCATGTCGCCATCGCCCCGCTCGGAGCGAAACAGGTCCTCGGCCTCGACCAGCATCCGCTGCGCGCCTGCACTGTCGCCTTTCCCGGCAATGATCAACGCACGTACGCGTAACGCCAACGCGCGAATCTGTGGCGGCAGCTCGGCCAGTGCGGCAGCGATTGCATCGAGCTGAGCTGCGGCGGCGTCCGGCCGACCTGAAGCCAGATGCCATTCGGCGAGTTCGACGTGGACCCGACCCAGGTCGAGGGTATTTTCCGTAGAGTCCAAAGCGCGCTCAGCGGCGCGCAGACGCCGGCCCGCCTCGTCCAGCTTTCCGATCCGCAGCAGCAGATATCCGAAATTCTGGCGGATGTGCGCCAGGGTCATGTCGGTCTCGGGCCAGGCCCGCTCCATGATCGCCAGCGCGCGCCTGTAGGCGGCCTCTGCCGCCGCCCAATCGCCGCTGCGCTCGAACGCCGCAGCGGCATTGTTCGACAGCACCGCGAACGAAAGCGAATCCGCACCGATCTTGCGGGCGGCGATTTCCAGCGCCTCGGCATACAGGGGCAACGCCTGCGGCGCCTTGCCCGCGTTGACCAGCAAGCGGCCAAGTTCGGCCAATTGCCAAGCCAATTCACCACTGTCGCCATCCGGCTGTTTGCGCGCAACATCCAGCAGTTCGCGTAGCAATGCCTCGGCCTCTTCGAAACGGCGTGCACTGCCCAGCGCCACGGCCAGCGCATGCTGGGTATTGCTGTAGCTGCGCTCATCGCGGCCGTTTTCCGACTTGTCGAGCAATTCCAGGCTGCGCTGGAAACGTTCGATCGCGCGCTCATTCGCTCCCATCTCCAAGTCGCCACGCGCCAGATCGGAAAGCGCATTGGCCACGTCCACGCCACGCGGATCGATGCGCTGCAGAATTTCCAGTCTGCGCTCCAACAGCGTCATCGCTTCCTGTCGCTTGTTCAGTGTCAGCAGGATCTGGCCAAGCGCCCCCAGTGACTCGGCAATCAGCAACGGTTGATCCTGCGCATATTGCTCACGCAGGGCCAGCGCGGCGCGCTCGTTCCGCTCCGCTTCGGCGCTGGTCAGCGCTGAAAGCTCAAGCGCCGCCAGATCGTGCAGATGACTCGACAGCTGCAGCGGCCGATCCAGCCGTCGCTCGATCGCAATCGCTTTCCGAAAACTCTGCTGCGATTGTTCCGGCTGACCGACCAGGTGTTGTATGCGCGCAAGCGTTACATACATCGTCGACTGCACCATCGGTTCATCGCCCAATTCGTCGATGCGCGCTACCGCCTGCTGCACCAGTGTCGCGGCCGGCACATTGCCAGTCCCGGCATCGGGATCACTGCCGTCGAAAACCGACACCAGAAACTCGCTGACGCGGCGCGACGAGGCATCGGCCTGGCGCGCGCGGTCGCGTTCGGCGATGGCTGCTGCTTCGGCAGACTGGGCGCGATCGCGCTCGCTGAGTACACGCTGCACGAACACCGTAGTTAATGCGACGAACATCAGACCCACGGCAACCCAGGGCCACCGCCGCTGCACCAGTTTGCGCAGCCGGTATGCGCTAGCTGCGCCGCGTGCCTGCACCGGTTCGTGGCGCTGATAGCGCTGCAGATCCTGCGCCAATGCATCGACCGATGCGTAGCGCTGGCCGGTATCGGCACGCGTTGCCTTGAGCGCGATCGCGCGCAGCTCTGCATCGGCGATGCGCTCGGGCGACAGCTCGGCGGTATCGATCTCAACATCGCCCTGGTCGAGCAGCAGTTCGGTCAGCAACATGCCCAGACTGTAGATGTCGGTGGCGGTGGACAACGCCCGCCCGTTGCGCTGTTCGGGGCTGGCGTAGCGCGGTGTGTAGGCACGATTGCCGGCATCCGCATCGCCTTCCACGACGGCTGCACCGACCAGCTGGGCAATACCGAAATCCAGCAGCAGCGGACGTCCGTCCGCGGTCACCAGAATGTTGGAAGGTTTGAGATCGCAATGCACGATCAGGCGCTGATGCGCGGCACCGACTGCCGCACATACGGTGTGAAACAGCTGCAGCAGCTCGGACAGGCGCAACTGCCGGGCGCAGCAATACTCGTCGATGGCGCTGCCTTCGATGTACTCCATCACCAGATAGGGCTGTCCCCGCGGTGTGGAACCGCCGTCGAGCAGGCGCGCGATATTCGGATGCGTGAGCCGCGCCAGGATCTGGCGCTCCTGGCTCAGATAGGCCAGCGCATCGGCACTGGCGATACCACGCAGCAGCTTGATGGCGACGGTCTGTTCGAAATGCCCGTCGCAGCGCTGCGCCAGGAATACCGTGCCCATACCCCCATGCGCGATCTGCCGCTCCAACTTCCAGGCGCCAAGAACATCGCCCGGCTGCAGCGACTCGGTGCCGAGATCGGCGAGAAAATGCAGCACCGGGCGCGCAAACCGCGTCACCCTTGGCGCGTCGTGACCAAGCAATTCCAGAACATCTGCGATCAGCGCAGGGGTGGCGCCCAACGCATGCAGACGTTCGCTGCGCTGCGGTTCGTCGAGATCGCAGACCTCGCCATACAGACGCTTGACCTCGGCAAACTGATCAGAGGGCATGGTCCAGTTCCCGGCTCAACCACGCGCGCGCAAAGCGCAGTTCGCGATCCACCGTCGACATCGACACCTGCAGCACGTCAACGATCTGCTCGCGGTCCAGGCCAGCAAAATAACTCAGGTGCAATACCTCGCTGCTGCGCGGGTCCAGGGCTTCGAGCTTGCGCAACGCCTGATCCAGCGACAGCAGATCGGCGACCATCGACTCCTCGCCCGCATCGGCCTGAGTCAGCGTCACCTTGAGCACGTGTCCGCCGCGCTTTGCGGCAGAGCGCGCGCGCGCATGATCGACCAGCGCCGAGCGGATATACAGCGACATGGTGGCGAAAAAATGCGCGCGGTTCTTCCAGTCCATAGGCGTATCGACGATGCGCAGCACCGCCTCGTGCAGCAACTCGGTCGGTGCCAGCGTGTTTTCGCCGCCATGCTGGCGCAGACGCTGCGCCGCGATCTCGCGCAGCTGCGCATAGACCTGATCGAACACCTGCGCAAAAGCCGCGCCGTCGCCCTGCTGCCAGGACTGCAGCAGCTCGGTCAACGAACTGGGCTTGGATACATCCGCTGGCACCATCTTTCCCGGACCCGGCCATGGTCTTTGGTCACATCGAATCGGCAGTGTAGCCGCATCGCTGGCGCAATCCGGTATCGAACCGGTTCCTGGCACGGCATCAGTTTGAAACCGCGGTAATGAACCCCTTCTCCCGCCACGCGGGAGAAGGTGGCGCGCAGCGACGGATGAGGGAGGCCTGCGATGGTATCGGGTGTTTGCCGCGGCGCCGATCGCAAACACCGAACACCTTCGAACGCTTCCCTCATCCGGCCTGCGGCCACCTTCTCCCGCGAAGCAGGAGAAGGGTTTCAACGTCCACTTCGCAGAAACCTCGCACAGGTTCCGGGGAAAAAACCGCTGCGGCACGCTGCTGCAATCTCTCCCGCATGCGGGAGAGGGAATTCGGACTTGTTCGCTTTAGCCAATACATGCTAATGCAATGCAGCATACAGGCGACCAGATCGCGTGGCGGCCAGGGGTAGGGAATGCAGGGTCAGGGCAAGGCGGGATTCTTCGACGAAATGTACGACGCCGACGGCGGCGTACGTCTGCACTATGCGAAGTTCGCCGAATGGCTGCAACGCACACCGGATCCACATATCACCCAGAAACGCCGCGAAGCCGAGCTGGCCTTTCATCGGGTCGGCATCACCTTCACCGTCTACGGCGAAAAATCCGGCACCGAACGGCTGATTCCGTTCGACATCATCCCGCGGGTGATCCCCGCCGCCGAGTGGGCGATGCTCGATGCCGGTCTGCGTCAGCGCGTCGGCGCACTCAATGCCTTCCTGCACGACATCTATCACGGCCAGCGCATCGTCGAGGCCGGTGTGATTCCGCGCGAGCTGGTGTTACTCAATACCCAGTACCGCCCGCAGATGCGCGGAGTGGAAATACCCGGCAATATCTACGCACATGTTGCCGGCATCGACGTGGTGCGCGCCGGTGCGGGTGAATACTACGTGCTGGAAGACAACCTGCGCGTACCCTCCGGTGTGTCCTACATGCTGGAAAACCGCAAGATGATGATGCGGTTGTTTCCAGAGCTGTTCGCCCGCCAGAGCATCGCCCCGGTCGATGATTATCCCGATGCCCTGCTGGAAAACCTGCGCTCGGTGGCGCCCGCAGGCATCGAGGATCCTGTAGTGGCGGTGTTGACGCCGGGGGCCTACAACTCCGCGTATTTCGAGCATGCTTTCCTCGCCCAGCAGATGGGCGTGGAACTGGTCGAGGGTCAGGACCTGCTGGTCAAGGACGACACCGTGTTCATGCGCACCACGCGTGGGCTGCAGCGCGTGCATGTGATTTACCGCCGCGTTGATGACGACTTTCTCGATCCGGAAGCGTTTCGTGAAGATTCCATGCTCGGCGTGCGAGGCTTGCTGCGTGCGGTGCGCGCCGGCCGGGTAACGCTGGCCAATGCCATCGGCACTGGGGTTGCCGATGACAAGTCGATGTATCCCTACGTGCCGGACATGATCCGCTTTTATCTGGACGAGGCGCCGATCCTCAACAATGTACCGACCTATCGACTGCGCGAAGAAGAAGATCTTCGCTACACACTGGAGCATCTGCCCGAACTCGTGATCAAGGAAACCCAGGGCGCGGGCGGCTATGGCATGCTGGTCGGTCCGGCCTCGACCAAGGCCGAGATCGAGGCGTTTCGTGAGCGTATCATCGCCAATCCCTCCGGCTATATCGCGCAGCCGACGTTGGCACTGTCAACCTGCCCGACCTTTGTTGCACGTGGCATCGCGCCGCGGCATCTGGATCTGCGGCCCTATGTGCTGTCGGGTGAACGCATCCGCATCGTCGCCGGCGGCCTGACACGGGTGGCGCTGCGCGAAGGCTCGCTGGTGGTGAATTCGTCGCAGGGCGGCGGTACCAAGGACACCTGGGTTCTGGAGGCTTGAATGCTGTGTCGAACCGCGAGTGACCTGTACTGGATGTCGCGCCATATCGAGCGCGTGGACAATGCCGCGCGCCTGATCGATTACGCGCACCGCGTCGCGCTGCTGCCCAGCCGCAGCGAGAACGGACGCGCCGCGCACAACACCTGGCACTCGGCGCTGGTCACGCTGGGTTTGAACGAAGACTTCGTGCACCGCTATGGCAAACTCGATGAACATAAGGCGTTGCAGTTCCTGATCTTCGATGAGCACAATCCCTCATCGATCTACGCCTGCCTGCATGCAGCGCGCGAATCCGGCCGCGCGCAGCGCGGCGCGATCAGCGGCGAAATGTACGAGGACATCAATTCCTCGTGGCTGCGTGTGCGCGATTTCGACTGGGATCAGTTGAATGCCGAAGGGCTGTCGCAGTTCCTGGACTGGCTCAAACGCCGTGCTGCGTCGTTTCGCGGAATTACGCTCGGTACACTGGTGCGCGATGAGGCCTACGATTTCCTGCGTCTGGGCACCTTCGTCGAGCGCGCCGACTACACCGTACGTCTGCTCGATCTGAACTTCGGCGGTGCCCGCCAGCGCCCGCCCGATGAGGCACGCACCGCCATCGAGTACTACCAGCTCAGCGCGCTGTTGCAGGCGATTTCGGCCATGGAAACCTACCGCAAGATTTTCCGCGATACGGTAACGCCGGAACGTGTCGCCGAACTGCTGGTGCTGCGCAGCGATATGCCGCGCTCGCTGGCCGCCTGCGCCGGTGCCATCCATCGCAGCGTCGAGGCACTCGCCGAGGGCCAACGGCTGGACGTGGTGCGCCAAGCCGGCGCGCTGGCCTGTGAATTGCGCTACGGTCGCATGGACAACTTGCTGGCACAGGGCGTCGGCGTATTCCTCGATTCGGTAATGACCCGACTTGGCGATATCTCCGAAGCCATCCATCAGCAATTCATGATGTCCAACGATGCGCTAAAGAGCTGAAGTGACGAACCGCTGAAGCGCTGGCAGCGACACGACACACGTTTTCTTTCACACTGCATTACCCAGAGATACACGCAATGACCTATTGCCTCGGCATGAACCTCAAGGAAGGGATGGTGTTCGTCTCCGACTCGCGTACCAACGCGGGTGTGGACAACATCGGCAAGTTCGAGAAGATGCGGGTGTATGCGCGCGAAGGTGAACGCGTCATCGTCACGCTTTCCAGCGGCAATCTCTCGGTCACTCAGAATGCGCTCAGTCTGCTGGAACAGCGTGCGCGCAAGCCGGGGCTGGCGAACCTGTGGGAGTGCACATCCCTGTACGACGTCGCCTGTGCGCTGGGGGCGGCGATGCGCGAGGTACAGCGCCGCGATGGCGACTATCTGCGTCAGAGCAATATCGAAGCCTCGGCCTCGTTCATTCTCGGCGGCCAGATCGCTGGCGAGGCGCCGCGCCTGTTCATGATCTACAGTGAAGGCAATTTCATCGAATCCACCCAGGATACGAATTTCTTTCAGGCCGGCGAGGTCAAGTACGGCAAGCCCATCATCGACCGCGTACTCACCGTGGCCACGCCGCTGGCCGAAGCGGTCAAGTGCGCATTGATCTCGTTCGACTCGACCATGCGCTCCAATATCTCGGTCGGCCCGCCACTGGACGTTCTGGTCTATCGCGCCGACTCGTTGAAGGTCGATCAGCAGCGTCGACTCGAAGAAGGCGACCCCTATCTGGTACTGATCCGCAAGCAGTGGAGCGAGGGTCTGAAGCGCGTTTTTACCGAACTGGCGCCGCCCGCCTGGAACGGCGATAAGTAGGGTGGGTGCAACCCACCATTGCACAATGTTCGAAAACGGTGGGTTGCACCCACCCTACCCCACTGCC
>JANMUE010000400.1:0-7272 GCA_031391205.1 Lysobacterales bacterium | reverse complement strand
AACCTAGTCAAGCATGAGTGCCAGAAAGAATACAGGATTGAGACTTAGCGTAAAAGATTTTGTTCAATCGCGTCTGTACGGTGCGACACATAACGGGTTGGCAAAAATTTCGCTATGGCTGACCCGAATTCTGGTTGGTTGAAGGATGAGATGCGACTTCCTCCCATTGATAGAAGGTACGTTCTGCAAGCAAATATTTATTACCAACAGCCACTCGTGGTGGGCGTTCTGTTGCCGGTTGCACTAATGGTATATGTGCCGCAGGTGTCTGGCGCTTGTCCCCCCTGCGGTACGGCTTGTGCTGTAAAAGCATTGGCGGTTTGACTGCTGAAGCTGATCTGATAGTAGCCATTCGGCGTGAGATAGTTGGCGCCAGTCGACAGCCCAAGGTCGATCAGTGTGCCGTACTGATTGGCGTGCAGGAACCACTTCTCCTGTGCAACCTGCACCTGCAATAGCGCTGCCTTAGCTTCCGCCCGATGTGATCTCATGATCTGATTGCGATAGCTGGGGTAAGCAATAGCGGCCAAGATGGCTACGATTGCAACCACGATCATCAGTTCGATCAGTGTCACACCTGTTTGTTTGCTATGCATTTGCCGGATTCCACGAACGACGGTGACGGAAATTTGCATGTTGAAGTGACTCGGGCCTTACTCTGCGCCCGCTTCTCTCCAGAACGTTCTTATCTTGGCGCCAAAGTTCACGCAATTTCCCTGAACTGTTACGCCGGAAAGACAGAGGCTGGTGCTGCCCGTGCCTGAGCTGCTGCTTGAACTACCCGAACTCGTAGAGCTGCTGGAGCTGCTGGTGCCATCCGTACGTATGATGTCTGCCTCGTTCACAATCGTAATTTGTGATGGCAGGCCGGTGGTGTCAAAAGTTTCGAATAGATCGCTGAAGCGCCCGATGCCGCTAGTAATATACATGGAGTAGGTCCGACCCGTACCGGTGCTGGGTGTGCACGACGTGGACAAGCCGCCATTGTTGGGAATGTAAGTGGTAAACATGACAACCCCATCCACGGTGATGGATTGGGCAAGCACCTTTTCGGCCTGGGTGACGTCCAACTGGAATTTCCAGCCGTTCGTGCCAATTATCGTTGTCGATGTGCCGTCTACTAATGTGAGGTCGCTATCAGTAATCACGGTAAGGGCATCAAACGTATCCTGGTCCATCGCGGAGAGATTGTAGTCACGTATGCCATAGAAGCGGTCCCAAGTTGAGGTGTTGCTCTTGGGGCGATCACGGTCTCCTGAGCCAATGGCTATGTTGTAATAGTTGGCAGCGCCAGTCTGTATCACTTTGGCAATATCAGGTTCGCTGTAAAAACTGCGATTGGTTGCGTCACTGGCCGTGCCCACTTTGGCACCCAGTGAGGCAATTACTCCCCCTGCTACCAGGCTGCTGGCAGTGTTTCCGCTGGTGACGTCGAGGCGCCAGAGTTGTCCAGCCATATCACCGACATAAAGGCGATCTGTCCAGCCATCTCCGTTGGTGTCGAGCACTCCAATATTACTGGGGATGGCATGCGTCATCTTGTCAAAAGCGCTGCCATTGCTGGTCCTGGTCTGATTCCACAGCACCGAGCCACGCACAGCGTCCACCATGAAAATGCCTTTGCCATAGTTGTTGCCGGAAGAGTTGTACGACACTCCGTACTCCGCAGGGTCGTAACCACCGCCGAATATCAGCACCAGACGCTGCGGGTTCTGGGTGGCGCTCGCAATGCGTACGCGACCCAGCGCAGGCGTGGACCATGACTCGGTGACGATGCCGCCCAACTCGCTGCTGTCCAGGGTCCACATGTACTTGGGCTGGGTTTTGTCGGTCACATCCAGCGCATAGTAATTAGGGCCACCGCGACCCATGCTGAAATACAGGAATACCCGGTCGCCATCTGCAGTATCCACCACGCCGTCGTTATCCACGTCGTATTTCAGTACGCGAAGGTTGCCGTCCAGGGAGTAGTGCTTGGTGTCGCCAGAGGTGGGGTTGGTGTACAGCAGCCTCAGCTCACTTAGCAGTTCCTGTGGAATGAAGGACCACTGTTCCTCGCCGGTGCTGACGTCAATCGCGTGCAGGTAGCCATCATTGGTGGCCACGAACACCAGTGCATCGTTGAGTCTGGCGGTAGTAGTTGAACCGGTGTTGCCGTAAATCACCACAGCAGGTTGCGAATGAACGGGATCGCCCATCACGTGCCGTGCCTCGGTCCTATTGCTGTCACCGTCTTCGTCCTGGGTGTCGGCGCCACGTACCCAACTAAGCAGCGTGGTGCGAGCCGGGTCACCTGTGTTGCCGATGCCCAACAGCGAATCAGTCAGCGTGGTATTCCCGTCCTCGACTGAGTAATTGACGTTGCTGGTCAGATTGATCCAGCTGCCCACGGTGGGATCAGCGCCGATGTAGGTATACACGTGGCGATTGGCGGGAATTGGGATCATGTTGGCCGCGCCGCCGACTGTGGTCTCGGAGCCATCCACCACTGACGACCAGAAACTTTGTGAAGTGTCCTCAAAAAAGCCGGTGCTGGTGTTGACGGCGCTGACAGAGGTGTTCTGGCCAACGATCATGCTGTTGCGAAGTTTGTATTTCTTGATGTTGCCGGGCCAATGGTACAGCTCACTGGGTTCAAACACGGAAACGTACAGGTCTTCCAGTACCTGGGTCTTGTTGAAGGCATTCACGGCCACCGAAGGCGAGGTGAAGGTGGTGCTTTGATCCAGCACGCCGAGCACGATTTCATTGAGTGTCTCAGTCAATGAATCCAGGTCGGTGGCTGAATAGGCGTCCCCGCCGCCGGCCCGGGCGGCAGTCGTCAGATAGGTGAACGGAGCGCCACCGGAAACATCACTGCCGAAGCCGATGAAGTGGGTGGTAATGTTCTGTTCGTCTGGCAATGTGGTGTTCGCAATTACATCATTGTTGTACATGTAGCTGGTCAGGGTACTCAGGCAACCACCGCTCCCCGAGCAGCTGGCATCTGCGGTGTTCAAACCGTTGATGTAAGTATTGGCGCCGTCGTCATAAGTTGGCTCACCGTCCGTCAGGAACACAATGTGGTTCTTCTGGCAGGATTGATTCATCGGGCTTTGATAATTGCTGGCCGCTAGAGAACCTCCAACCCGTGACGGGCCGACGCTTGGCGTCGAGGCGTAAGTGCCGCCTGAACTGCAGTTGCCATAGCTGTCTACTGTGCTGCAGTTATATTTGTAAGAATTGTTGCCGTAACTGACGGCTTTGCCGGTGTAGTAGCGCTCTGCTTCGGCCAGCGTTTCCGATAGGGGCGTGTTGCCCGCGGGGCGCCAACTGGCGATTTCAGCCTGCATTGCACTGCGACCGGTTGCCACGTCCTGCAACGGTGCCAGTACCATGCCGCCGTTGCCGTACGCGTCATAGCGCATCAGGCCGACATTCACGCCCGACAACGAGTCCAGCAGGCTGGTGGCAGCTGCCTTCACGATCTGCATTCGTGACTGGGATGTGCTGGTGCGGAAATTGTGATACCAGTTCAGGTAATGGGCGCTGTAGAACGTATAAGTGGTTTCGGTTCCACCATCCCAATATGAGTTGCTGCTATTTGATGTCCACTGCGTTGACGCAGTGGGGCTGCTGTCGTTGGGATAGCTGCCCGCGTAATCATGTGTCCTGCACGCCACATCGCCAATCGTATGTGTTGTGACAGTGGTTGTGGTGACGCCGCGGCGCGCTCTGCTGGAAGTCGTATCCTCGGGATTGAGGTTGTTGCTCCAGGCATAGGTGACGGTGGTGCTGTTGCCTCCAGTGGATGTGGTGACCTGAGTGCTAGTACTTCTCCATCGGATTGCTGCCACCGAAATGTAGCCAGCCGTAGCGAAGTTACCGCCGCTAATAGTGGCGGGGCTGCAATTAAAATCACTGAGCGCCACGCTGCCACGAAGGCTGCCACTGACTGACGTGTCGGTTCTTGCATTGGAAACTATTCCACCGCTGCCACAGGTTGGTAGTGTGCTCGTGGCGGAATTCTTGAAATACACAGTGCTGCTGCTGCAATTGCCAGTGTAGGTCTCTGCTGGGTCATATGCGATGGTACTGGTGACAAGGTTATCCATACTGCCCGAAGTGTCGAGCACCAGCAGGATGTTGGGTGCGCCGGTACTGGCGCTGGTGCTGCCGAAGAAAATTTCCGTGTCATCAGCCAGCGCGGATGAGCCGATCAGCAGGGTAATGATCGCGGCACTCAGCGACTTGTTGAGATGGTTGCGTTTCATGGTGGCGTCTCGGTAAGTCATGTCGTGAATTCAGGTATGTCGTAAACCGTAAGTTTCAGCAGCCGGAGACGGCGCTGTCCAAGTCGGCTGTGCCGCAGGTGGAGTCGGCCATCAAGGAGTCAGATCCGCGGATCACCTTGTACATTTCCTGGGTGTGCGTGGTGGTGGAGCCACGCTCCGATCCTCCAATGGAGGTAATCCGGAAGGTGACCCGCTGTACACCCGAGCCTGCATTGAGGCTGTTGAACTCCGGAGCACTTTCCGGCACACCGTTGTTGGGGCGCGTAATGGTGTAAGAAAACGTATCACTTCCAGAGCCTACGGCCGTGCTTGCCTGTGAGAAATTGCTGCTGGTATCGAGGGTGCCGAAATCCATGGCGTATTCGATGCCGGCCTCAGAGGCCACGAATGAACGACTACGGTATTGCTCGTTGCCGGCCATGATCAGATCAAGGCTTGCTGTGTTCATACTGGAAATGGCCATCAGGCTCAGTGCCACCAGCAGAATTAGGGCGACCACCAGTGCAGCTCCGGATTGTCTGGTCCGGTACACGCTGGCTTCGTTCGGGAACATGTTGACGGGCTTCATGGTTGTACGTCGCGAAGGTCAGTTGCTGCCGCTGGCATTGCGAACGAAGAAGGTGCGCGATACCAGCAGACGGCGGAAGTTGTCGTTGGGAGCGTATGCCGCACCGACGGCTCCAGCATCGTTCAGATCGTCCACCGTGCCGTTGGCGACGGCACGATCTCCATACAAATATGTTCGGGTATCCGTGAAGGTAGCATCCGGTGCTTCTGCACGAATCAGCAGCCACACTCTGACGGCGACGATGCGGCCATTGGGAAATCCTGCTGGGTTGGTCAACACTGCATTTTCGGGTTGCACGTAACGCACAGCGTCGGGTGTCGAAGTGAAAGCCTCACTGCCTTCGTTATTCCAGCCGAGTTCGATCTGCATGTCCTCGACGCCGGGAATGACTTCCACATCGGAGTATCCAGGGTCGCCGGGTGGACCGGCGATGAGTGTCCAGCGTCGCAGCGCGGGATAGGTGTTGTTCTGGTCGGACTGCTGGTCAACGTAGTATGCGTGTGCCAACAGGTTGTGGTACTCGGCGTTGGCTGGGCAGGCAGCATCAGCACCCAGTGTCAGTCTTGCTTCCTGGCGGCTGGAACATATCTGGAATCTGGTGTTGGTTGCAGCGACTGCTGCGGTGGCGGTTCGTCGAACTACTAGCGTGTCAGCCGAGACAACCGCTGTGCTGTTGGCTGCACAGGCAAGGTTATAGTTATTATTGGATGCGCCAATGTAGGTTTCAGGATCAATAAACGTTGGTCCACAGTCGTCTGCAACACCTGCTGATAGTCCTGAAGCCGTACTAGTTCCACCTTGAGATTCTTTATTGGTTATCTTGGAGCTGTCTTTCACCATGCCCCAGTAATTTGCCATACGCACATCGGTTTCAATGACGCTCAATGCATACCGGGCGGTTTCCTGCAGGCGTGCGATAGAGTCATCCACATCCGCGGTCTTCTTTGTGTTCACGTACAGCGTGGTGGCGCCAAGCACGAGAAACAGGCCGATGGCCATGGCTACCATGATTTCGATCAGGTTGACGCCACGCTGCAGATGTGCCGGTGTCAAAGGAGCGGAAAACAATCGTGTGCCGGAGATCATATCCGCACCTGCAGGACATAGCTGAGCGCGCCACTGTTGGGCTCGCTCCAGTTCAGGGTGATCGTGAAGAACTCGGGGGTGTTGGCTGTTGCTTGTGTACGCGCGATGCTGCCGCTCGCCGAACCGGGCAGGCCAGTGATTGGGTCGGTCACCAGGTTGTCCCATTGATCCAGGTCTGAAGCAGCCATCTGTGCCGCGGTGCAATTGACGGTGGCACAGTTCGTAGCGGTCGTGGTGTCGGAGGCGGTGAGTACATAGTCCGCGGCGGCGGTGGGATTGGCGCGGATCCGGTCAGCCATATCGTAGGCAAGGTTCACTGCCTTCATGCGCGAAAGTGACGTGGTCTTGGCTTGCAGCGTAGTGGCATACAGTCCCGCTATGCCGAGCATGCCAATGCTCATCACAACCAATGCGACCAGCACTTCGACCATGCTGGTGCCGGATTGCTTGCTGTTAGTTGTTTTGCACATGAATTGCTGGCGCATGTGGGTGGTGATTGTGATGGGTGATTCGTGAATCATAATTAGCAGGTGGCGCTGCCAAGCAGGCCAGTAATATCACTTAAAACCTTGGTGATCCGTGCCCGACCGGTACCCAATATGACGATGCCACGTGCCACGGATTGAGCGCCGCTACCGCCACTACTATCCACATTGCCCCGGCTGTCGCACACCACTACACCGGTACTCCGGATTTGTGGCGCTGCACCTCCATTAACTGTGGCAAAACCGGTGGGCGTGTAACTGACGCGTTTACTGTTGTTAGCCAGCAATTGCATTTTGTTTGCATCGTACGTATGTACTTCGATCAAGGCTTCTGTTGAGGCGCGGTCCCAATCGGGAGTGGTGTTTTCTTCAAACATGATCCAACCACTCGGCGTGCCAGTTGTGCACGTGATGGTTGTGGTGTCGGTAGCTTGAGGATTAGCCGAAGCGCAAACCACTACATTGCGCTGCCGCTTGGTTGCTTCGCTCCGTGCGGTTTGTAAAGTGCGCAGAAACTCCTGTGATGCGCTGTTCAACCGGTTGTTGAGCACATAAGTGCGCATGCTCGGCGCGGCGATGCTGGCCAATATGGCCACTAGGGTGACGGTGATCATCAGTTCGATCATCGTAAAGCCGCGCTGGCGGCGAGTGGCGGTGATGTACTTGGCCTTTTTCATGGCTGCCAACTCTAGGCAAGTAAAAAGCGAAGAGTGCGCCGCGCCGACTAGCGGACTGATGGTCGGGACGAACGGTTGTGCCAGCCAGCTTCTGTCAAGTGGCGGCTGCTGGCGTTGCGCGACCCGAACGGGGGTGATGCGTCTCCCGCTGGCAAATCTCTGGGGCAGTGCATGGCACCTAT
>JANMUE010000291.1:0-3518 GCA_031391205.1 Lysobacterales bacterium | reverse complement strand
CAGCAAAGGCTGGATCACCGACCACTCGAAATCCGTCAAATCAAAACGTGCCATCAGTATCTCCCTTCCAAGAAAAACACTGAATCAGATATTACACCTCATGGGAATCCTGTTTATGGGTATGTGACCTAGTGTGACTTTTCACCCCCGGATCGAGTCCGGGGCAAGCTGCTCCTCAACCCGCGTCCCCAACCTCCGCTGGGGTCCTTAAATCCTCACTAAGCTACGACCTGCTCTGCCGGTTGACGAACCAGAGCGATTATGGCGGCATCGCCAATCTGCCTTCGACCACCGTGACCTTCAGCCGCGAGGTCTATTATAATGCGAAGAACCAGATAACGCTAAACGACACCATAGAATGTATTGCCAGTCAGAAATTTCATGATTTTGTTTAGGCAAAGCGAACAACCAATCGAGGAATGCTGCAATTGCTGGGCTGACATAATCCTTAGGCCCGCCATCACTATTCCACTCAAGTACTACATGTGCTCGCGAAGGAATTCCGGCGTGTTGGGCAGCAATGCCCAGAATTGATTCTTGATTGACAATTTTGATGTATAGCTCAACAGTTCTAGGTCACAACGAAGAGGGGCGTTTATGATCAACCGTTATGTATCCGCAGGGTTTGTTTTAGCATTTTTTTTGCTGTCCTTTGCTGAAACCGCATCAGGCCAGGTTCCAACAGACTATCTTGTGCAAATGGTTTGTGTTGATGGGGCCGATGTGCCGCAGCAAGGTGATCCCGCAATCTGTAACGCAAAGCGCAAACTGCGCGTGGGCGAGGCTTTGCCATATCACAAGGTCGACTATCTGGGATATCAGATCAGCGATTCCTTTCCGATTGCGGACCTAAGCGGCATATCACGGGCAGTGCAGACCTATTATTATACTGATGCTAGTGTTTCAATACCGCGTAATTCGCCGCCCGGTCCTGTTACGGGTCTTGGATCGGTGGTGAACGCATCAAGTCCACTTGCTACATTTTTTGGTGGCAGATTTCGCGATTCCCGCTTTGGTAATATGGTGCACTTTAACCCAGCGGATGGCGGATATAATATCATAGGGGCGGATATGTTCGATGTCTTCTTTCGGGGTACTTATGATCTGAGCGGGGGATGGCAGCCCTGGTGGACGGGAGATTGCCAGGCTGCTGGTTGGTTGCTGTTTCCTAATAACACATCGGCATTAAGCTACGGGGGCAAAAATGCGCCAACGGACACATTCGCAGCCTGTCCGGGGCAGGTTCCAGTTGCCGCGTCAACTGTGGAATGGAACCGGAACAAATTGCAAACCTATGCCAGCGGCAAAACGCTCGATAGTCTGATCGCGTTCTTCTATGCCCCTGGTCATGGCGCAATAGAGGTAAGTTATTTTACAAAGGAATATGGCGTCACTCGTTTTGAAGCTTGGCGACGTGGCAGTGGACAAACGCCCGGAGCGATCAAGGAGCAATGCCCGAACAGTGCTTATGATGCCATGTTGCATGGCGCTGCATTTTACCTTGCGGATTGCCGCGATTGGTCGACCATCATATACCCCCCGCAGGCTTGGAAACCTCACGGAACGCAAGAAGGTTCGAATATTCTCATTTGGCCTGTCGACCCCCTTTACACGAGTGTCAACAGGTTGCAAAATACCTATATTGGTGGGCCATATCAAGTGAATGGCACCGCGAGCTGTAGCACGGACCATTGGCAAAGGCTCAATACGCCAGCAGTTGTAAACTGGATTTACGATCCACGTACGACTGTAGACCATCCATCGCCAGGGTATGCCAATCCCTTTACCGTCAAGGGCAAATGTGCGCTGCGTTTTTCAACACCCTCAGCGCAGGGTGGGCAGAGAATATTCCAAGACCAACCGCTTATGGATGCACCCGGCGTTAACTATACGATGGGCGGTCTGTTTTGGGCACCATTCTCTGCCGGCAGCCCTTTTCCGCAGGTCACAATCAGTGTAGAGCAGTTCGACGCGAGCAATGTCGTAATAGGCACCGATTCAATGACGATGACGCTTACACGTGATCCTGCGGCCTTTTCTAAAACCTTTACTATCCGTAATGGAACTCGAGCAATAAGGTACAATGTGTTTCCAGTGACGCCAAACACTGACTTTGAAATGACTGGGAATTGGGTTGCAAGGCGACCTACTAGCTAAGGTGCGGTCAGCCGCTGGAGCGAGCACCAAGCGCCAACAATTACACGCTCCCTCGTCGATACGGTTGCCACCACTGCCCGGACAGTTGCGGGTGCCCCCCTGCGGTATATGCTCGCCGAAACCAACGGGCGTTAACGCACCGGCGCGCTCGTCCCCGGACGAAGGCCTTGGCATCCCTGAAAAGGGGAGCATTTAAATCAAGTTAGCGCCCGAATGTTTGGGAATTCTCAACCATTATTACTCATCTTCTGCTCTGCCAGCCTCGCTTGGTCGGCGCATCGAAACATAGTTGCGCAATTGCAACTTCCCCTAAAGGAGCCGGCCCCGTGAACCCTTGTCGCTTTTTTGCTATAGCCGCCGCTACAGTTACGCTTTGCAACTGCACGGCAATCGAAAACGATTTGGGCAAAGGCCTTGCCTACGGACAAAATTCGGAGCGCCTAACACGGAAAGCGGACGATAACCCAAGCGATACTGCATCGAATGTAAACGCATATATTTGGCGCGCCTCACTCAATGCGGTCCAGTCGTTTCCATTGGCGACATCCGATCCGCAGCGTGGGACCATCATCACCGACTGGTATTCGGCGCCCGGAGAAATCGATGATCGCAAGCGAATTTCGATCGAGATATTGGGAGCAGATATCAGACGAGATTTGCTGAGAGTGTCAGTCGCGCGCCAGGTTCGCTTGAGCGAAGGATATTGGGTCGATGCCCCGCCGCCTGCTGGCATATCGCAGAAAATGGAAGACACGATATTGTTCAACGCACGCGACATTCGCGGATGGTAAATAAATGCTTTATTTTGTGTTATTTAACCATTGCTGGCAGGCTCCAGTCTACATAGACAATCGTTTCACTGCCTAGCAATTTTGAGTCGCAGGATCGCTGGTCAGCGATTTGCACTGGGGGATAAGTGAGTCCAGATCGTGCGCTAGATTTCATGAACGACATGCTGTGGAATGCAGTCATCATTGCAGGTCCAATAATGGTCGCTACTTTGATAGTCGGCTTGATCATATCGGTTTTTCAGGTCGCAACGCAGATTCAGGAAATTACCTTAAGCTACGTTCCCAAAATATTGACTGCTGTCTTGCTATCTATAGCGCTGGGCTCATGGATGATCGGCAGGTTGACCGGTTTTGCGCGCGGCCTTTATCTAACGATCCCGACGCTCGGACAATAGATCGCGCCGTGGAAGAACTTATCGCTCAGCTTACCGCAATCATGCTGGTGTCGCTGCGCATTGTCCCAACATTGGCATTTGCCGCTCCATTCACGCTTCTTCGAGTGCCAGTTACGATCCGAGTGCTTATGGCCATCGCATTGGGGACTTGGCTTGCGACAAGTTATCCTGCGTT
>JANMUE010000282.1:0-15092 GCA_031391205.1 Lysobacterales bacterium | reverse complement strand
GAGATGATCGACCGCTTCGGATTGCTGCCGCAGCAGATCAAGAACCTGTTTGCGATCACCGCATTGAAGCTGCGCTGCCAGATCATCGGCATCAAGAAACTCGACCTCGACAGCAAGGGCGGACGCATCCTGTTCCGCGCGACGCCCGATATCGATCCTATGACCATCATCAAGATGATCCAGTCGGCGCCCAAGACCTATGCGCTCGATGGCCAGGACAAGTTGAAGCTGCGACAGGACCTTCCAGAACCTGCACAACGACTCGCCATGGCCGAGCGCCTGCTGCAGATGTTAGGCAAACCGCGCTGATTCAACTGAGGCAAACCTCAAGAAGGTCTGCGCGCGCAGTTAGGGTTACCGGTTAGCGAATTTGCGCAGTTGCGGCCGACATGCCAGAACGATCATGCCCAGCAGCAACAGCAAGCCCCAGCGGCCGAGCCCGGGCAGCGGATAAGGCAATATCCCGGCGCCGCGCAGATCGATGCTGGCGGGAGATGCATTGCTGGTCACCGACAACGACGTCGAAACCGGGTCGGTCTGCAATGGGGTGAACGAATACTCCACCAGGCAGACATCCGTCGGTGCCAGCGTCTGCCCGGTGCAGCCATCTTGAACCCGAAGAAAGGGCGGCGGTGGCGAAGCAATCGCGTTGATGGTCAGGGCCGCTGTGCCCGAGTTGGACAGCATGACAGTGCGAAGCGCGGGTGTGCCCAGCTCCACCCATCCGAAATCTGCGATTTCTGGATTGGCGGCGATAATCGGCGAACCACCGGCTGGATCGCCCAGGGCATTCAGCACGATTTGCATGTTGCCAAATCCGCTCGCCGACGTCGTCGCGGGTGTGACGACGCCACAATTCGGCGCGCGCAGATAAGAGGGTGCAGACTCGCCTGCGGAATTGGAACCCATAAAGAACGAGTGACCCGCGGCCTGCCCATCTGGCGTGAACACTTCCACGACCAACTGATTACTGGCGGGAATGGCCGCCGTCATCGGCACCGCCACGACAGTGCCCGACTGATCGGCCAGTGCAACGGTGGACGAGGCGATCAAGGTTGCGGTACCTGCCGGAAAAGCCGCGCCGCTGTTGGAATACACTCTGAGTGACAACGGCTGGAGCCCCCCTGAGCCGGCAGCACTCTGGATACCGAATTCGATCGCACAGACGTTGAACCCGGTAGGGAATGCCGCTAGATCGTAGGCACGGTAGTACGAGTTTTCCACATGCACCGTACCGTCGGAATTACAGTTCACCGAGTTTCCGGGAACGATGTTCTGCGCAGTGCTTTGGGTCAGCAGAACGGTGCCGCAAGCACCGGCAGGGCTCACTGCCGTGGTGACAGCTGATGGCACCACGCGGGCGCGCGAAAACGAAGCGGCGTGACCGACAAGTGTCCATACCAGGCAACAGCCGACAATGACGACGATTCGAGCCGCGCACATGTCAAGGATTCTGCCAACCGAATACAACCACTGGGTACATCTGTGTGCTCGCTCGAAATCGTGATCCAGGCACCGCTATTCCCCTGACGACCCGATCACGCAGAATCGTCAGACGTTGCTCCGCAACGCCTCGCTTGCTGCTGCAAACCCAGTCGGAGCGCAATCTCGCACATGCCGGCGCCACGTTACGTCACCCCTGAAATACCGACTGTGCGGTGCACCACAGCGCCTAGCAATCGGGGGCACCCACAGACCGCAGGGGACAACCATGCTACCCCAGCATTCGTTAATTTGTTGCATTTTTTCAGCAACGTCAGATGGCTCAGGCACCCAGCTGGTGGGCCGGTCACGAGCTTTTGGAAGCTATTTGACGGAGTTTCGGGCGAATGAGCCTGGTAACGACCGGCAGGGCGCGGCGGCGCAGAGAAGCAAAACTTCACAGACCGCCCGCCTGCGGTCGGCTGGATGGCGACGTAAAATCGCGTCAGGACGCCGTGCTTTTCGACAACGAAGCGACTTCATCATCCGTCAGATAGCGCCAGGCACCACTGTCCAGTCCTTGCATATCCAGCGTGCCCAAACGAGTGCGCTTCAAGGTATGCACGTGATTGCCGACCGCGGCAAACATACGCCGTACCTGATGATAACGGCCCTCGATCAGCGTCAGTCGGGCGCAGAGTGGCTCCACCATTTCCAATTCGGCCGGCGCCAAGGGCTTGGTCTCCGAATCCAGCATCAACGTACCGCTGGCAAAGATTTCTGCCTCGTCGCCGCGCAGAGTTGACGCCAACTGCGCTTCATAGACCTTGGGCAAATGGCGCTTGGGCGAGGTCACGCGGTGCAGCAGTTGGCCGTCATCGGTGAACAGCAGCAACCCCGACGTATCACGATCCAGACGGCCGACCGGCGCCACGATGGGATCGCGCATCCGAAAACGGCGTGGCAGCAGGTCGTATACCAGTCGTCCGGCATCCTTGGTGGAACACACATATCCCGCCGGCTTGTGCAGCATCAGCACCAGGCCGGGCGGCGGATCCAGCGCTTCGCCGTCGATCAGGATGTCGGCGTGATGATAGGCACTGCGATCATCAATGATCTCCCCCAAACGCGAGCGCACACGCTCGTCAGCCAGCAGCGCCTCGACTTCGCGACGGCTGCCGTAACCCAGATTGGCCAGATAGCGCACCAGCTTCATGCATCACCACGCCGGGCTTCGATCACTTTGAATCCTCCGTTCTCTGCATGCACCTGACCATGCGCGAACAACTGCCGCAGCTCGTTCTCATACGGGAGATGCCGATTGGCCACCATCCAGAAACGTCCACCAGGACGCAACGCCGCTGCCGCAGCGCGAATGAATTGACGCCCCAAATCAGGTTCATCGGCACGCCCGACATGAAACGGTGGATTGCTGATCACGAAATCGTATTGATGCTTCAGGCCGCGGCGCACATCGTGCCAGAAATATTCCAATACCGGTTGCGCGGCGGCGGCGCGCAGCAGTCGCTGCAGATTACGCTGTGCCAGATCCAGCGCCAAGCGCTCTGCTTCGTAGAGATCCAGCGCGTCGACCCCGGAGCAGCGCTGCAGCACCTGGGCGCTGAGATAGCCCCAGCCGGCACCCAGATCGGCGCCGCGTCCCTGCAGGTCCGCAGGGAGGTGCGTCGCGAGCAGGGCCGAACCCGGATCGATGCGGTCCCATGAAAAAACACCAGGTGCGCCGTACAGCGCAGTATCCGGTACCAGGCGCGGCGTCACTGCCTGAGTCCAGGCATTGGCGAGTTCGGTATCAAGCCGCCGCGCATTGGCATCGCTCCACATCGCACGGCACTTGTGTTTGGAGATCGACTGCACCGATCCGAACAATCGCGCCGCATCATCCTGCAGGGAGCGCGCGCCTTCGTTGTTGGCAGCAGCGGTCAGAATGGTGCCGTGTGCGCTGACGCGGCTCGCCGCCTGCACCAGAAGCGCGCGGGTTTCGTCGCGCTGCCGCGTCGGCAGGATCATCACCAGATCGAAGCGTTCGTCGTCTGTGGCGATACCTGGATCGACACCCGCATCGATCAGTGCATCGGCAAACGGCTTGAAGCTTTGTTCGCATACCAATGCACCGGAAAATCGATGCAGGAATGGCGCGGCCTGAGCACGCAGAAACAGACTGCGGCCCACGGTCGGTATCACGACGCCGCCATCCACAATCGGTGCAAACAGGGTTTCGAGCTGTGCGGCACTCACAACAATTCCTATGATGGATTCGCAGCCGCGGGTAGCGGCAATCCAGGCCGCCAATGACTGCGTTCCAACTCATCCAGGCAGGCGATCACGGCATCGCGCGCCCGCGTACCGTGCAGCGGCAGCGCGATGATGTCGCCGGGCTGCGCCCATTGCAGCAGATGCATGGCGCCGCTGGTTTCATCGAGCAGAGTATGCAATTGCCCCGCTGCAATGCCCGACGCCAGCAATTGCGTGCGCAGAATATCGGCCACCTCACCCGACCGACGACCTCGCATGTAACCGGCGATGTCCTTGAGCACGATGTAGTCCGGGCGGAACGATGCGGCGACATCGGCGAGCGCACGGATGTCCTCGTCTTCGCGATTGCCGGCCTGACCCAGCAACAGGCCAAGCCGTGACTGGCCGCGTCCGTGCGCGGCAATGCCGAGAAATCCATGCAGACCGTCGGGGTTGTGCGCGTAGTCGACCAGCACCTGCACGCCGCCCAGATTCCAGATCTGCAGCCGCCCAGGATTGTCGTCGCGCAGATTGCCGAAACGCGACAGCACCTCGGCGATCAATTCGGGCGCCAGGCCCAGGCAATACGCACTCAAGGCCGCACCGGCCAGATTGGCAATGTTGTACTGCGCGCGCCCGTCCATGCTGAGCGGCATCGCGTCGATGCGCCCCAGATCGTGTTCCCGGCCCGGAACGTTGAGCACAAGACTGCCATCACGTACCGCACACGTTGCGCCATCTTTGGCGCGATGTGCAACCAGCGTCGGATGCTGCGCGTCCAATGCGAACCAGGCCAGCGGACAGCTGAGCTGCGAAGCCTTGCGCAGCAGTACGGCATCATCGGCATTGACCACCAGCATGCCGTGCGCGTCGAGCGTGCGCGCCAACGACAGCTTCACATCGGCCAGTGCATCCAGGTCGTATATGCCGTATTCACCGAAATGTTCGACGCTGACATTGGTCACCAGGGCAACATCCGCCCGTGTCAGCGCCAGACCACGGCGCAGCATGCCACCACGCGCGGCTTCCAGGATCGCAGCTTCAACGTCGCTACGGCGCAGTATCGCGCGGGCACCGGCAGGGCCGGAAAAATCGCCCGACTCCACCAGCCGGCCATCGACGAACAAACCATCGGTACAGGTATGCCCGGTACGCCAGCCATTGGCCCGGCACATCGCCGCGAGCAGGCGCACACTGGTGGTCTTGCCGTTCGAGCCGGTGACCAGTGCCTTGGAAATCGAATGCAACTCGGACCAGCGCACCTCATCGGCGTCAGGCAACGCCGTCATCAAACAGCTTTGATGGCCACTGCCCTCGCCGATCGACAGGACATCTTCATCGACGTAGAACGAAAGCCCGTGTCCGATCGCAGCTGCCTGCAACGCCAGCAAAGCGGGCCGACGTTCGTCTGCCGCATGATGTTGCAGCGTCTGTGTGGCCGAAACCTCATCCCAGACTGCCACATGTCCAGGCGCATGAAATCCATCATGCAACCCGGCAGCGCACTGCCAGGCCCATTCGTTGATTTCGGTTGCGGTGTACAACTGATCGATGGGCGCAGAAATCGCCAGGCTGGCACCACGTGGTGTCAGCCGGGCGTCGGTGACGGCCGCTGGCAAATCCAGCCAGGCACAGGCACGCTGGACATGATCACGCCAGGCCGTCAGTGTCGACTCGGACAATGGCGCATCGACCAGCGTCTCCAGCACCGCGCCACAATCGGCGAAATGCCGATTGGGACCGATAAGTCGCCGCGAATCCTCGAACGAATGAACGAACGCGCCCACGTCAATCTTCAGATTCCCGCGAGAAGCGTATGCCACGCTCATCACGCACCATGCCTTCCATGCTGATCAATGCGCTGTCTTCCGGCGATGACACAGGCAAGGCGATGTCCGCTGGCGTCGACTTTGCAACTGGCGCAGCGCTGCCCTCGGGTCGGAACTTGATGATCTGCTTCCACGAACGCACCAGCGCATCGGCAAACACCAGCAGCAGGTCGCCGGGGCGACCCATGCGCAATGCGGCGTCGATGGCATCCTGCTCGTCGGGGATGATCGAGATCGCCGACTCCGGCACGCCCTTGGCGACCAATGCCCGCGCCTGGATGCGCGGCACTTCGTCGCCATCGCGGCCACGGAACGAATCGTCGCGGCGACAGATGTAGTGATCGAAACGTCCGGCAACCGCATCGGCGATCGCGACCAGATCCTCGTCGCGGCGATCGCCGGGACCTGCCAGCACCACGATGCGGCGTCCGGCCACATCCAGTCGCTGCGCCAGATCGGCCATCGCCGACACCGCATGCGCGTTGTGGCCGTAGTCGAACAACACCTTGAAGGGATGTTCGTTGAACACGTTCATGCGGCCCGGCGCCTGGAAGAACGTGGTATCGAAGGTACGCAGCCCCTGGCGGATCGCGTCCAGTTTGATACCCATCGAGAACGCGATGGCCGCGGCGAACATCGCGTTCTGCACATTGTGCAGCGCGCGCCCTTCCAATGTTGCAGGAATCAGATGCGTCCACAGCAGCGGAATATGGCTGCTCTTGTCGTAGAGCGTGATCATGTGACCATTGACGCCGGCTTCGAGCGCGCAGGCACGGCCACCGGCGCGGATGTGCTCACGCACCAGACCATGCGAGGGATTGAGCGTGACGTAGCAGATCACCTTCGCATCGGTGTAGCCGGACATGCGCAGCACCTGCGGATCGTCGGCATTGAGCACGGCGCAGTCTTCCGCCACCTCGACAACAATACGCTTGACCTCGGCGAGCTGCTCCAGCGTGTCGATGCCCTTCAGCCCCAGATGATCAGACTGCACATTCAGCACCGCGCCGACGTTGACGTGACGCACGCCCATACCGGCGCGCAGCAGACCGCCGCGCGCGGTTTCCAGCACCGCGATATCGATCTGCGGATCCGACAGCACCATGCGAGCAGAAACCGGTCCGGTCATATCGCCTTCGACGGTGCGCTGGCCATCGATATACACACCGTCAGTAGTGGTCAGTCCGGGCGTGAAACCGGCCATCTTGGTGATATGCGCCAGCATGCGCGCGGTGGTGGTCTTGCCGTTGGTGCCGGTGATCGCCGCGATCGGCACCTTCACCGGCGTGCCCTGCGGAAACAACATGTCGATCACCGGCGCCGCTACATCGCGCGGCGTGCCTTCGCTCGGCGCCACATGCATTCGGAAACCCGGCGCGGCGTTCACTTCGCAGATGCCGCCGCCGATCTTGCGATAGCTTTCGGCAATATTCGTCGACAGGAAGTCGACGCCGCCCACATCGAGACCAATGGCGCGGATCGCGCGCACCGCCATCTCGCGATTGTCAGGATGGATGATGTCGGTGACGTCGGTAGCGGTGCCGCCGGTGGAGAGGTTTGCCGTCGACCGCAGGTACACCGCCTCGCCCGCGGGCGGTACCGATTCGGCGGTGTAACCAGCGCGCTTCATCATCATCCCGGCCTGCGCATCCAGCTGAATGCGCGTCAGCACTTTTTCATGGCCGATGCCGCGGCGCGGGTCCTGATTGACGATGTCCACCAGCTCGGCAATGCTGCGCGAGCCGTCGCCGACCACATGACCCGGTGTGCGCCGCGTCGCTGCGACCAGCTCGCCATTGACCACAAGCAGACGATGATCGTCGCCTTCAAGAAACGTCTCGACGATCACCGAGCGCGAGATCTCGCGCGCCTTGTTGAATCCGGCGATCACTTCCTCTTCGTTGGTCAGACGGATCGAGATACCGCGGCCGTGATTGCCGTTGTAGGGCTTGGTCACTACCGGGTACCCAATGCGCCGCGCCGCGCGTTCGGCCTGAGATTCCGTTTGCACCAGTTCCTGGCGCGGCACGGGCAGGCCAAGGGCACCGAGGATCTTGTTGGTCTCTTCCTTGTCGCTGGCCAGCTCCACCGCGATATGTGGCGTCTTTCCGGTAATCGTGGCCTGGATGCGCTGCTGGTATCTGCCGTGGCCGAGCTGCACCAGCGACTGATCGTTCAATCGGAACCACGGAATCCCACGTGCCTCGGCCGCGCGCACCAGCGAAGCGGTTGATGGGCCCAGCGCTCGGCGCTGTGCAAAACGGATGAACTCATCGCGGGCGCTGGTCCACTCCCAGCCTTCAGGCACCAATCCCTGCGGTCGTAACGATTCGGGCAGCAATGAACACAGCAATCGCAGCGACAAATCCCCGGCTTCTATGCCCTCTTCCTTCTGCGCATATTCGTAGACCACCGAATACACGCCGGGCTTCCCGGTGCTGCGCGTCTTGCCGAAGGTCACGTCCTCGCCAGCAACGTTCTGCACTTCGATCGCAACATGTTCCAGCACGTGACCAAGCCAGGTGCCCTCATCTTCCTTCATGCGCCGAATCAAGCCACCTGGCGCGCGGTATGAACAACCATGCTCGGCCAATCCGGGCAATGCAGCGACCAGACCGTCGACGAAGGCGTCGCCCAGTTTCGCGGTCGGCCAGTGTTCGAGTTCGCCCAGATCCAGCTCCAGCCGGATGACCGGGAAATGCGCATACAACGAGGGTCCGACATACACCGCACGATCGAGAATGCGCATGCGAAGCTCCAGTTGGATCAAGAAACGATCTGCCGCGCATCCCCGACATAGGGTGGGCCGTGGCCCACCATCGGTTCACCCCATTGGGCGAACCCACCCCATCTCACGTCTTGCGCGTCAGCAACGAATTGGCCTGTGCCTTTCGAGTATGCAAATTGAAAGTGGCCCCCGCAACCAGAATGTGCACGGTCAGGCCCAACAGGCAAACGGGCTGGCCCTCCTCCACCGCATCCATCGACGAAAACTGCAAACCGGCGGCGTCGACCACGGTCACAGCGCCACTGCCTTCGACTTCCAGCGTGTTGTCGGGCGCAATAAAGGCTGCGGTGTCTTCATCCAGACCTATGCCGATGGCAAACGGGTTGTAGGCCAACGCGGTTACCAGGCGTCCCAGACGATCCCGCTGCCGGAAATGCTGGTCGATGATGAATCGATTGGTCAATCCAAGACCCGGCGCCAGACGGACACTGCCCGCCATCGGTGACGAGCCCTCGTCGCCGAAAGCAATCATATGTTCGCTCAATACACCGGCGCCGGCGCTGGTCCCTGCGATATGCACGCCTACGGCATTCTGTGCGCGGATCATACGCGCCACATCGGTACCACCCAATAAGGTGGTAATCCTGAGCTGATTGCCGCCGGTCAGAAAAATACCGGTGGCGCGCTTGATCTGGGCGAGACGTCGCGGATCATCGCAGTCGCTGCGCGATTCGAAATCCACCGCCACCGCCTCGGCGGCACCCAGCTCGCGAAAAACCTTCTGATAGCGAAGGCCGGTATCGGCCAGACGACTGGCTGTAGGGATCACCGCAATATTGGCGTTGCTGCCGCCGCACAGGTCTACAAATCTCTGCAGAATCCTCGGATCGCCTTCCTTTTCTTCCGCTCCCCCAATCGGGATGATCCAACCACGCTCTTCCCCATCGGGAACCTTGCTAGGACACATTCAACACCTGTAAGCCAAATCAATGGCCATAGCATAACAGCCGCACTGCCCTGGCCGGCTCGAAGCCAGACCGACGCCGCCATTTCCCTTTTTCGGTGGTCACCGGGCGCACATCAGCGCGATTCGATGCCACCGGTGATTTCGAATCCCTGCGCGAATATGCCATTGGACAGACGCGTGACCGTAGTCGCCGCCGACAGTGAGTTGAAGCGCCCCTGATCGTACACAACCCGTGCGTTCACCGCAGCGCTACCCTCGCCGCTGACGGCCCACTGAGCAGTCCAGGGCGCCGACGTGACGTTGGCAACGACAATCCCATCGACCAGGTATTCGACAGATGCGATCTGCGGAAGATCGGTCTGAATGCTCAGCGTCATCAACTGCTGCGGGGCGAACATCTGCTGCGCCACCGGTGCCGTCAGCAGCAACAATGCCGGACTCGCGACACCCGGTTCAGCGCCATCAATCTGATTGAGGAAAGCCACCAGCGCGGCGCGCTGGGCAGCGTTGATCGCCGCGAAATCGCCATGCGCGGCGTTGATGTTCCGTGTCGTCAGCACGTCATCGAGCGTCGCCGCCGACCCGTCGTGCAGATACGGCGCCGACGCAAACAGGCCGCGCAGGCTGGGTGTGTCCAGCGCAAGCAATACTGCGCCCAGGCGCTGCCCGCTGCCGGGTCCCAATGTGCCCACATCGTGACGCACTCCCTGGCCGCTATCGGTAAAGGCGTCGCCAGCGTGGCAGCGCTGGCAGTCGAGCGCAGTGAAAAGACCACGTCCAGCGACAGCCTCGCCGGTCAGGCTGCCATCCGGATTGCGAATCGGCGAGCGATCATCCTGGTTCAGACTCGAAACGTAGGCCGCGAGTGCGTCGAGGTCTGTGGAAAAGCCCGCCTTGGCCGGACCCAGTGGATGATTGCGGCCGTCGGCAAAATAGTCTTCGTCATCCATGAAGCCGATGCCACCGAACAGATTGCGAATCGGCACTTCAAAGTCCTGGATCTCGTCGAAATTCCCACTCCAGTGCACCAGCCCGCGCCCCAACCCTGCGCTTCCACGCAACGAAGTGGTGTTGCGCAGCCCCTCGCCCAGCTGAGTGAAATCCCAGACGCGCCCATCGCCGCGCCCACCCAGGTGACAGGATGCACAGGCGATATAGCCATCCTGGCTCATGCGCACATCGCTGGCATCGTGAAACACGCGCTTGCCCCGCAACACGGTTTCGCTCAGCACTTCCACCAAGGTGGTGGGTATGGTTGCCAACATCTGTGGCAGCGTCACGCCATCGCGGAGCAGATCGGAGACGTCGAAGACGCTGACACTGCGCGACAGATCATTGCGCACGAACAATCGATCGGTGACAGCGTCGAACTCCAATCCCTGCGGCGCCACCCCGACATTCATTCGCGTGATTTCGCGCCGGTTCCAGGGATCGAGCACCAGCACACGGCCGTTGCTGTCCTGTGCGACGAACATATGGCTGGATCCCGGCGGCATCAGCAAGGCGGCAACACGGCCGGCGTTATCCAGATCCATGCGCTGGGCCGTCTGCTCCTGCGCGGTGATGATATCGACGCGGCCGACGAGCGAGCGCAACACGCTCTCGAAGGTCAGCGGCTGCATTTCACGATACATGCCACGCAGGATGTTGTCCTTCTTGCCGCCGTACCAGAGATTGACGCCATCATCAGCAAGCGCGAGCGCGCCCACATAATTGGGTAGCCCACGTCCGGCGGTACCCGAATCCGGTGAGGTCGTATCCAGAGCAAGGCTCACACTCTGAGCACTCGCGAAAGCCGGCAGATCGACGCGCCACACCGTGCCGTTCGTGCCCTCGCTGACCAGGCGCGAGACCAGCAGCGCCGTACCATCACCCTTGATCGCCATGGCTTCAACATGCGCACCGAGTGCCAGCTGCGGCCCCGGTTGCGCAGTAGTTGGCGAGAAACTCTGCACCCGGCCCGGGCCGGCGAGCGCGACATAGGCATTGACACCATCGGGCGCGACCACCACCGCCACCGGCGCAGCACCGTAGCCAAGATTCAGCACCGCGTTCACCGTGCGCGTTGCCGGATCAATGCGCTTGAGCACATCGTCACCGCGCACAGCCACCCAGAGCTGCCCGCTGTTGTCGACAGCAATCGATACAGGTTGCGCGCCTACATTGATCTCATCGATCCGCGTCAACGCATCGATGTCGATCACGCTGACCGAGCCATGGTCCGGATTCACCACCCAGGCCTCTCGCCGCGCTGGGTGCACGACAATGCTGCTGGCATGTCGTGCCGCCGCTGCAGGAACGAGCCGCACCACCAGCGTGTGCGTGGCGCTGGCCAGATTCAGACCGGCATCGCGCACCTGAAGCAGGATGGTGAATGTGCCTGCACGCAGATAAGCGTGCACAAAGCTTGAGGACATTGTCCAGGGCGTGCGTGGCGTGCCATCACCGAAGTCCCATCGATACTCGAGCACGCCGCCACCGGCGACGCTGGCATCGGCCAGAAATTGCACAGGCTGCTGTATCTGCACGGGTGTGACGGGCGTGGTCGTGATGCCCGCGATCATCGGCTGGGCCTGCGCAGTCACCATTGCCGCGCAGCCCAACACCAGCGTCACCAGCACACGCGTCCAACGCCGCATGCAGCTGCCGCTTTGCATCAGGGTTCGAAGCCGTTGCCGAACAGACTATCGTCGCTGATCACCGTGGCACCGGTGGAGAACCGGAAGCTGTATTCAGCGAAACCATTGCCGGCGACATCGCGCACGCCATTCTGCAGCAGACGCACCTCATACGTGGTGTTGGGCAGCAGCGGCGCATCCGGCACCACGCTCACCACGTCGTAACTGGTGTGGATCACCACGGTGCTGAGCGCGGCACCGCCGACCGGACGCAGCTGCACATTCTGCGAAGTGACTGTTGGCGAATCCAGGGTCTCGTTGATCACCAGACCAATCACCGTATGCAGCGGCTGATTGATCGCATTGGGCCTGGGCAGGTGATAGCCCACCGTCGGCCGCGTCGTATCCACAGTGGCACGATGCGAGAACAGATACGAACGCGATGCATCGGTCTCGGAGCTCGACGCCAGCACGATGTGCCCGAGCGGGATCCATTGAAAATCACCCGCGCAACACGGTGTGGGTGTGAATACCTGCTCGACCTGGCGCGTCACCATGTTGTATTTGGTGCCGCGCCCGAAGCGCCCGGCAAACGCGTACTCATCCTGGAAATGCGCATAGCGCCCCGGCAGATCGTCATACGGAATGCTGTGCACCAGCTGCAGATTGGTCGGGTCGCTGTAGTCGATGACCAATGCATTGGCATTCTGCATCGGGCCGTTGGTATTGTCGCCGAACATCAGCACCAGATAATTGCGCCAGACCTGCCAGGCGTTGGTGTATTGCAGGTAGTTGCCGGTCAGCCGATCCAGCAACACCGGCTGCGCCGGATTGCCGACATCGAAAACCGCCACGCCGGTCTGCGTATCCGATGGTGTAAGAAACAACAGGTTGCCGATGCGCCAGTGATTGGCCGAGGTCATGCTGGCGACCTGGCGTACATTCACTTCCGACGTATGCGGAAACCATCCGACGCGGGCGTCCACGACGAAGTCGCCGAAATGATACGGATACGTGTCCAGCCAATTGCCCGGCCAACCCAATGGCGGCTGCGCCAGAAAGGTACCGAGGTTGCTGGTCTGCTGCGTGGGCGCCAACGGATTGGAAAGGTTCTGGAATGGCCGGGTGTTGCTGTCGCCAAGCTCCGGGATCCAATAGGCCCGCCAGAACGCATCCCCGACCTTTCCCCAGATATGGCCATTGACACCGGTCGCAAACGTGCGCACCAGTTGCGGCGACTGCGCGTTGGCGATGTTGTAGGTCCAGGTGCCCTGATTCTCGATACCGCCGAGATAGAGGTATCCACGATGAAACGTGGTGATACGCCCGCCATGATTCCACGTCGAAAGCTGCGTCCCTGCCGGCCAGGTCTGGCTGGGCAGGCCCTGCGCCTGAGCACTTCCATTTTGCACGGCGATCACTAACGCTGCGGCGTACAGCAGGGTTCTAAGGGCGGTCATTGGAATCTCCCGATGTCTTGAAGGCGTGGTCAGGCCCCGCGGTCGTCACCTGCAGCGGCGCGACTGTAATCGCCGGTAACCGCAGACGTGGATCGTGATGGACTCGTGGGGATTTTCCCAGTGCACAGCGTGCATTCTGTGACCGCGTTATTAGCCCGGCCGCATGGGATGCCGCGCCGTCCCGCCGTGCGGAAACTTCTACAGTCGAAAAGTAGCCGAAAATACCTGGTTTCGTTATCATACCGCCAACGGTATTATTAGAAACGGTGAAGCGGTATGAAGACATCCATTGATGTTGATGATGCGTTGCTGGAGCGCGCACGCCGCCGTGCGCGCCGCGACCAGATCACGATCAAGCAACTGATTGAAACCGGATTGCGTTTGGCGTTGAAGGAGCCCACGCCCGATCCAGCGCGGCAACGCTTCGAGTGGCCGCTGGCCACTGCGACGATGACGCGACCGCTCAACGAAATGACGGTGAATCAGCAGATCGACGTGTTGCGGGAATCCGCGCTTGATCCGTGGCTGTCGCCAATTACGCGTAGTGCGCCGAGCCCAAAGCGGCGTGCGCCGCGATGATTGCCGTAGACACCAATATCCTGGTCTATGCCTATGTGCCACGTCTCACGCAGCATGTGCCCGCAAGGGCGGCACTCGGCAAGCTGATGGCCAGCGGCAAACCCTGGGCGATTCCGTGGCCTTGTGTGCATGAATTTATCGCTGTGGTCAGCAATCAAAAGTGGCATGCGGATGCGCCCAGCGCGACAGAGCTTGCAGCACATGTCGATGCATGGATGGAAGCGCCGGGTTTACGTATGCTGGGTATCGGGCCGGAACACTGGCCGCATTTGCGGCGCGTGCTGGAACTCTCCGGCGCCAGTGGTGGGCAGGTGCACGACGCCCGCATCGTTGCAGTCTGTGCAGAAGCGGGCGTTGCCGAAATATGGACAGCCGATCGGGACTTTTCGCGCTTCCCCGGAATCCGCTTCCACAACCCGTTGTAGACCCTATGACGTAGGTCGGGTCCCGCGTAGCGGTACCCGACATCGGAAAATCCGCCACATCAACAGCAGCCAATTTGTCTCTTCGTCGCTCAACGTTCGCCGAGGCCAGCGGGAAGACAACGCGGCAGATGACCAGCTCCGCTGTTGAAAACCCGCTGCGCGGGATACGCCATACTCTGCTACCGGTTCAGCTGCGCAACAACTCGATCGCCGGCAAAGCCGTCAAACGCTTGGCGCGCGCAACCAGCCGCCGATCGAAAGTAGCGAACGCGGCCGCACGACCGCTACGACATAGATGCAGTGCGTCGGCGAAATCCAAGCCGGCATCAAACGCGTCCAATGCTGCCAGTACCGCTCCACGGTCTTCGATCGTGATGTGCTCCATACCAGTGAGCGCGCGCATAACCCTGGCAACATCCCGTCGCGACAAAGCGTAGAAACCGCGCATTACCCATTCCAACTCCAGCAACACGGTAACCGCGACATACGCACGTGCCGACATCGCCACGATCGCAGCCGGACGCTGCCTGACGGCCTGTACATCGTCGGCATCATCGATGAAAAAGCGCGCCAGAACGTTGGTGTCGAGCGACTTCATCGCCGACGCTTGCCAGTACGCGCGCTCAACGTTGCCGGGTCGAAATCCTCCAGGCGGCGTGCGATACCGCGCGCTGGCGCCTTGATCATGCCCGCAAGATCACTCACGCTGACCGCCGCGACTGCCCGTACTACGCGTAGCCTCAAGCCATCGGCCTCCTCAAGCACCTCCAGCCGCGCACCCGCCCCCATCCCCAGCCGCCGACGCAAGGCC
>JANMUE010000261.1:0-7766 GCA_031391205.1 Lysobacterales bacterium | reverse complement strand
CATCCAATCGATCGCTGCAAGCTCCCTGCTCTGCCTCATCGCCGGAGGAGTCCTTGCGGGCCTGGGAAATGAAATCCTTTCAGCCTGGACAAAAACAAATATCTCGAATACCTCTCTTTTATACTACGGACTATTTTTTTGGACCTTAGTCAGTACGCAGGTGAACGTTCTATCGGCCTATCTCAACGCGCGAGCCAAAATTAGGGCGCAGATGTTTATGTTCCTGACTTTTGCGGTGATCGGAATTCCATTGAAAATCATTGGCTATCAGTTTGCCAACTTGGCTGGCTTCGTATTTGCAAACTCGCTCGCACAGCTTTTTTGTATCCTGCTACCTTCGATAGTAGTGGTATATAGAGATTTTCAAACCTTCAAGCAGGAGAATATGCCCCCATGCGCAACTCCGGCTTAACGCTCAGTGGGTGGACTCCAATTGACTTGAAGTTAAGCCTAGGACTGAGTCTTGGATTCGCCGCTATAGTCATGTGGGGCAGCCCAGCAATCGACGCCGCCTGCGTCATACTTCTTCTCGTTTCGTTACTCGGCAGTGCACACTTTGCACTGGCCATCGTGCTCTGCATGCTCGTACGCATTCTCAATCCGACTCTGGCAATGCCTTCCGAAAATGCCAACTTGATTTTTTGGCTTACGTTACTTCTCGGCCTTATTCGCAATTACCCCCAAATAGTCGGAGCCAAATATGTAAAGCAAATCTGGCCCATCTGGGTCCTGGTGTTCTGGGCACTAATCTCGTCTCTTATAACCAGCCCATACATATACATTTCGTTGCTTAAACTTCTATCCTTTACCATCGGCACAACGCTTTTAATTGCGATTTTCCAATCTATCTCGGAGAAGTCGTACTTAAAGTTCAGCAGACAGCTCGTCACGATCTATGTGTTCGTCGCACTGGTATCAATGCCACTGATCTTCATCCCCAAAATCGGCTTCGCATTGAACCAAGAAGGATTTCAAGGAATTCTCAACCAGCCACAGACGCTCGGCATTTTTTTGGCGCCTCCATTGGCCTTTCTACTCACACGTATTTTCGAAACAAGAAAACTTGAGATACCTCCCCTCCTAGCCTGTGTGGCGCTTCTTATTGAGATTTATGAAACTGGGGCACGCACTGCGCTTCTGGCGACGCTGCTTTCCTGCGGTATCGCCGCCCTAATTGGGCTGACCAGAAACACCAAATACAAGGTAAAGATCAGCATTACAAAACTCTTCCTAACAGCCTCCCTAACCATCGCCGCTTTGGGGACTGCATTTACTTATTCGGAGCCATTTCGTGAAAACGTATACAAATTCATTTTCAAGCGTGAGGAGACCAAATCAATCAATGTTGCTTTTCTAGAATCGCGCGGTGCTTTAGTCCAAGAGCAGCTTGAGCGCTTCAAGGAAAGTCCAATCGTGGGCAATGGCTTTGGCATCTATGCAGGGAAGAACCCTACCAAGAGGGCAGCAAACACAAATGGACTTCTGCTGTCGGCCCCCGTCGAGAAGGGCTTTATCTTCACAGCTGTACTGGAAGAAATGGGCATAGTTGGCGCAATCTTCTTCACTTTTTCCATTTCGTATTTGATTTGGCAGGCATCTCGGGCTTATAGCGTTGCGTTTGTCGCCATGTTCCTTGCGTGCCTTCTGGTCAACTTCGGCGAAGCCGTATTTTTTTCACTTGGTGGAATTGGTATTTATTTCTGGGTACTGATCGCCTACATACTAGGCACCATGCGCCGAGCAAAACGCTATAACACCCTCACGGTACAAGACACGACGCTGTGTGCGCACCTGCCACAACACACATCAATGTCGCAATCATCAAGAAATACACCAACGTTATAGAATGAACCTTCCCAAAAGCTGGAAATCGGACGCCCTGGTTTTCGAAGTTGGAAAAGACCGGACATTTGTTACGCCATGCTGACTCAACATTACCAGCATAAAGATTAATACTAAACTTTTGAAGAAATGGTAACGAAAAATGAGTGCAACAAAAAGAAAGGTGCTAATTCATGCACTGGGAGCGGATGCGGGTGGTGGATTGCGCCACTTAAATAGCTTAGTCATCGCCCTTGCTGAGCTAGACACTCAGAGAAAATATGTAATTTTAATCCGAGAAAGCCTAAATATTACCCTCCCTAAAGGAACTGAAGTAATACGTATTCCAGACAGCCAATCCAGCGGCTGGATAGCACGGCTGTACCATGACATCTTCATGATCCCTCTCTTAGCAAAAAAGAATAACTACTCATGCGTTATTTCTCTTATGAATTTCGGGCCAATTTTTCTAAAGACCCCGCACATATTTTATCAATGTAATGCCCTATATTATTCCGACTTCAATAAATCAATGGCATCATGGAAATATAGATTAGAATTTTGGATGCGCAGAACCCTCGCTGCAGCATCAATGAAATATGCATCGGTCATCGTGACCCCCAGCAATACCACAAAAAAAGACATTTTAAGAAAATGTTCGAACATTCCCGGCAACCGCTTCAAAACGATCTATCATGGTTTTGATCTGCGATTGCATGAGGAAACATTAAATAATTATCTAAAAGATGCTATCGAACAAAAGCACGGCTACAGGTTCTTTTATCCAGCCAATTTGGCGAAGCACAAAGGCTTTGACGCTCTAATCTCTATCGCCAAAATTCTCAAAGAGAGAATCGACTTTAGTTTATTTCTTACCATTGAAAGAAAAGATGATCCCGTCGGATATGATCGTCTTTTAGAGCAAGTCAAATCTTATGGACTGGATTCTAACGTTGTATTTCTTGGGAAGATTCCACAAGCTCAAATTGGATCGCTGTACAAGACCTGCGATTTGATGATTTTCGCCTCCGTAGTTGAGTCGTTTGGTTTGCCACTTCTTGAGGCAATGGCATATGGATGCCCAGTAGTTGCCAGCGACACGGAAATAAACCGAGAAATATGCGGCGAGGCAGCCTTATTTTATAATCCCCAAAATCCAATGGATGGAGCAGAAAAAGCACTGCTCGCGTTGGATCTGGATACCAAGTCATTGCTGTTAAAGGAAGGCCAAAACCGAATAGCAGAGCGCGACTGGAGCTGGAAAGAAAATGCCTTAACGTTAATGGGCGTACTCGATCAACTAAAATGTTAGGGCTTTGAATGCCTATTTTTTTGTCATTCACTATTACGAACGGCTGAAACATTTAGAATACTTACCCAGACTCGAGGTCACGTTATGGATTACACACAATCCAAACAATTATTCAAAGTTAAGAAATTCTTGAGGTATTTGAAGCTATATGGCCCTCGTAGGACCTTGGTCAAGGTTCAGGGGCAATATCATATGAAAAAGCAGTACTCCATATTACCGATAGTAAATACCAAAACTCATCAGGGACATGTTGGGATTCTTGGGTGCGGAAATTTTTCTTTTAGTAATATTGCATATTACCTGCATAAGAATTATGGCAATGTAATTCGCGGCACGATGGATTTGAACATCCATCGTGCCGCGTCTCTTTGCCAACGATATCGTGCAGCCTATTACACTGACGATGCCGAAAAAATTATTACTGATCCAAATATTGATACTATTTACGTCGCTTCAAATCATGCTACTCATGCCCAGTACGCAATTCGGGCCCTTGAAGAGGGCAAAAATGTGCATATCGAAAAGCCGCACGCAGTTAGTTATGAGCAACTGAATAAATTAGTAGGCGCGATGAATAACTCTTCGGGGAAAATTGTTTCCATCGGCTTTAATCGGCCTTCCAGCACCATTGGTCAGAACATAAAGCGGCATCTATCCTCTCAGCCTGGAGCAGCAATGCTGAACTGGTTCGTGGCTGGTCACGAGCTGGAAGCAGACCACTGGTACTTTAGTAAAGCCGAAGGCGGACGTGTACTCGGCAATTTATGCCACTGGACAGATTTTACTTACAACATGATTGATGAGGGCGGCCGCTATCCGCTAACAATCACTCCTACTCGGTCGGAGAAATCAGACTGTGATATTGCTTGTACTTACATATTTGGTGACGGCTCAATTGCGGCTATTACGTTTTCGGCCAAAGGACATACGTTTGAGGGCGTACGAGAAAAACTTGCCGCTCATCGTGGTGATGTTCTTATTTCTATGGACGATTTCAAAAGTCTAAAGATCGAAATATCCGATAAAGTATTAAAGCCATGGCAATTGTTTAGAGACCACGGCCATGAAAAGTCAATTTGTTCAAGCTATGAAATTTCCAAAAATAGCATTCATAGAGGGCTTTCTCGGCAATACGTGTGGGAATCCGCACAACTATTTTTAGCAACCAAAGAAGCGTTAGACAACAACCATATAGTCGTCATTAATGGAATGTAAGCTTTTCATTAATCTCTTCTTATTAACATGCTCAGCAACTGGCGATTGCCAGGTAGTCTCGGCTTAACCCTCGACATCTGTTATATACTGGCAAGAAGGTGTGTGAGGATAATGAGTGTGGGTCAACTTAGAGAAGCCCGAGTCGGGCAACTCAAGAACCATACTTCAGGACCAGGCAGTGAAACAAATATTGCAAAATCTTAAAGACGGCAGCACCGAAATTGCCGAGATCCCTGTTCCGCAAGTTTCGCGTGGCGGCCTGTTGATTCGCACCTCACGCACGCTGGTTTCGGCCGGCACCGAGCGCATGCTGGTCGATTTCGGCAAAGGCAATTTGTTGCAGAAAGCACGGCAACAGCCCGATAAGGTCAAACAGGTTCTTGAAAAAATCAAAACCGACGGACTAATGGCTACCGTCAATACCGTGCTCAATAAACTCGACACACCGTTGCCGCTCGGTTATTGCAATGTCGGCCGCGCCGTTGAAGTAGGCAGCTCGGTGACTGGATTTTCGGTGGGTGATCGGGTGCTGTCGAACGGTAAGCATGCGGAATTCGTGGCAGTGCCGCAAAACCTCTGCGCGAAAATTCCTGATTCGGTCGATGATGAGTCCGCAGCGTTTACCGTTATCGGTGCCATTGCCTTGCAAGGAATTCGCTTAGTACAACCCACGCTCGGCGAGACTGTTGTGGTTACCGGGCTGGGATTGATCGGCTTAGTCGCCGTGCAATTGCTGCGCGCGCATGGCTGCCGCGTGATCGGCTTGGACTTTGATGCATCGAAACTCGCGCTTGCGCGCGAATTTGGCGCGGAAACGGTCAATCTCGCCGCAGGCGAGGACCCTATCGCCGCGGCACAACTTTATACGCGCGGCCGTGGCGTTGATGCCGTATTGATTACCGCATCCACGAAGAGCAATGAGCCCATTCATCAAGCTGCGGCGATGTGCCGCAAACGCGGACGTATCGTGCTGGTGGGCGTGGTCGGCATGGAAATGTCACGCGCGGATTTCTACGAAAAAGAATTATCGTTTCAGGTTTCTTGTTCGTATGGGCCAGGGCGTTACGATCCCGAATATGAAGAGCGCGGCCATGATTATCCGGTCGGTTTTGTCCGTTGGACCGAGCAGCGCAACTTCGAAGCGATTCTCGATATGCTCTCCGATGGGCGTCTCGATTTCAAACCGCTCATATCGCATCGCTTTCCCATTGACGCAGCCGATCAAGCGTACCAACTCATTAGCGAGGGTAATCCGCTCGGGGTATTGCTCGAATATGCGGGTAGTGAATCAACGCCGCTGCAACGCAACGTTGCCATTGCATCACCCCCTTTAGCAGCAATATCTGGCTCACCCGGACTTGGGTTTATCGGCGCCGGAAATTACGCCAGCGCGGTCTTGATTCCTGCATTTTCACGTACCAATGCGCGGCTCGTCACCGTTGCTTCGGCAAGTGGCGTGAGCGGCGTGCATGTCGCGAAAAAATTTAATATCGCAAGTGCCACCACTGATAGTAACGCGCTACTCAATGATGCATCGATCAATGCCGTTGTGATCACCACGCGGCACGATAGCCATGCCGATTGGGTTTGCCAGACCTTGCAAGCGGGTAAGCATGTATTTGTCGAAAAGCCGCTCGCATTGACGCGCACACAACTTGAGCGAGTTACCGCAGCACGCGCCAATCATCCACAGTCGTTATTGATGGTGGGCTTTAACCGGCGCTATGCGCCACACGTAGTGGCGGCAAAACGGGCTTTGCAAGCCAAGCCCGGACCGAAGAGTTTCATTATGACGGTGAACGCCGGGGCCATTCCGCGCGAGCATTGGACACAGAATATGCAAATCGGCGGTGGCCGCATCATCGGTGAATGCTGCCACTTCATCGATCTGTTACGTTTTCTAGCGGCAGCGCCGATTACCTCCACTCATGCTATCGGGATGGGTAGCGCCGCGCCGCATGATACCGTCTTGATCACGCTGCAATTCGCTGACGGTTCGATCGGCACCGTGAACTATTTTGCGAACGGCTCGAAGTCTTTTCCAAAAGAGCGTCTTGAAATTTTTGCACAGGGCTCTATTTTGCAGCTCGACAATTTCCGCTCGCTGCGCAGTTTCAACTGGCCTGGCGTGAGCAATCAACGTGGCTGGCGTCAGGATAAGGGCCAACAGCAGTGCAGCAAGGCATTTGTGGATGCAATTGCGAGCGGTGACGCTAGCCAATTAATTCCGTTCGGCGAGCTGCACGAAGTGATGCAGGCCTGTTTCGATGCGGTAGATCAACTTGCGTAGACGGCTGCTGCACTGGCGGCGCACGTTTCACACCGTACGCCACCTGCAGATGCGTCAGGCTTGGTTCTTTTTTCTGCGGCGGGGGATCGGCACACGCCGGGTGAAGCCCACCGATAAGCTCATTCCCTGCAGAAAAGTCGCCATTAGTCCAGCATTGCAACTGACGCATGCCGATGGCGATTTTTCTATGTATGAATTCAGTTTCCTCAATCGCACACTGAGCTTTCGTCGCGATGCCATGAATTGGCGCCCGGACGAAGCGCAGCGCTTGTGGCGTTACAATCTGCATTACTTCGATTTTTTGCGCGATCCAAAGCGACCGCTGTTACAGAAAGTTGCATTGATTGACGATTGGATTGCTAACAACCCGCAAGGCACCGAGCCCGCGTGGGAGCCGTATACAACCAGCCTGCGCATCGTAAATTGGTGTTTGTTTTTCTGGTCACTACCCGAGTCACGACGCGATGAGCGCTGGCTGCGTAGTTTGTATCATCAAGCACATTGGCTTGAAAAAAATCTAGAACTACACATTCTCGCTAACCACTATTTTGAAAATATCAAAGCGCTATTGTTTGTCGCGACATTTTTTGATGATCGTCGCAGTGCGAGCTGGCTTAAACGCTTTCAAGATGAATTGCTCAAGCAACTACGCGAGCAAATACTCAGCGATGGCGGTCATTACGAGCGCAGCCCGCAATACCACTGCATCTTGCTGGAGGACTTTCTCGATCTGTATGCATTGTTCAGCGCCAACCCGGCATTGCTGCACACAGATGCGCTGTCCACGCTAAAACGTGCGATTGAAAGTGCGCTGCATTTTCTCTCCCTGATTGCGACACCCGATGACAGTATTCCACTGTTTAACGATTCAGCCGGCGGCGCCGTGAATCGTCCCAGCACCATTTTCGCAAAAGCGAACGCGCTGGGGTTTCCGGCAGTCATCAAGAGTACGGCGCTGATAGACCTCCCCGTCAGCGGACTATTTGGCTGGAAATCAGGCGGCGATTACTTTCTTATCGATTGCGGCGATATCGGCCCGAGCTACCAACCGGGCCATACACATTGCGATTTTCTCAGTTTCGTCCTGATGATCGACGGGCAATGGCTGGTTGTCGATAGCGGTGTATG
>JANMUE010000246.1:0-1047 GCA_031391205.1 Lysobacterales bacterium | reverse complement strand
CGCGTCCGCACCAACCGGTTGTTATGCAGCAACCTCGACATACTCGACACGGCTGGATGGTGGAGGAACCGGATTCCCATCCTCGCGCATGGCCTGCTCTGTTTCTTCAACGGTATTACCCGTGGCAACGCAGCCCGGAAGATCCGGAACATAAGCCGAATAATTGCTCCCGGCGTTTTCAATGACGATCGCGTAGCGCATGGGATTTACCAAAATTTCTTCATGTTGGACTGTTTCAGGATACTGCTGAGTGTGCCCGGTGCCAAGTCGTCACTCGGTTCGCGACCAGTAGTGCCGGTCTGTAGGTTCGTGATATTTCTGTTCGCAGGCATTGCTCCGCTGCCCACAAATAACTGCGAACCTGCGACCTGATGGGCGGCACTCGTTGTGCTTGCTGGGGGAGTCCATATAGGAAGGGTTAGAGCGCATTCGGTGAACGGCTATGACTCTGGCCGATCACGGGCAACCAGACGCAGATATTCGTCTAGGCCCGGAGTACCGAGCGGCTTCACAAAGACCCGAATGGTATGCGTCAGGTGGCCCAGCTTCATTCCCTCGCGACGGCGAACCTCTTTGTACCCGACCTTCTCCCAGAATCGTTCGGCTTTGATATTGCCAGCCACGGCACCCAGGCGTAGCCACGATGCACCCTTCGCCTTCGCCCACTTTTCGAGGTGTGAGTACAGGAGGCTGGAGGAGCCTGTACCGTGAAGCGAAGTGTCGACTATGAACAAGCCGATGTGCCAGACATTCGGAGCGAAGAGATTGGACAGTATGGAGGCCATGCCCACCATGCGACGGCCTTTGTCAGAGAAGCCGATCACGTACACCTTCTCGAAGGTCATTTCGGCCGGAGGTCTATCTTCGAATTCCTGCTTGGCCTCATCCAGCCGAGGCAACATGCCATTGACCGATAGGAAGTACTCAGGATTGGCGACAAAGAACGCCTGCAGCTCAGGAAGATCGTCCTCGATCAACTCCCGCGCCTCGTATTCTTGCGCGTCGAATAGCCATCGCGACGAAGGATCAGATGCGTTCATGCGCTCT
>JANMUE010000235.1:0-6548 GCA_031391205.1 Lysobacterales bacterium | reverse complement strand
CGGCTCACGCCGCTCCTACACCTACATTCAGTAGGCTGTTGTAAGATTCGCGGCCTTGTGGGTGCGCCGGAGGGATCGGCAGCGTCCGACCGGAATTATTTGGAGAATCCCATGACCTCGCGAATCCTGATCGCTGCGCTTGCTTTGGCGATGCTATCGACTGCAGCACTGGCCCAAGACGTGGCCGTGCCCGTGGCTGATGCCGCTACTCCTGCTGCAGAAGCAGCCCCCGCCGTCGCCGTCGCGCCCGCAAGCACGGAATCGCAGCTGGTCGATGTCGCCAAGGCCAATCCGGGCGATGCCAAGGCCGGCGCCGATAAATCCGCCACCTGTGCCGCCTGCCATGGCATGGATGGCAACAGCAGCACCCCGCTGTACCCCAAGATCGCCGGGCAGCACGAGCTGTACATCGCGCGCCAGCTGGCCCGATTCAAGAGTGGCGAACGTGTCAACGCCATCATGCAGCCCTTTGCCGCAATGCTCAATGCTCAGGACATGCGCGATATAGGCGCCCATTTCGCCACCCAGAAGGTCGTACCCGGGTTGGGCGATGAAACCGCGATCAGCGACGCTTTGAGTCCTTACAAGGGCAAGCGTATCGTCGATGTCGGCCGAGACATCTATCGTGGTGGCGTCGCCCAGAACGGCGTGCCGGCCTGCATGTCCTGTCATGGGCCAACCGGCGCTGGCAACCCCGGTCCGAGCTATCCCGCCGTCGGCGGTCAGCACGCCGGCTACACCGGCACCCTGCTCAGTGGCTACAAGGCCACGCCAGCGGGATCGGCCGCTTTGAACGATGCCAATTACGCAATCATGGCCGGTATCGCCAAGCGCCTGAGCGATGAAGAGATCCTCGCCGTGTCGTCGTATATAGAAGGGCTGCATGCGCGTAATGCCGATGCCGTCGCCCAGGCCAAGCCCTGACCGGATCGCGCTGTTCATCGGCGCGCGTAATGATTGAACTGCTGCACACGCAAAGCTAATGGAGATCGTCATGTTGAAGCGTTTCGCGGTCCTCGTGCTGGCCTCCTTGTTTGTCATGGCCTGCAACGCCCAGCCCACCCTGTATCAGGAGGGGACGCACTACTTCAAGATCGACCCCGCCCAGCCCACGAGCACGCCGGGCAAGGTCGAAGTGATCGAGTTGTTCAGCTATGCCTGCATTCACTGCGCGCATTTCGAGCCCGTCGTCGCGAGCTGGAAAAAGAAGGCACCCAAGCAGGCCAGCTTCAGCTACATGCCGGCGATCTTCAATCCCAGCTGGGAAACCTTCGCGCGTGCGTATTACGCGGCCGAAGTGCTGAAGATCATCAACAAGACGCATCAACCGATGTTCGATGCGATTTTCGAGAAGAAGCTGCCGATGGAGAACATGGACCAGATCGCCACGTTTCTGGCCGGCTATGGCAGCACTGCCGATGAAATCAAAAAGACCATGAACAGTTTTGCGGTCGAGATGAAGATCAATCGCGCCAAGAAGCAGCAGATGGCCTATCAGATCGACGGCACACCAACGGTGGTGGTTGCCGGCAAATGGCGCGTCACCGGTGGCTCGGCGGGTAGCGCCGAGAACGTATTCAAGGTGGTCGATTATCTGGTGCAGATGGAAGCCAGCAAACTCGGTAAGCCGGCCGCAGCAACGCGCTGAGCCAGCGCCGACATCGATCCATGCAGGGCGGCTCACGGCCGCCCTTCTTTTTTGTGCGGTTCTGGGTTGTTGGGCAAGCCTGCGGCTTGCCGTCTTGATGATCCGGCAGCGTCGGAACGGCAGGCGGCACGCCTGCCCTACAGGGGCGTTTTGGCCTCATTGCTGCCGGCATTCAGATTTTGAGGAACTCTTGCGGCGCCCAGCGTTCACAGGTTGTGAAATTCCCCGTCCTTCGGCCTGGAGCCCAACATGTTCAAATCATTTGCCCTGCTATCGATCCTGACGCTGAGCCTGCCGCTGGCCCAGGCACAGCCGGTGCCCTATGTAGAGGGTCAGCATTACGAGCGGATTGAACCGGCACAGCTGACCCAGGTAGCGCCCGGCAAGGTCGAGGTCATCGAGGTGTTCAGCTACGCCTGCCACGCCTGCGCGGCCGCCCAGCCCGAAGTCGATCGCTGGAAGAAAAATATGCCGGCTACGGCGCAGTTCGATTACCTCCCGGCGGTCTTCAACCCCAGCTGGGAGCTGGCGGCGCGTGGCTATTACACCGCCAAGGCGCTGAGCCTGATCGACAAGACGCACCAGGCGACATTCGACGCCAATTTCAATTCCCCAAGTCCGCTCGCAACCGCCGACGATTTTGCCCGGCTGTATTCCACCTTCGGCAGCAACGTCGAAGAACTGACCAAGACCATGAACGGTTTTGCCGTGAACAATTGGATTATGCAGGCCAAAAAGCGCGTGATGGCCTATGGCGTCGACAGCACGCCGACCCTGGTCGTCCATGGCAAATGGCGCATCAGCGGTCGCGCCGCGGGCAGCTATATGGAGATGTTCAAGATTGCCGACTTCCTGATCCGCATGGAAGCGGCCCATCTTGCGAAGACCGCTGGCGTCGACAACACCGAGTCGAAGGCGTTCGCCGCCCGATAAGTTTTACAGCACCGTTACCGGAGGTTGGCATGCTTCGTCGCATCGTGTTTTTGCTCGCGGGACTGGGATTTGCCGCTGCGAGCCTGGCGCAGCAAGCGCCTTATCAGGAAGGTCGTCACTACTTCCGCATTCCGGTGGCGCAGCCGACCAGTGCGCCGGGGAAGGTCGAAGTAATCGAAGTCATGAGTTACGGCTGCCCGGCGTGCGGTCGCTTCCAGCCGCATATCGATGCCTGGAAATCGCAGCTGCCGGCGAATGTGCAGTTCGGTTATCTGCCAGCGGAATTCAATGCAGGATGGCCGTTGCTGGCGCGGGCTTTCTATGTAGCCGAGGTCCTGGGTCTGGGCGATCGCAGCCATCAACTGATCTTTGATAGCAACTTCGTGCACAACAAACCGCTGCGTAACGAAGACGAGGTCGTGGCTCTGCTGGCCACGCTCGGTCCCAGCGCCGATGACGTGCGCAAGACCATGAAAAGCTTCGCCGTGGAAACCAGACTGACACAGGCGCGCAAGCGCGTCATCGCCTATCAGATCGACAGCACGCCGACCCTCGTGGTCAATGGCAAGTGGCGTGTCAGCAGCGATGGCATGAGCAGCCATGAGGAAATGATTGCGGTGCTCAAGTATCTGGTGCAGAAAGAATCCGCACCCTAACCGTCATTGTGGGTCCGACCTGCGGTCGGACGCTTCTTGTTGACACGAGACGTTGTGAAAAAGAGCGTCCGACCACAGGTCGGACCCACAGTGGCGAGGCCAATCCCCCTGGCATTGCCAGCCCGCGCCGACGATACTCGGCGCATGGGACATCTACTGATCGCCATCCTGCTCAACCTCGTGCCGCTGATCGGGGTGTGGAAGTTCGGCTGGTCGGGTGGCACGGTGCTGCTGCTGTTCTGGGTCGAAAGCCTGCTCGGGCATTTTGCGGTGATGTGGAAAATCCGCCGGCATGCGCGATTGACGCGTAAGCGCGGCCATTTCAACTATGTGTCGGTTGATCCGCGGGGCCGCGAGTACGGCAGCTACTACGCGCACTTCAAGCAGATCGCGCTGATTTTCACTTTCGCTCATGGCTTCTTTCTGGGCATGATCCTGTTCATGCTCAAGGTCAATCGTCCGGAGCTGACGTTTTTCCATGTCAGCTGGGGCGACTTCGGCATCGGCGTCGGCGTGCTGCTGTTTCTGGTGATTGTCGATCTCGTCATCGACCTGCCGACGCTGGGGCAGCGCAGTTTCTTCTGGGTCGAAAACCACGCCGGCAAACGCCTGACGCGGGTGCTGCTGATGCATCTGACGCTGATCTTCGGATTCGGCGCCATCGGCATTTTTGATACGCCGATGGCGATGCTGGTGGTGTTTCTAGTGCTGAAGACCTTGATGGACGCGGCCACCAGCATGGTCAAGGACGATGCTGCGATCGATTCGGGCTATCCCGCGCGGCCGCCGGCTTTGCTGCGCTTCATCGAAAAGCACAGCAAGAAGAAGACCAACGAAAAGGGCGAGACCTTGGCCGAATTCTGGGAACGCGGCCGCATCGAGACGATGGAACGCCGCCGACGCCACGAAGAGGTGATCGACGCAGCCGAATCTGCAAAACTGCCAAGGTACAAGGCAAAATAACCCATGGACCGATACGAACGCCTGCTCAAGCTGCACCGAATCCTGAAAGTGGCGCGTCTGCCAGTTCCGCTGCTGCGTCTGCAGGATGATCTCGAGTGCTCGCGCGCCACCGTTTATCGTGACGTCGCCTTTCTGCGCGACGGCCTGGGTGCGCCGATCGAATCCGGTGGCGAAGATGGTTCGGCGTTCTACTACAACGTCAACGAAGCCGAGAAATTCGAATTGCCCGGCCTGTGGTTGTCGAGCAGCGAACTCGAATCCTTGCTGGCGATGCATCAGCTGTTGGCACGCACCGGTGGTGCGGTGCTGTCCGGCGCGCTGGCGCCGCTGCGCACGCGCATCGACAAGCTGCTGTCCGATCAGAGCCGCGGCAAGCGCTGGCCGATCGAGCGCATCCGCGTCACTCGTGCGATGTCGCGGCCGCTGGATGAGGCCAGCTTCCGCGTTGTCGCCGGCGCCGTGCTGGAGCGCCGCAAGCTTAAATTCCGCTATCGCGCGCGTTCGACCAATCACGAGACGGATCGTCTGGTCAGCCCGCAGCGGCTCACACACTATCGCGAGAATTGGTACCTGGATGCGCTGGACCACGAGCGCGAGGGGCTGCGGAGTTTCTCTGTCGATCGCCTGCTCAAACCGGTGATGCTGGATGAGGAAGCGATCGACGTCGCCGATGCCGAGCTCGATTCGCATCTTGCCGGCAGCTATGGCATTTTCTCGGGCGCACCCAAAGCCTGGGCGACGATCCGTTTTTCCGCCAAGGCGGCACGCTGGGTGGCGGACGAGCATTGGCATTCCAAGCAGGAAGGCCGCATGCTGGACGATGGTCGCTACGAACTGCGGCTGCCGTATTCCAACGCACGCGAGCTGTTGATGGATGTGTTGCGCTACGGACCCGATGCCGAAATCGTAGCGCCGGTGGCGTTGCGTGAAGAGGCTAGGATTCAGCTCAGGCTGGCGCTCAATGGATACGAGAGCGATTGAATGTAGGGTGGATGCAACCCACCATTCTGGAACATTCAAAAATGGGGGGTTGCACCCACCCTACGTCGATGCCTCAACCACAACCACCGCTCTGCGCTTGGCCAGATTGCGCAACGCGATCGCCAGCACGCCACCCAGCACCATCGCGCCGCCGATCCACAACCTCGGGCCCGGGCGATCGCCCCAGAAGATGATGCCTAGGAGGATGGCAAATATCGGAGTGAGCAAAAAATACGGCGTGAGCTGCGCTACCGGGTGGCGCTGCACCAGCAGAAAAAACAGGCTGTGCCCAAGCATCGACGCGATCACCGCGGCATAGATCACGCCGGTCCAGGCGATAGCGCTGGCCGATGCCAGTTGTGCACGCGGGTCGGGTTCGATCAGAACGCTGATCAGAAACAGCGGCACGCAGCCGATCCACGCCGACCAGCCCAGCACATTGAAGGCGTTGATGTCCTTGAGATCACGCATCAGGACCGTGCCCAGCGCGAGAAAGAACGCCGAGACCAGCATCATCAGCAGCGATTCGGGGCGATCCAATACCAGGGGATCGAAGCCCAGCACCAGGATGCCGGCGAAGCTGATCACGATGGCAAGACCGGTACGCCAGGCGAAGCGCTCGCCGAGCAGTACCCAGGCCAGTATCGCGGCGATGGGGACGTAGCTCTGCATCACGATGGCCGGCGAGGCGATGTCGCCGGCGAGCTTGAGCGCCCAGAAGCTCAGACCGAAATGCAGCACGCCGTTGCACAATGCCACCGCAAACAGCCGGCCGTATTGTGCGCGCGGTGGCGGCTTCAGAAATGGCACCAGCAACAGCCCGACCAGCAACAGACGCAGCCCGGTAAACAGCAGCGGCGACAACTCGCGCACCGACATCGCCGAGGTCAGAAAATTTCCGGCCCAGGCCAGGCACACGATCAGGATCAGCAGGATGTCGCGTGGGGTCATGGGGTGGGTGATTTCTTTTGTGGGTCCGACCTGCGGTCGGACGCACCAGATTTAATGCTGCGGTAGTCCGAAGAGCGTCCGACCACAGGTCGGACCCACAGATCATCCCGGCGGCGCATTCACGGCAGCGAGATACCCGTCAACCGCAGCAGCGCCTCGGAATATTTCGCGCGTGTAGCTTCGATCACGCCGGCCGGAATGCGCGGGCCGGGCGGGGCCTTGTTCCAGTTCAGGGTCTCCAGATAATCGCGCACGTATTGCTTGTCGTAGCTCGGCGGGCTGCTGCCGATCTGCCAGGTGTCGGCGGGCCAGAAGCGTGACGAATCCGGCGTCAGCATTTCATCCATCACCAGCAGCTTCCCGTCGGCGTCGATGCCAAACTCGAGCTTGGTATCAGCGATCAGAATCCCGCGTGC
>JANMUE010000198.1:0-2424 GCA_031391205.1 Lysobacterales bacterium | reverse complement strand
GGGCTTGCTCCGCTGCTCTTGATCTTCGTCAATGTAGACCAGACAAAAGCAGCGGAGCAAGCCCCGCTCTACAAGGTCAAAGGCAGAGCAATAGTATCGCGGCTTACGCCGCTCCCACATTTTCAGCTCTTACATCGCCTCGGCCAGACGCCCGCCCAGCCAGGGCAGCAGATGTTCTACCGGCATCGCCGGCGCCAGTGCGTCGCCCATGCCATACAGACAGCCAAGTTCGGCCAATAATTCGCGTTGTTCCTGATTATCGACGCCCGCGGCGATCACGCGCGCGCCCAATCCTTCGCCCAATGCAATGACACCACGCACCAGTGCGGTGACGCGCGACGCCGGCGTCAGCGTGCGCACCAACTGACTGGACAGGATCAAGGTATCAAAGAGATTCTCGTGCAATGAAGCCAGTGACGACGCGCGCCCGCCGAATTCGCCCAGCGCCAGACGCACGCCGAGATTGCGCAGACGCCGCAGTGCGGTCAGCGCCGTTGCGCTGTCGTCGGCAAGGCTGTCCTCCGTGATCGACAAATGCAAATTGACGGCCGCCAGCCCCAGACGCTGCAGCAAGGTCTGCACGCGCTCGATCAGCGCCGGGTGGCGCAGGTGCTGACCCGAGATGGCGATCAGCAACGACAGGTGGCTGGCGCCGCTCTGATAGCGGATGACATTGGCGAACTCGCGTTGCGCCTGATCGAGAATCCATTCGCCCAACTGGATGCCAATCTCGTTGTGACGCACGGCATCGCGAAGCCGTGCGATCGGCCAAGGGGCCTGCGCCGGATCACGCCAGCAGACGCGCGGTCTGAGCGCAATGGGGAAGCTGTCGACCAATCCCACCACTGGCTGCAGATGCAGGACGAACCTGCGTTGCTCGATGGCTTCGGGGACGAACGCCTGCAAGTTGAGCTGCTGCATGACGCGGGCGTGTTGTTCCGGAGCAAACAGTCGATAGCGGCCACCGCCATCGGCGCGGGCCATGCTCAGTGCGGTGTCGGCATTGCGCAGCAGTTCCGCTGCTGAACTGACATCACTGCTTGCGACTGCTAGACCCAGGCTGCAGGTAACACGCAGATTGCTGGCGCCCAGGACGAAGGGCGTGGCAAATGCGTTCATCAGGCGTTCTATGCGCGTAGCAAATTGTCCGGCGTCGCCCTCTGCCTCCAGCAGAATGGCGAATCCGGTGTCGTTGAGCCGCGCCAGGGTGTCGCTCTCGCGTTTCTGATGTTTCAATCGATCCGTGCACATCACCAGCAGCTGGTCGCCGCTTTCGTGGCCGAGGCTGTCGTTGATCAATCGATACTGGTCGATCTCCAGTACCGCGACCGCGAGATGATCGATATCGTTGCCGATACGTCCCAGGCCGCCTGCGACACGATCGAGAAACAGCTCGCGGCCAGGCAGTTGCGTCAATGGCTCGTGCAGGGCATCGTGGCGCAGCTGATCTTCCAGTGCCTGATGCGCAGTGACGTCACGTATGTTGAGCACGATGCCGGAGAGTTCGGGGTCGTCGCGCTGGTCGGTGATGGTGGTTTCCGTCAGCACCGCAGCCGCGTCGCCAGGCAGGAAACGCAGCATCAACTTACCCACGCGCGCCGATCCGCTGCGGTCCAGCTGGGCCAGCTTCAGGCTCAGCGATTCGATATCGTCGTCGTGCAGCAGGCTTAGCATCGAGCGGCCACTCAGTTCGCTGGAACCTCCGGACAGCATGCGCTGAGCCGGTGGGCTGGCGTAGATAATGGTCAGATCCGAACCCAGCACGAGGATTCCGTCGGCCGCATTTTCGATCAGCTTGGCCAGTCGCGATTCACCCGCCATGCGCGCGCGGTCGCGCAGCAGATAGGCATTCTCGCGACTGGCGATGGCCTGCCTCAGCACCACCGCCACCGTCAGCACACTGGCCCAGATCAGCAGCGAGCGCAGTGAAGCGAAGCGGTCGGTGGCTGCCATCCAGGCGACCAGACCATATCCTGCCACCAGGGCGATATAGGGCAAGGCCGCGAGCGTGGTACGTGGCAGTGCGCGCGCCCGAACTGGCGCGCCGCCGACCAGGGTGGATTCCGCGGCGGCCAGGAAAAATATCGACTGTGCGAACCAGAACATGCGCGACAGCAGGTCCTTCCATGCCGGTGCCGGCCCATGGCTATTGAACAGGGTCCAGATCAGGTCTCCGCACATGCTGCACAGCAAGGCCAGTGACAGCAGCAGATAACTGCGTCTAGCGGCGCCCTCGGGAAGCCGCAGCAATACGGTGGCGATGCCCACTAGGGTGAGCAGGTCGCCGAGTGGATAGGCGATATCGGTCCACGTGCCAGGTGCTGTCGTTATGCCAAAGGATTGCACCAGCGGCGCGAGCCCGAACTGCCAGATGAACATGCCGCCGCCGACCACAACGATCGTCGCGTCGAGCACGAACTTGGC
>JANMUE010000197.1:0-14233 GCA_031391205.1 Lysobacterales bacterium | reverse complement strand
GGGCTTGCTCCGCTGCTCTTGATCTTTCGCCAACGTTGAGACCAGATCAAAAGCAGCGGAGCAAGCCCCGCTCTACAAAATCAGAGGCAGGAGCAAGAGCATCGCGGCTCACGCCGCTCCTGCACTGACACAGCAATGCCGCAAGACTGCCATATTGCTGACCCTGGCCGGCGGTAGGTTGTCGATCCCGAGACTACGCTCGGGTGAACGACATGCTCCGTATCGAAGCTGGCATCGAACAACGCTTCCCGCACGTCTTCAGCGGCCGCAAGGCCTTGCTGACCAAGCCGTTGCTGCGGCAATTGGCACGCTTCAACCGCTTTGACCGCATCGAGCAACTGGCTGCGCAGAACGCGCACCTGGCTGGGCATGCCTTCGTCGAGGCCATTCTCCGGCAACTGGACTGTCGTTACCTGGTCGATGATGTCGAACGCGAAGTCATACCGGAAAGCGGCCGCTGCCTGATCGTCTCCAATCATCCACTCGGCGGTCTGGATGCGCTCGCGCTGCTCAAATGCGTGGGGGATATTCGCCGCGACGTGGTGATTGTTGCCAACGATCTGCTGTCGCAGGTCGGGAACCTGAGTTCACTGCTGCTGCCGGTGCGCATCATGGGCGGCAAACCCAGTGCCGCCAGCCTCGAAGCCGTGCAGCAGGCACTTGAGTCCGAAAAAGCGGTCATCGTGTTTCCGGCTGGTGAAGTCTCGCGCCTGGGCTGGCAGGGCATTCGCGATAGCCGTTGGCGGCACAGCTTCGTGACCTGGGCCGAACGCTGCAAAGCCCCGGTAATCACTGCACACCTGCAGGCGCGCAATTCGGCCTTGTTCTACGGCTTGTCCGCGCTGTATCGGCCACTCGGCGCCGCCCTGCTCGCCCGCGAGCTCAGCGCCGGCCGCCCTCGCCGGATATCGATCCGACTGAGCGCCATTGATATGACGATCGCCACATCGAATGCGCATCGAAGCCAAGTGGCATCGCGCATTCGCGATGCCGTGTACGCGGTCGGTCGTGGTCGACGCCTGTTCGCCACGCAGGCCGAGCCGCTGGCGCATGCCAGCCGTCTGTCTGACCTGCTGCGCGATATCGAAACGCTGCAGCGCATCGGCGAAACCAGCGACGGCAAGCTGATTCTCTGCGGCCAGCCATCCGCCGACAGCGCAGTGATGCATGAGATTGCGCGATTGCGCGAACTCACCTTTCGCAGTGTCGGAGAGGGCAGCGGCCGGCGTCTGGATCGCGACCGCTTCGATGCGCACTATCATCAGTTGGTGGTGTGGGACACGACGCGGCTCGAAATCGCCGGCGCTTATCGCATCGCTGATGGTCGCGAGGTGATCGCCAAGCATGGCATCGATGGACTTTACTGTGCCTCGCTGTTCCGCTTCACGCCTGAGCTCATCGCCAAACTGGATAATGCGATGGAGCTTGGCCGCAGCTTCGTGCAGCCCAAGTACTGGGGCAGTCGCAGCCTCGATTACCTGTGGATGGGAATCGGTGCCTGGATGCGCTCGCGGCCGCACGTCCGCCATCTGTTTGGTCCGGTGTCAATCAGCGCGGCATTGCCGCTGCCGGCGCGTGAATGGCTGGTCGCCTACTACAGTCGATATTTCGGTGACCATGGTGAACTGGCAAGGGCCAATCATCCATTCCGTTTTGCACTGAGCGCGCCGGATTTCGGCACCCTTGATGCCGATGCCAGCCTGGCCCTGCTGCGCGACAATCTGACTGCACTTGGCGCGCGCATCCCGACGCTGTACAAGCAATACACCGAACTGTGCGAACCCGGCGGCGCACGTTTCATCGCCTTCGGCGTCGATCCGGATTTCAGCAACTCGATTGATGGCCTGATTTGGGTCGAACTGGATCGCATAACCGCCAGAAAACGCCAGCGCTACATCGACGCTGGTTCCAAGCCGCCCACTTCCGGCACGATTCGGCCCGCGATGGCATTGTCATGAACGGCCCGGCGCTGACGACCCTGCCGCAATCACATCGCAGTGTTTTTATCTCCGATATTCATCTTGGCTCCAGCCACTGTCACGCCGAAGCCCTGGCGGAATTTCTGGAAGACCTGAGCTGCGAGACTTTGTATCTGGTCGGCGACGTATTCGACCTGCATTGGCTGATCGAACGCCGCGCCATCTGGTCGACGGCACAGACTGCAGTGATCGACGCCATCCGCGTGCTCGCGTCGCGGGGCACGCAGGTGATCTATATCCCCGGCAATCACGATTGGGCACTGCGCCGATTCTGTGGCCTGGTGTTGCCGGGCGTGACGATACGACGCCGCGCGATTCATCGCACTGCCGATGGCCGCCGATTTCTGGTCACACACGGCGACGAATTTGATGGTGCCGTGCGCCACGGCGGCGCCCGCGAATGGCTGGGGGAATGGCTGTATTACCGCATCCTCAGCGGCAACCGAATCGCCAATCGCTGGCGGCGCAGTCGCGGGCAGGCATATTGGTCCCTGGCCAGTTTTTTGAAACGCCAGAGCGGCAGCGCCGAGCGTTACATCGAGCGATTTCGCCAGGCCGTTGTGCACGAAGCCAAACGCCGCGGTTTGGACGGCGTGGTGTGCGGGCACATCCATCGTCCAGACCTACGTCAGATCGACGGCATCTGGTATGTCAATGACGGCGACTGGGTCGAGAGTCTTTCTGCTGTCACCGAATCGCATCAGGGTGAACTGCGCCTGCGATTCTGTCATCGCCAGCCGCGGCCCGGCGCCGCGGTCACCACTCAGGTTGAGCTGGCCTGACCCTGGCTGAACTACTTGGCCCTAACAGCAGCAAAAACGAGAACTGGTTCACATTGTCAACACCAAATGCAAGAACTCCATCACGGTCCGCTGCTAGCCTATGCAGTAGCCCACAAAGGAGTTCGCAGCCATGCGATTAACTACTTATTCGGGCGACTCGCACCTCGTCGCGAATGAAAGCGTGCGTCCGTTTGGAAACCTGAGAATCGACCTGAGCTGGGTCCTGGCCATTTCGCTGGTGTTGTCTGCCTGCGGCTCTTCGGAGCCACCGGCAACGGCGCCGCCGACCGGCACGGTAGCCACGCCTGCCCCTGCAGCGGCGCCGGTGCCGGCGCCGATCGATGCCAAGACCTCGCTGACCCTTGCCAACGCAGCGTTTCGCCAGAATCGAATCGTCGCGCCTGCCGGCGACAATGCCTTGGAGCACACGCTCAACGCGCTCAGGCAGGATCCCGAGAATGCCGGCGCGAACGAAATTCTCGTCGATCTCACCCCGATAGCGGCCGCGGCCATCGAGGCAGAAATCGCCGCTGGTAATCTTGTCGAAGCAGAACGCGTCATGGCGCTGCTCAGTTCAGCCAATCCGAGCTCACTGATCGTAAAGGGCCTGCAGCGACGTCTGGCCACTGCGGCGCGAGTGGCAGCGTCCCAGGTCGCGCCTGCAACCACCGCGCCGGTAGCCACGTCGCCATCCCAGGCGCCGGTCGCCGCAGAGGTAGCGCCGGCACCAGTAACCCCACCGACTGAACGCGAGGCCGTGCCGGCACCGGCTTCACGGGATACGCGCGTCGTCAGCACGCCGCCACGCAGCCAACCCGAAACGGTGTCCGCGCCCGCTTCCACTGCGTCCGAACCCGTTGCAGCCAACACCACGACCGCTGCCGTCTCGGCGCCACCCGCCGCACCACCGCCATCATCGCGTCCCTCTGCGCGAACATCAGAGCCCATACCGTTGGTCAAGGTGCAGCCCGACTATCCCCCTGCCGCCAAGAAACGACGCACCGAAGGCTGGGTAGAGTTGCAGTTTCTGGTCGGAGTCGACGGCGTGCCGAAACAGATCGAAGTGATCCGCGCTCAGCCCGCGGGCATGTTCGATCGCGCTGCCATTCGTGCCATGTCACGCTGGAAATTCAAGCCGGCCGAGCGCGATGGCCAACCGGTTGAAGCGCGTGCAAAAACCACGGTGGGCTTCAAGCTCGGCTGAGTGCCAATGGTTGCTATGCGGTTGTGGGTCCGCGCTGTGCGCGGACGCCTTTCGCGACCCAACACGAAAAGCGTCCGACCGCAGGTCGGACCCACAAAAGCGCATCCCGTCCATTTCATGCGCCACGACTCAATCGCGAATACTCATCACTTCGACGATCACCGTCTCATAGCACTGCGCCAGCACTTCGAGATCGGCCACGCGCACATGCTCGTCGATCTTGTGGATGCTGTCGTTGACCGGTCCGAGTTCTACGACCTCCGCGCCCATCGGCGCGATGAAACGTCCGTCCGAGGTGCCGCCGCCGGTATCGGCGACCGGCACCAGTTTGCAATGCGTCCGAATGGCGGCGCCGACAGCCTCGAGCAAGCGCCCCTTGCTGGTCAGAAAAGGCGCGCCTGATAACTCCCAACGAATACGGTAGTCGAGGTTGTGCCTTGTCAGTACCGCTTCGACCTGCCTCATCAGATCCTCGGGCCCGGAAGCGGTGCCGAAACGGAAATTGAAATCCACCAGCATCTCGGCCGGAATCACATTGGTCGCGCCGGTACCCGCATGCACATTGGAAATCTGAAACGTCGTTGCCGGAAAATGCGCATTGCCTTCATCCCATTGCATCGAAGCCAATTCCGCCAGCGCCAGCGCAGCGTGGTGGATCGGATTGAGCGCCTTCTCCGGATAGGCCACGTGCCCCTGCACCCCGCGCACCTTCAGATGGCCGTGCAGAGACCCGCGGCGACCGATGCGAATACGATCACCCAGCTGCTGCTCGGACGAAGGCTCGCCGACGAGACAGTAGTCGATGCGCTGTTCACGCAGACCAAAGGTTTCGGCCACACGCTTGACGCCGTCTACGGCGACGCCTTCTTCGTCGCTGGTCAGCAGCAGGCCGACAACACCGGCATGATCGGGTTGCGCCGCGACGTAACGTTCGAGCGCGACCACCATCGCCGCAACACTGCCCTTCATGTCCGCCGCGCCGCGCGCATAAAGCGCGCCGTCGCGAATCAGCGGCTCAAACGGTGGTGATGCCCAGGCTGCCGGGTCGCCAGCGGGCACCACATCGGTATGACCAAGGAACGCAAGCGTCTTCCCGGTGCTGCCATGGCTGGCCCAAAGGTTATCGACATCGCCAAAACGCAGCGACTCGACAGTGAATCCCGCGGCACGCAGCCGCTCGGCAATCAGTGTCTGACAACCCGCGTCGTCGGGTGTCAATGATTGACGTCGGCACAACTCGATCGTCAACTGCAGTATGTCTTGCTTCATTGCTTCCTCAATCCAGTCGCTGACTCACTGCGCAAACAGTTTCTCGAACATGCCATGGGTGAAGCCCAGATGGACTTCGTTGCCAATCACCACTACCGGTCGCCGCACCAGACTCGGATTCTCGCGCACCAACAGAACATACTCGGGATCGGAAGCGGGATTCTTGCGATTAGGCAGCAGATTACGCCAAGTCGTACCACTGCGATTGATCATCGCATTCCAACCCAGCTTCGCGGCCCAGGCCTTGAGCTGCTCGCCCGAAACCGGCGTCTTGCGATAGTCGACGAACTGGTGCGCGACACCGGCCTGCTGCAGCCACTTGCGGGCCTTCTTGCAGGTGTCGCAGCTGTCCAGGCCGTAGACAATGGGTGCGGTCATGATGGGCTCCTGATAACAATGTGGGAGCGGCGTAAGCCGCGATGCTTTTGCTCTGAATCTAGACAGTAGAGCAACAGCATCGCGGCTCACGCCGCTCCTACATGGCCTGGTTACATCCGCAATAACTCATTGATACTGGTCTTGCTGCGCGTCTTCTCATCCACCTGTTTCACGATCACCGCGCAATAAAGATTGCAGCGCCCTTCGGCCGATGGCAGCGAACCTGACACCACCACACTACCTGCGGGAACGCGTCCATAGCTGACCTCGCCAGTTTCGCGATGATAGATGCGTGTCGACTGACCCAGGAACACGCCCATCCCGATCACGCTGCCAGCCCCGACGATCACGCCTTCGACCACTTCCGAGCGCGCGCCGATAAAGCAGCCATCCTCGATAATGGTCGGATTGGCTTGCAAGGGCTCGAGCACACCGCCGATGCCGACACCGCCGGATAAATGCACATGCGCACCGATCTGCGCGCAGGACCCCACCGTCGCCCAGGTATCCACCATGGTGCCGGCGCCAACATGAGCGCCGATATTCACAAAGCTCGGCATCAGCACCACATCGCGTGCGATATGGGCACCGCGGCGCACGATGGCACCCGGCACGACGCGCGCGCCGGCATCTGCAAACGCTCGCTCGTCAAATCCCTCGTAGCGCAACGGCACCTTGTCATAGAACGGCGCCGGTGCGCCTTCCATCACCCGATTGCCCTCAATGCGGAACGACAGCAGCACTGCCTTCTTGATCCATTGATGCGTATGCCAGGCGCCATCGATCTTCTCGGCCACGCGACGCTTGCCCGATTCCAGATCGGCCAGTACGGCGTTCACCGAAAAGCGCAGGCCCTTGTCGACCTCGTCTGCCGACAACTCCGCACGCCGCTCCCAAGCACTCTCGATGATCGCCTGCAGTTCGCTCATGAATCGCTCCGCCAGAGGAACCCCATTGTAGGGTCGCCGGTCCCTCGGCGAGAAGGCGGATTGAAAGGCCGGACGCGGGCGATGGGCGCTCAAGTTCAAGTCCACCCTATAATCGAATCGACTACAACCTGACGGCGTTGTTGTCAGCGCGACAACCAACATTCGTCGATCTTGAGAACCGAAGCATGAACAAGCATCACCCTATCCTGCTGGGTATAGCCCTGATTCTGCCTACCGCAGCCGCCATTGCCGCGCTGTTCGTTGTCCCGCGATTCGCCGGGTTTGGAGCCGATCTCCCCTGGACGTCGCGACTGCTGTTGGCCAGCTATCGCTGGTGGCTGGTATTTCCGCTGCTGGTGCTGGCAATCGGCCTGACCTGGCCGGTTGCGAAGGATAGGATGGTGGCGGCTGTCGCATCAGGCGCGTTTTTTGCGGCCCTGATGTTCGCATTCACAATATGGTCCTGCTACGCGCCGATCTTTGGATTGGCGGCGCAAGTTGGCGAATGACCCGCTGCCGACCGGGGTCAAAATAGAGCGAGGAGATACCGAGATGCTGCAACTACGCCCAAGCTGTGAATGCTGTGATCGCGATCTGCCGCCCGATTCGACGGATGCCCGCATCTGTACGTTCGAATGCACGTTCTGTGCGGATTGTGCCGACGCGAAGCTCAAGGGCGTCTGCCCGAACTGCGGTGGTGAACTGGTGACCAGGCCGAGACGGCCTGCGACCAAACTGGAAAAAAATCCGGCCTCAAGCGAGCGTGTGCATAAGCCTCAGGGATGTGCAGCGCTCTAGCGCGAGGAGCCACAAAATCCCCTCCCCGAAACCGAAGGAGAGGGGATCGCGGCAAGATCTCAGCCCGGCGCGAGTACGCAGCAATAGCCCTCACCCGTGGTTTCGCCGTTGGGCGTTTCCGCACGGACGGCGGTATCGATTCTGCGCACTTCCGGGACGAAGCGCTCGTTTGGCAAGTTCGGATCGTTGCCAAGAATCGTCCAGGTCAGCGAGCACAGCGTTCGCAGCGACGTATTGGTCTGCACCAGATAGCTGTCGCGTGGGTCGCCGACCAGCGCCCAATCGCGATCGGTGTTGCCGGCGGCAATCAATCGATCGGTCATGGTGTCGAGAGAACGCAGTGTTTCGATCCCTGGCGCCTGCATGCCGAAGCGTTGAAACGGGACGGGGGCAAGATTGAAAATTGTACCGGGCGTGATGAAGCCATCACTGGGATTGGCGGCGCTGCGCACTGTGCCGGTGACCGCGAAGCGCGCGGCACCCGCGGCACCACCCTGGAACTCGACCACGTCCAGAAGTTCGGCGCTTTCGCCAGGGAAGGGCCAGCGCGACTGCTCCAGAGGCTCGCAATTGCCGGAACGAAAACGCGTTAGATAGCCCTGCTGTGCCACTGCTGCCGGCCCTGGTGTAGCCGACCCAACCAGCAATGTCTGACCGTTGAACCCCGCGCTGGTTAACGGCGTGATGCCGAAATAGTCCTCGCTGGGGCTGTCGAAAATGCCCATCATCGCATTGCAGACTAGATTGCCGTCGAGGCGGGTACGGAACATCAAACCGCGGCGATCGAAATTCCAGTCGGTGAATCGACCGGCCGAGCCGCCGATCACCAAGTCTGTCATCAAGCCTGTGGAAGCGCGCGCCAGAGTCACCGCACGAAACCGCAGGCCGGGGATTCGCTCAGGCTCCACATACGCATTGTTGTAGACCACGTTACCGGTCGCGTCGATCCGGGCTATGCGGCCATGCGTCGTGCCGCCGGCGATCGGCAAACGCTCGTCACCAACGACCACCACATCACGCGTAAGGAGTGTTGCCAGGCTCGGCGGCACTTCGATGATGTCGAAACCGATGCCGCGATGATTCAGCGCCTGATTGTCCAGCAATACCGTCCACATCGGCTTGCCGTCGCAGGTGATGCGCATGGTGTAGATGCGGGTGTCCGAAGGCGTGGCGCTGCCGGTAACGGCAAATCCACTGCCATCGCTGTATTCGACAACAGCGTTGGCTTCGGAGAACGGCGCACCGGCGACGCGGTAGTTGCGCTGCCAAAGCGCGACGCCAAGATTGTCGACGCGCGTCAACAGGGCTTCGCTGTTGCCGGCAGGACTGATGCGCGTGCCGGCGATGATCGATCCGCCGCCGGGACAGTGCCGAACCGATTTCACGTCCTCGCCGCGGTCGCGGAAATTGGTTTCGCCATAAAAGGCTTCGAAGTTCTGCGCCTGTGCGGGCAACATCGCCATGCCCAGGCCCAGCGCCACCAACGTGTTCAGCATGGCATTGGGTGATTGTGCAAGTCTTTTCATATACATGTCGCGCTCCATTTTTGGGGAGCGATCGATCCAGCGCGGTCTTAACGAAACTGAGGAATCCGATCTGCCGAAACTGCGCGCTGTGACCCATCGCAGTTCGGAGTACGGAAAATGACGGCGCAAAAGACAACGCCGGATAAACTAATTTTTTATATTGCGATATTCTCGTCGAGAATATGTGAAAAAACCGAAAATCACTGACACTGCCGTTGGCGGCGGCTCGGTCGTGTATTTAAATGGACGAACTTCAGCTGCGGGCACCGTGCCAACCGCCTCAGGTCGCGATTGCTCTTGCCCCATCGGGAAAGCCGTTCGCGGCCAGAGGCCGCTCCCACAGACAGATGGCCACTCACCCGCGCCGCGGAACTTCCAGCTCATGGGTCAGTGTGGCGCGCAGTGCGCGAAGCTGAACATCGTCGAGTTTCTGATCGCGTTCATCGGTAAGTTCGAAAAAATCTTCGACGCGCTCGCCGAAAGTGGCGATGCGTGCATCGTGCACACGTACGCCGCAGGCGCGAAATGCCTGGGTGACATGCGCCAGCAACCCCGGACGATCGGAGCAGACCAGGGCAAGGCCGGTGCGCCCACGCTTGTCGTCACTCTGAAATTCCAGGCGCAGCGGCACATGAAAATGTTTCTGCTGGCGTGTCCAGGCGCGGCGTGCCGGTGTCAGATTGAGTTCGGGTTTCAACAATTCGGCACTCAGCCGTTCGACCAGTTCCTGCAGTCGCAGTGGATCGCTGACCTGTTTTTGATCGGCATCCAGTACCTGGAACGCGTCCAGCACATGGCCCTGGCGTGAGGTGGCGATGCGCGCCTCCTGCACACTGAGCTGGAAGCGGTCGAGCACCGCAGTGATGGTGGCAAACAGGCCATCACGGTCGACCGAAAACACGAATACTTCAGTACCACCACGCTCACCGCTAGCGCGCGCGGTGACCAGGGGCTCGCTGCTGTCACCGTGATCAAGAATTGCCGCCGTCTGCCAGGCGAGTTGACCGGGTGTGAAACGCAGGAAGTTCTCGTCCGGGTACTCGGCCCAGAGCGCACGCACCCGCGCCGCGTCATAACCGGATTGCGCCAACTCGGTCAGTGCGCCGAACTGCGCTTCCAGAATGCGCTCACGCGCATGCACAGGATGTTCCAGCCCCCGTCGCAAGGCATAGCGCGTGGCTTCGTGCAGCGTTGCCAGCAATTGACCTTTCCAGGAGTTCCACAGTTTGGGGCTGGTGGCGAAGATATCGGCGACGGTGAGCAGGTACAGATAATCCAGACGCTCCCAGTCTTCAACCAGCGCGGCGAACTTGTGTACGACGACGGGATCGCTGATGTCTTTTTTCTGCGCGGTCACCGACATGGTCAGATGCTCGCGGACCAGCCAGGCGATCAGGTCAACATCCATCTCGGGTAGGCCCAGCCATTGTCCGAACTCGCGTGCATCGACTTCGCCAAGCTCGGAATGATCGCCGCCGCGGCCTTTGGCGATGTCGTGAAACAAGCCGGCGAGCAGCAGCAATTCCGGCTTGCGCAGACGCGCATGGATTTCGAACGCCAGCACATGCGAGTTGGCGCGTGCCGGATCGGCGAAAGAGCGCAGCTTGTGCATCACGAACAGCGTGTGCTGATCGACTGTATAGACATGGAACATGTCGTACTGCATGCGTCCGGTCACGCGTTCGAAAGCGGGCACGATGCGGCCGAGTACGCCGCAGTCGACCATGCGCCCGATCACTTTCATCACATCGCCGGAATGGCGCAGAATGCGCAACATCGATTGAGCAATCGCCGGCTCGCGCCAGCGCGCGCTATCGGCATCGAGGCACAGCGAGGCGATGGCGGCTTCCAGGCCCGGCTCCAGCGCCGTCAGTTCCGGATGCTGCAGCAGTAGCTCGAATGCCGCCATGCTCTGCATCGCATCCGGATTCTCGGCGGTGAATCCCAGCCGCTGTCCGCGTGCGAAGAAGCCATTGTGCACATCGATCTGCGGCGCTTCGGCGCTGCCATCGAGACGATCCTGCCAACCTGCCCACAAACGCTCGCCGACACGGCGTACGTTGCCGACCGCGCGGAAGAATGTTTGCATGAAACGCTCGACCACCACGTTTTCGCGCTCGCCTAGGCTGGGCTCGAACATGCGCGCCAGCGCACGCTGCTGATCGAACAGCAAACGCTCTTCGCGACGCTGGGTGGTGCGATGCAACCCATAGCGCACCGTGCCGAGCAATTCCTGCGCTTCGAGCAGGCGGCGCTGATCGGCTTCCGAACAAAGACCCAGCTGCGCCCACTCGCGAATGCGCGGCGCGTTGAAGGCGCGACCCGCCACCCAGATCAGCGCGTGCAGATCGCGCAGACCGCCCGGCCCCTCTTTGACATTGGGTTCGAGATTGAACGCCGTATCGTTGAACTTGACATGACGCGCACGCAGCTCATCGCGCTTGGCTTTGAGAAAGGACAGGCCACCCCAGACGCGATCCGGACTGACGACTTCGTGCATCGCAGCGGTCAGCGCCACATCGCCCACCAGCCGCCGAGCTTCGAACATGGCCGTCGCAGAACTCAGATCAATAGCCGCTTCTTCGGCACATTGCGCAACCGAGCGGGTGACGTGACTGGCCTGCAATCCGATGTTCCAGAGCAGACCGAGCAGCTTCTCTACGCCGGTTTTGAGACGCAGATCGTGGTGGTCGACGATCAGGAACAACAGGTCGACATCGGATTGCGGAAACAATTCGCCGCGACCGAAGCCACCCGTGGCAATCAATGCAACACCGCGTGTATCCGGAAACACAAACTCGAACGCCGCGATGCAGGCACGTTCCACACGCTCGCAGCGTTCGCGCAGCAGATCCATGATCGGCGTACCCATCGCGAAGCCGGCCTCGTCCTCGAACTGGGCGCGACGCAGCCGCTCGCGCCACCCGGAGGTGTCGAAGGGGGTGCTGGCAATGGCTTCTGGATTGACGGTATTCATCGCTGCGCCCGGCTGAGTGTCGAACGATCGAACGCGGCAGCGATAGCCGCCATTCTGCCCGAGACTACACCAAGCCACCTGGACAAAAGTACCCACTAGTACACAGCATCGCGACCACGCCACGCCGGTAGCGGACGGACGTAGTCAAGGCCGGCCTGCGGGAGCGGAACGCCCAGCACGAGATTTCCATAATGCAGACGATAGCGCGGACCCATGCAAGTTGCGGGAGCGCGCCTGCAGCATCGTGCTGGTTGCAGGGATCAGCGCGACGGCGATTTCTCAGGAAAAACAAAAATCCAATGATTTCAGTTAATTGCAACGCCGCTTTGGTTGGCATACATCGTGGATTGCTACGTATGCTGACAACTCGGACTGCTAATGCGGGTCTTTGTTTGGAAGCCGCGTTTGGCGATCGCACGTCGTCGAACCGAACAGCACATATTTCCATCGCAAGGAGAAACTCATGAATCGCAGCATTTACAGTACCGCCCTTTCGCTGGCCATCGCGCTGTCGCTGGGTGTTGCCATGCCGGCCTCTGCCGGCAACAAAGAGCAAGAGCGCAGCGTCGGCACCGCGATTGACGATGCCAGCATCACCGCGTCGGTGAAGACCGCACTGCTCGATAACGAGCGCACCGAAGGTTTCGATATCAATGTCGACACCAAGTCCGGCCATGTCACCCTGCGCGGTGGCGCCGACTCTGTGGCCGATCGTGCCGCGGCCACCCGCGTCGCACAGAAGGTCAAGGGCGTAGTGTCGGTCAACAACCAGATTTTGGTTGCGCGTGACGGTACTGAAGCACGCCAGGATGCCAACAAGGCCACCGCTTCGGGCGAAGTGCGTGAAGCCCTCGATGAAACCGGCGACAAGATTGATGATTCCTGGATCACCGCCAAGGTGAAATCGCAGTTGCTCGCCGACGACGACGTCAAAGGCTTGGACATCAACGTCGACACCAAGGCCAATATCGTCCGTCTCACTGGAGTCGTTCCGAGCTCCCAGGCTCGCAATGAAGCCATCGCCATAGCCCGTGCCACCCGAGGTGTTCGCGAAGTGAATGCTAGCGCCCTGGTCGTACGCAACGTCACGCAGCGCTAACCCCCTAGCGCTGTGCGGTGGGGCGCGTTGTTCATGCACGCGCCCCACCAACTTTTCAAAATGTCGAACGTCGGTGAATCGTAACGACGTCACAGCATAGTCCCCGCCACCAAAGCATTTGGTGGCAGGCAAACTCACGCAGCGCCACCCCCTGAGCGCTGCAGGCGGGGGCGCGCCCATGCGCGCGCGCCCCGCCCACCTTTCTTGAGACGTAGGAGTGGCGTGAGCCGCGATGCTCTTGCTCAATTGTGCTCTTGCTCAATTGTTTGTGATTCAGAGCAAGAGCATCTCGGCGGGACGCCGCTCCTGCAACGGCAACGAAGCAATCCAGCCCCCTTGAGTCCAAGGGGGCGGTCGTCGCGGCTCTATCGCGACGAGGATGGGGATGTGGCCACGCCTATTTACGATTGCGGACCGGATGGTCAAGAGGCCCGATCCGCAACCCCCAGCGTCAGCACCTCGAAGCCCTCTCGCGTCACCGCAATCGTATGTTCCCACTGCGCACTCAGCGACCGATCCTTGGTAACCACGGTCCAGCCATCCGGCATCAGCCTGGTATGGCGGGCACCGGCGTTGATCATCGGCTCGATCGTGAAGGTCATGCCTACTTCAAGACGCGGCCCGGTGCCGGGCTGGCCGTAGTGCAGCACCTGTGGGTCTTCATGATAGATCTGGCCGATGCCGTGGCCACAATATTCGCGCACCACCGAAAAACGCTGACCCTCGGCATGCTGCTGGATGGCATGACCGATATCGCCCAGTGTGGCCCCTGGGCGAACGGTTCGGATGCCGCGCCACATGGATTCGAACGTGGTGTCGACAAGACGCTTGGCGAGCACCGCTGGCTGCCCGGCGTAATACATTCGGCTGGTGTCGCCATGCCAGCCGTCCTTGATGACGGTAACATCGATATTGACGATGTCGCCATCCTTCAACACCTTGCTCGGGCTGGGAATGCCATGGCAGATGACGTTGTTGACCGAGGTACAGATGGTCTTCGGGAAGCCCTTGTAACCGACGTTGGCCGGAATCGCCTTTTGCACATCGACGATATAGTCGTAGCAGATCTTGTCCAGGGCTTCGGTGGTAACGCCGGGCTTGACGTGTGGCCCGATCATGTCGAGCACATCCGCCGCCAGACGCCCGGCTTCGCGCATTTTTGCGATGTCCGCAGGGGACTTGATAGAGATTCTCATCGACACAGTTTAGCTACAACTCCCGTGGGAGCGGCGTCCCGCCGCGATGCTCTTGCTCTACTCTTGATAGTCAGAGCAAGAGCATCGCGGCGGGAC